>JBJOMQ010000206.1:0-4406 GCA_046052275.1 Actinomycetota bacterium | reverse complement strand
ACCTCGCGGTCGGTCGGGATGTCGCGCAGGTTGTTGACCACGAGCAGCGCGCATGCGAGGCAGCCGGCCATGCAGCCCGCAAGCCATCCCACCGCCGTGACCGACTCGCCGACCACGTATGCGGTGCCGACGGTCGCCACGAGACCGAAGAACACGAAGACGAACACCTCACCGAGGCCGAGGTATCCGTAGGGACGGGGACCTCCCGTGTAGAACCAGCCGGCGGCGATGGCCGCAGCACCGACCGCCAGCAGCCACAGTGAGGTCGACACCGCCAGCACCAGTCCGGCGACTGCCGCCACCGCGAATGCGGCAATCGCGGCGCGCTTCACGGCGCGCGGCGCAGCAAGGCCCGACGCGACCAGCCGCACCGGGCCCACCCGCTTGTCGTCGGTGCCGCGGACACCGTCGCTGTAGTCGTTGGCGTAGTTGACGGCAATCTGCAGGGCGAGGCTCACCAGCAGCGCCAGCGATGCACGCCACCAGGCCGGTTCCGGCTCGCCCACCATCGCCGCGGCACCAAGCGCCACGGGCACCACCGCCGCCGGCAGCGTGCGCGGCCTGGCTCCCTGCACCCATCTGTTCATGTCGCCATCATCGCCCATAGCCTCGCACCGTGGCGGAACTCGTCGCACTCGACCTTCCCGGTGGCACCGCGTTCGTCGACGCCCTTCGCCGCGCGTGGGACGACGGCCATGCCGTGCTGCCGGTCGACCGCCGCCTGCCGGCATCGGCGCGCGCCCGTCTCCTCGAGCGGATGGCCCCGTCGGTTCTCGTCGACGAACTCGGCACACACCGGCTCGACGGCATGCCGGTCGAGTCCGGCGACGCCCTCGTCATGGCCACGAGCGGCTCGACAGGCGAGCCGAAGGGCGTGGTGCTCACTCACGACGCGCTGCGCGCCGCATCGGCAGCCAGTTCGACGCGACTCGGCACGGATGCGAGTGACACCTGGCTCGCCTGCCTGCCACTCAATCATGTAGGTGGTCTCAGCGTGATCGTGCGTGCGCTGCACACCGAGTCGGGCCTCGTCGTCCATGACGGCTTCGACGCCGCAGCCGCAGAGGATGCAGCGCGTCGCGGCGCCACGGCGGTCTCCTTTGTCGCGACTGCGCTCGCGCGGATCGATCCGTCGCTGTTCCGGGTAATCCTCGTCGGCGGCGGTCGACCCCCGGCACACGTGCCGGCTCACGCTCATGTCACGTACGGGCTGACCGAGACCGGTGGCGGCGTCGTCTACGACGGCCGGGCGCTCGACGGCGTGGAGGTCGCCGTCGTCGATGGCGAGGTCGTCGTGCGCGGTCCGATGCTGCTGCGCTGCTACCGCGACGGCACCGATCCGCGGACTGCCGACGGATGGCTGCGTACCGGCGACCTCGGCCGACTGCTGCCGGACGGACGTCTCCACGTCGACGGCCGCGCCGGCGACCTGATCATCACCGGTGGCGAGAACGTGTGGCCCGAGGCCGTGGAAGCGGTCATCGCCGACCACCCGTCGGTGCGCGAGGTCGCCGTCGCCGGGCTCGATGATCCCGAGTGGGGCCAGCGCGTCGCCGCATGGATCGTGGCCGACGGCACGCCGCCCACACTGGCCGAGCTTCGGTCCCGCGTCGCAGAGCACCTCCCGGCATTCTGCGCGCCCAAGGAACTGCGCGTCGTCGATCGCCTGCCGCGCACCGCGCTCGGCAAGATACGACGGCACCACCTCCGAGATCTCAGCGGCAACTAGGGTTCGCCGCCATGGACCGCCGCCCGTCGCGGATGCCGCGCGCCTACTGGCGGCTGCTGTCGGCAAGTGCCGTCTCCAATGTGGGCGATGGGGTCCTCGTCGGAGCACTGCCCCTGCTCGCAGCCCGCGCCACTGACAGCGAGCTGTCAGTCGGGCTCATGTCAGCGTTCTTCACCCTGCCGTGGCTGTTCCTCAGCCTGCCCGCCGGCGCCATCGTCGATCGATCCGACCCGCGTCGGGTGATGGTGGTCGCCGATATCAGCCGCGCGGCGCTCGTCGCCGGGCTCGCGGTCGCTGCCGCCACCACCGATGTCGATGTCTGGATGCTCTGGGTCCTGGCGCTCGGACTCGGCGTGGGAGAGGTGTTCTTCGACAGCGCGTCACAGGCGATCGTTCCCGTCGTCGTCGACGTCGACCGGCTCGAGCGGGCAAACGGCTGGCGCTTCTCGGCCGAGCTCGTCGGCAACACGTTCGTCGGCATGCCGCTCGGCAGCATCCTGTTCGCTGCCGCAGTGTGGCTGCCCTTCGGCATCGACGCCGCCTCATTCGCTGTCGCTGCGCTGCTCGTCGCCACGCTGCCGTCACGGCGACGCGCATCTGAGCCGCTGCGAGACGCTGTGGAGCCTGGCCGCACCTCGATCGCCGCCGACATCGCCGACGGGCTTCGATGGCTGCGCGGCCACGGCCTCCTTCGCGACCTCGCGATTGCCCTCGCAGTCACCAACCTCGCCTTCGCGATGGTCGAGAGCACGTTCGTCCTGTACGTCACCCGCGAGATCGGCGTCGACGAGCGCCTGTTCGGCGTCACCGTGGCGGTCATGGGCATCGGCGGCACGGTGGCCGGACTCGTTGCCGGCAGAGTCGTCGACGGCATCGGCCGGCGATGGACGATCGTGGCCGTGGCAACGCTGCCTGTACTGGTGATGGCGCTGCTGGCTGGCGCCACCGATCCGTGGATCGTGGTCGGACTTGTCACCGCACAGGCGATGCTGGTGACGGTGTGGAGCGTCACGTCGCTGTCGCTTCGACAGCAGCTTGTTCCCGATCACCTCTTCGGCCGCGTCAACGGGGTGTACCGCTGGCTCTCATGGGGGGCGATGCCCGTCGGGGCCGCAGCGGGCGGGGCGATCGCCCAGGCGACGTCCCTGCGCGGGCCGTATGTCACCGCGGCATGGTTACTCGCTGGCTCAGCCCTGCTCGTCCTCGCCCGCGTCGTCCCCTTCGTGCCCGAGCGGCCCGACGAGGCCTAAGCCCGCGTTCCGCTGACGCATCCGCGAATCCCGTCGACGGTCATCCCTTGCCGGCTGACTCAGGGTCAGCGGCACCGTCGTGTGCACGGTCGTCGGCGGGGATGTCGAGCGTCACCTTCACGCGTCGGACCCGACGCCCCTCCATCTCGGCAGCCGAGAAGCGCCAGCCATCGCGCACTACCGACTCGCCTTCCTCGGGCACGTGCTCGAGCGTGCCGAACAGGAATCCGCCCACGGTGTCCCAGTCGTCGTCGGGGATCTCGGTGCCGAGGAGGTCGTTGATGTCGCCGATCGACATGCTGCCGTCGACGAGATAGTCGCCATCGGCGAGGTGCTCGACCTCGGCTTCGTCATCGTCGTGCTCGTCGACGATCTCGCCGACCAGTTCCTCGAGGCAGTCCTCGAGCGTGACCAGGCCGGCGATTGCGCCGTACTCATCGGCCACCAGGGCGAGGTGGAACTTCTGCGCCTGCATCTCGCGCATCAGCCGGCTCACCGGCTTGTTCTCCGGGACGATGATCACCTGTCGGAGGTAGTCGCGCACAGGACGCGAGCCTTCCGAACTGCGCTCGGCGCGCATGAGATCCTTCGCATAGGCGAGGCCCAGCACGTCGCCGTCCGACTCCGCTGCGTTCTCGAGCACCGGCAGTCGGCTGAATCCGTTCTCGAAGGCAATGTCGAGGGCGGCGCTTACCGTCGCGTCGTGCGGAACCGTCACCATGTCGGGCCGTGGCACCATGATCTCGCGCGCCACGGTGTCGCCGAATTCGATGATGCTCTCAATGAGCTCGCGCTCCTGCTCCTCGATCACCATGTCCTCGGCCGCCACCTCGACGATGCCGAGCAGTTCCTGCTCGTTGACGAACGGGCCCTGCTCGAGTCCCTTGCCGCGGACGATCACGTTCGTCAGCGAGATCAGCCACTGGGAGATCCAGCGGAGCAATGGAAAGGCCACGAGCGCCGATACCGGCCCGGCAGCGATGAGTGCAGCCTTCTGCGGGTACAGCACGGCGTACGTCTTCGGCACGGCCTCGGCGAGCACGAAGAAAACCACCACGTTCAGCACCACGCCGACGACGAGGCCGAACGGCCCGAAGAGGTCGTTGGCGACATAGCCGGTGAGCGTCGCCTGCAGGATCTGGAACAGGTTCACCGTGAGCAGCACCGGGTTGACCCACCGCTCGGGCTCGTCGACGAGCCGCTTCAGCGCCTTGCCGCCGCGAACGCCTTTCTCCGCCAGCGAGTTCGCGCGTGGGCGAGTCATGCGCGACAGGCCCATCTCGGCAACCGACAGGAAGATGAGCGCGACGAGCAGCAGCAGGATCACGACCACCATGAGCAGGTGCAGGTTCGTGAACGAGGCGGACTCGCCTCCGTCGGCCGACGGGTCGGCCTGGGCGATCACTCCCCTGAGGTGAGCGATGGCG
>JBJOMQ010000205.1:0-4612 GCA_046052275.1 Actinomycetota bacterium | reverse complement strand
GCGAGGAACCACAGGCCGATGAGGCCGCCGACGAAGAGCACGAACCACACCACATCCACCCCGACAGCATGGCCGATCGGCAGCCGTGGCGCTGGCCGCATCGGGCCGGGCGCCTGCAGCGGGCGGGGGATCAGGGGGAGATGGCACGCCGGCCGCCCGACCTGCGACACTGTTTGGCGTCTGCCGCCGCAGCGACGTTCGACGACCCGGAGAACGCCCGCACCATCCATCTCGTGGCGGCCGCGCTCATCATCATCGGCATCGGGCTCGCTGCAGCGACCGCATGGTGGTGGGTCACCAGCAGAGTCGAGCACCCCTCGCTCGGGCCGCTCGAGGTGATGAGCACGAGGCGTTGGCGTGATGCCGACCCGGGCCTGCGGCGGGTGCGACTCGACGCGGCGCGGCCGATCGACGAGTCGACTGCTGGGCTGCGACTCGCCGAGGCGATCGCTGAGCGGTCGCCGGTGGTACCGCGGTCGAGCGGCCCCGTCGACCCACTTCTGAAGGGCCGGGCTGGCGACTGATCTCGGAGACGGCACGTCGGATACCGTGGCGGCATGGCCGAGGGATTCGACGTCGACGAGATGATCGCCCGCTTCCGCGAGCGGGCCACTGCCGTGAAGCGCCGGCCGCTGCCGCCGGTGGCCGGTGACGAGCGGGCACATTTCGTACGCCAGGCGCAGGTCGACTTCCGCGACTTCGCCATCATCGGCGATGCCGTGCCCTCGGTCGAGGACGGCATCCTCGTGCTGCGCATCGACCTGCGCCCGCCCGACCAGCGCCCCGCCAGCTGACGGCGGGCACGTTGCCGCACCCCAGCGCACCCCGTTAGATTGCGTGTCGCACATACGCGGACGTGGCTCAGTTGGTAGAGCATCACCTTGCCAAGGTGAGGGTCGCGAGTTCGAATCTCGTCGTCCGCTCGGTAATCGACGGCCCAAGGCTCACGCCTTGGGCCGTTGTTCGTTGTGACGCTCGTGCGCCGGCGGACACCGTGGTTGCGTGTCCCTACTGGCGGTAACTCGGGCGATCGCCGTGCTGCACTCGACTGCGAGAGGCTGCACGCACCGCTCTGCCGTGGTGCGACACTGTGGCAATGGCAGCGAATGACGACACGGTGCGGGTGCGGTTCCTCAGGTTCTCGGCGTTCTACAGCCCAGTACTCGTGACGATCGGCGGCGGACACCTCGCAGCTGAGGGTCTCGATGCCACCTACGACACCGTGATGCCCGGACGCACAGTCGAGGACGGCATCCGCGACGGCGACATCGACGTTGCCCAGTCGGCGGTGGCCGTCCACTTCCGGCCGTGGACGAACGGACTCTCGATGCCGCACCGGCACTTCGCGCTGGTGAACCGCCACGATGGATTCTTCCTCGCACGTCGCGGTGCTGGCCGGCCGTTCCGGTGGGACGACCTACGCGGCGCTGCCGTGGTCGCCGATCACTTCTTCCAGCCGATGACGCTGCTGAAGGCGGCCCTCGCTGCCCATGGCCTGTCGATCGACGATGTCGACCTCGTCAATGCCGGCACGCCCGCCGAGATGGATGCTGCATTCCGTGCGGGAACCGGCGAGTTCGTGCACATGCAGGGTCCGGCACCGCATGTCCTCGAGCGCGACGGCATCGCCACGGTCGTCGCAGCCATCGGCGACGAGACGCCCGAGATCGCCTTCTCGAGTCTGTGCGCCTCGTCGGAGTGGTTGGCGACTCCGCAGGCGACGGCCTTCACCCGCGCGTACCGGAACGGGCGCCGCCACGCGCAGTCGGCTCCCGCCGACGAGGTCGCGCGGATCATCAGTCCCTTCCTGCCGGACGCCGACCCTGTTGCGGTGACCGCTGCGATCGCCGCCTACCAGGCGATGGGAACGTGGGCAGGCGACGAGGCAATCGACCAGCCGCTCTACGAGGCAACGGTCAGGCTCTTCCAGCGCCACGACGGCCTGACCGCTGACCCGCCCTACGAGTTCGCCATCGCCCCCATTCCGTCGGGGCGTTGAGTCACGGTCGTCCGCGTCGGCGGAGGGCGAGCGACACGTAGGCGAGGGCGACGAGCACCGGCACCTCGATGAGCGGTCCGACGACACCGGCGAGTGCCTGCCCTGACGAGACGCCGAAGACGCCGATGGCGACGGCGATCGCCAGTTCGAAGTTGTTGCCGGCAGCGGTGAAGGCGATCGCCGCCGTCCGCTCATAGGGAAGGCCGAGACGACGGGCGGCGAGGAACGAGCCAAACCACATCACGACGAAGTAGGCGAGCAGTGGCAGCGCAATCCGCACCACATCGAAGGGTCGATCGGTGATGGTCTCGCCCTGCAGCGCGAAGAGGACGACGACGGTGAACAGCAGGCCGTAGAGCGCGAGTGGCGAGACGCGGGGAATGAACCGCCGTTCGTACCACTCGGTGCCCCGTGCTCGCTCGCCGAGCGTGCGCGTGAGAAAGCCTGCTGCCAGCGGAATGCCGAGGAACACCAGCACGCTCGCGGCGATCTCGCCGACGGTCACATCGATGCCAGAGGTGTCGAGGCCGAGCCACCCGGGGAGCGTCTCGAGATAGAACCATCCGAGCAGCGAGAAGGCAGCGATCTGGAAGATCGAGTTCAACGCCACCAGTACTGCGGCCAGTTCTCGGTCGCCGCGGGCGAGGTCGTTCCAGATGAGCACCATGGCGATGCAGCGCGCCAGGCCGACGATGATGAGGCCGGTGCGGTACTCGGCGAGGTCGGGCAGCATCAGCCAGGCCAGGGCGAACATCACGGCCGGCCCGACCAGCCAGTTGAGCACGAGCGAGAGCGCCATCGACCGGCGGTCGGCGACCACGTGGCCGATGCCCGAGTACCTCACCTTCGCCAGCACCGGGTACATCATCAGCAGCAGCCCGAGGGCGATCGGCAGCGACACGGAGCCGACCGTGACGCGTTCGAGGGTGTCGTTCAGGTCGGGGAGTGCCCGCCCGAGCGCGAGGCCGACGGCCATGGCGAGTCCGATCCACACCGGCAGCAGGCGGTCGAGTGTCGACAGCCGCGCCATCGCGTGCGGCTCCCCCGTGCTCTCGATCGGTGCTGGCTGCATCGTCGGCGAGCCTCCATGAGATGGGCGGTGCGGGGCGCTGGCAGGATGTGCCGGTTCCCAGCCCAGCGGCGCCGATCGTACCGTGGCGGTCGAGGTCGCCCGGCGGTGCGGCGGCGACGGGGGCTGCCACAGTGGAGGAGATGTCGGCGTGCTGGGTGAAACATCGCCCGCCGGTCGAGGGTTTCGTGGGGTGATGGAGCCATCGACGGCGCAGGGGCCTCCGGCCACGATCGAGGAGCTGATCGCGCTCGTGCGGTTGCGGCTGCTGCCGGTGCTGTGGTCGAGGTGGGGCGTCGAGGTGGGCGGCGACCTGTGCTGCGAGGTCGAGGAGTACGCATGGCGGCACAGCGACCGCCTGCTGCGAATGGCGAACCCGCTCGGCTACCTGTATCGGGTCTCGCAGTCGAACTCGCGTCGATATGTGCGCTGGTCGCGCCGCACCACGTTCCCAAGCCGGTTTCCCGACGTCATCCACGAGGATCCGTCGATGCACGACGTGATGCAGTTGCTGGGCGGGCTGAGCCCCGACCAGCGTGCCTGCGTGCTCCTCGTCCACGGCTTCGGCTGGAGCTACGACGATGTCGCCGAACTGCTGGGCATGCGGCGCAGCACGGTCAACAACCACGTGCACCGCGGGCTGTCGCGGCTGCGGCCGGCAGCCGCAGCGACGCCGTCGCGCGTCGACGCCGCGTCGACACCGCCATCTGATCCACAACCCGAACGTCCGAATCCGCTCGAACAGGAGAACACACGATGAGCACCGACCAGCATCCCGACAGCGACCTCGCCAGCACGCTGCGGCGTGTCGCCGGCCACCTCTCGACGCGCGGCAGCGAGTACCTCGAGCGTCCGGCAGCAGTTGCAGTCGACACGCCGTCAGGAGGCCGACCGACTGCACGGCGACTCTGGGTCGCACTCGGCGCAGTGTCGTCGATTGCCCTCCTGAGCGCCGCAGCGATGGCACTGGGCGGCGGTGCCGCTACCGGCCGGGTCGAGCCGCAGACGTCGACGGGGGGCAGCGAGGCCACGCTGCCGCTGGTCGATGACTCGACACCCTCGTCGGGCGCCGATGGCACCACGGCGGACGGCGGTGTCGACGGCACCGTGCCGGCGATCAGTGCCGACACGGTGCCAGACGGTACGACGCCCGATGACACGGCACCCGGCGACACGAGGCTCGAGCCGCCGGTGATCACCGTGCTGCCGCCCCCGACGGTCACCACGCCGGGCGACCTGACCAGTCCGCTGATCTCCGAGGTCGACGTCCCGTCGATCGTGACGGCTGGGCAGGCGTTCACCGTTCGCTGGCGCGCAGCCGACACCGACGGGGTGTCGAGCACGGGCATCACCATCGGATGGGCAAGCGGCATCTACACGGCATGCGGGTTCGGCACGCCGGGCCGTCTCGAGAGCGGCACGACCCTCGACGGCACCTGGCTGTTTGCATGCGTGATGCCTGCCAATGCCGTGTCGACTGAGTACTCGGTCAAGGTGAACGCGCAGGACTCACTCGGCAACTGGTCGGAGTCGGGATGGTTCTA
>JBJOMQ010000204.1:0-4436 GCA_046052275.1 Actinomycetota bacterium | reverse complement strand
CGCGCCGACCTGCGGCGAGAGCTCGAGATGCTCCGTGACAGTGGCCTGCCGATCACGATCCTGTGGGGGCGCAGGGACGGCGTGATACCCCGCGAGTCGTTCGAGGCGCTCTGTGTGGCAAGCGGCGTATCAGGCACCGAGGTCGAGGGATCGCACAGCTGGCTGCTTGCCGATCCAGCGCACTTCGGAGAGGTGATCACCAACGATCTCCGCGTGGCTCGCGCCGCGCGCGACCTCGAACTGCGCGAGGTCGCCCCCTCGCGCCGTCGTGGCCTTCGCCGCGTGCGCTCGCTCGCGGGCAGGGGCGGCGCAACGCCGCCTGCGGCCTCGGCGTCGTAGCACCGTCTACGAGGCCGGAAGGCGCGGGCCGGCGATGCGCACGTCGCCGCGTCGTCGTGTGATGCCCCGGCTGTCGAGCTCGGCCGCCAGCGGCACGGCGTGCTTGCGCGTGATGCCGAGCGCCTCGCGGAACTGGCTGACGGTGAATCCGTCGGGGGCACCCCCGAGCAGTCGGGCTGCCGCTGTGGCAGCGGTGTCGATGGCGTCGGGGTGGAAGTGGATGCCGTCGCGCTCGACGAGCAGTCGCCGCCGCACGAGTTCGCGCACTTCGGCGGCGGCGATGCCGGCGGGATCTGGCGGGGCGCAACCACCGGCCTTCACTGCAGCGAGAAACGGATGCGCGGCGAGCGGGTCGATGACGGCGTCGCGCCGGGCGCGGCCTGCCTCGACGACGATGCCCGGTAGCTCGGTGAGCACGGCCCGCTGCACGTCGCTGAGCGCCGCCGTGTCGAGACCGAGCGCATCAGCTGCGTCGACTGCTGCGAGCACCTCACCGCGAGCGAGGTCGAGTGCCTGCGGTGCTGCTGCCCATCGGCCGATGGTGGGCTGCCGCCGCTCTCCGGTGAGCGCCTCGAGCTCGTCGACATCGATCCAGCCTCGCTCGGCGATGACGCGTTCGACCGAGCGATCGGGCGATGCCTTCGATGCAGGGCGTACTGGCTGCACGTCGAGTACCTCGCCGCCCCCGATGGTCTCGTCGCGTCCCGACTCGCGCAGCACGTAGCGGTCGCCGGGGGCGAGCGGGATCGGCTGATCAGCGGCGAGGTGCAGCCGCACGAGTCCGTCGGTGCCCGGCCGGATCGACTCGGCGCCGAGTACGCGCAGCCTCACCGGGAACTCGCCTGATCCGATGTAGGCGAGATACGAGCCCCGTCGGCTCACCTGGTGGCCGAGCGAGCCGAGCACCCGCAGCGAGGCGTCGAGGCGAGTGGTGGGGCGCCACTGCCCGGGGTCGATGACCGCATCGCCGCGGTGCAGCTCGCCGTGATCGACGCCTGCGAGGTTGAGTGCGACCCGGTTGCCGGGGCCGATGCGGTCGACCGCTGCGCCGTGCGACTGGATGCCGCGCACTCGAACGGCGTGTTGCCCGGCCGTGACGTGCTGGTCGACCTGCAGCGTGCCGCCGGTGAGCGTGCCGGTGACGACCGTGCCGCTGCCCTTGGCGGCGAATACGCGGTCGATCCACAGTCGCGGCCGCTCGCGGTCGGCCGCTCCCGGCGCCTCGGCTGCCAGATGGGCGAGCGCCAGCCGCAGCTCGGCGAGGCCATCCGTCGCACTCGGCGCGGCCGCGTCCACGCCATCGGCCGGACGTTGCCTGCAGCTGACTGCCAGCATTGGTGCGGTCGCGAGAAACGTGCCCGACAGTCGCTCGCGGATGTCGAGCTGCTGCAGTTCGAGCCATTCGTCGTCGACGAGGTCTCGCTTCGTGACGACGACAATGCCGTGATGCACCCCGAGCAGCTCGAGGATGCGCAGGTGCTCCTCGCTCTGGGGCTTCCAGCCCTCGGTGGCGGCGACGACGAACACGCAGGCATCGATCGCGCCGACGCCGGCCAGCATGTTGCGCAGGAACCTGACGTGGCCGGGCACGTCGACGATGCTGATGCCGTGGTCGGTGCCGTCGGGGCCGGTCACCGTCGTGTGCGCGAATCCGAGGTCGATCGTGAGGCCACGACGACGCTCCTCGTCCCAGCGGTCGGGGTTGGTACCGGTGAGTGCCTCGACCAGCGACGACTTTCCGTGGTCGACATGACCGGCAGTGGCGATGACGCGCATGGCTCAGTGCGGGGTCGTCGATGCCAGTGCGGCACTGACCGCTGTGGCAACAGTCTCGTCGTCGTCGGGGTCGACTGATCGAAGGTCGAGCAGCGTGGCACCGTCGCGACTGCGCGCGATCACCGGTGGCGTGAAGGCGCGAAGCGATGCGAGGTGATCGCCGCCGACGCGGACAGCCACCGAGGGCATCGTGACGCCGGGAGCACTGCCGGCGCCGGGAAGTGCCTCGCTGTCGACGACCTCGCCGGCGCCGACGGCATCGACGATGCGCGCCGCGCGTGTGCGGAGACCATCGATGTCGGCGGCGACCATCTGCCAGAACGGGATCCGTTGGGCGGCAGTGCGGTCGAGATAGGCGACCACCACGTCCTGCAGTGCAAGCAGCACGTGTGCGCCGGGTCGAAGCGCGCGGGCCAGCGGGTGCCGGGCACAGCGGGCGACGAGGTCGGCGCGACCGGCGATGATGCCGCTCTGCGGGCCGCCGAGCAGCTTGTCGCCGCTGAAGGTGACGAGTGCGGCGCCGGCAGCGAGTGTCTGGCGTGCGGCCGGCTCGCCCGCCAGCCACGGCGGCGGCGCGCCCGGCAGCCAGGGACAGTCGGCGTCGACGAGTCCGCTGCCGATGTCGGCAACCACGGGCACCTCGAGCGTCACTAGTTGCTCCACCGGCGTGTCCTCGACGAAGCCCTCCACCCGGTAGTTGCTGGGGTGCACCTTCAGCACGAGGGCCACGTCGTCGGCAGCCGACTCCATGGCGTTGCGGTAGTCGTCGAGCCGCGTGCGATTGGTGGTGCCGACATCGACGAGGCGCGCCCCTGAGCGCGCCATCACGTCGGGCACTCGGAATCCTCCGCCGATCTCGACGCTCTCGCCGCGGCTCACGAGCACGCTGCGCCGCTCGGCGAGCGCGGCGAGAACCAGCAGCACCGCGGCCGCATTGTTGTTGACCACCATTGCTGCCTCGGCGCCGCAGAGCGTCGACAGGATGCTGCCGATCGCCGCCTGACGGGATCCGCGTTCGCCGGTGGTGAGGTCGAACTCGACGTTGATGGCCCGGTCGGGATGGTGCATCGCCAGTGGCGCTCGGCCGAGGTTGGTGTGCAGCAGCACGCCGGTGGCATTCACCACGGGTGCCAGCATCAGCCGGCGACGGTGCGCAGCACGTGCCAGCGCGGCCTCATCGGTCCACGAGTCGGGGCCGGCTGCGATGGCCTCGCGGGCAAGCTCGACGTTGATGGCGTGCGGCAGCCCGGCGGGGGCCATGGCCCGGGCGAGACGGTCGACGGACGGCGGCCGCGCCTCGGGCGCTCTGTCGCGCTGGTGCGCCCCCTGGCCGGTCACGTGCGGGATCGTACCGGCCGCCGGTCGGCGCACTTCCGCGTCGTAGGCTCGCGGCGATGCTGCCCGTCCCCATCGTGAGGCTCGACCGCGACCTTCCCCTGCCGTCGTACGCACACGCAGGCGACGCCGGTCTCGACCTGCGATCGACGGTCGATGTCACCGTGGCCCCGTGCGGTGGCAGGGTGCTGGTGCCGACCGGCATCTCGATCGCCATCCCGGTGGGCTGCGCCGGACTCGTGCTGCCGCGAAGCGGCAACGCATTGCACCATGGCCTGACGGTGGCGAATGCTCCCGGCCTCATCGATGCCGCCTACCGCGGTGAGGTGAAGGTGATCCTCCTCAACACGGATCCGTCAGAGCCGTTCCACGTGCGGCGCGGCGACCGGATCGCGCAACTGGTGATCCAGCGGGTCGAGCAGGTCGAGTGGCACGAGGTCGACGAGCTCGACGGGCTCGATCGAGGCGGCGGATTCGGCCACAGCGGTCGCCAGTGACTGCCTGAGCCAGGCTCAGCGCCAGGCGAACACCGGCTGCTCGAGATGGTTCACGCGCTCGCCGGCGCGTCCCTCGATGGCCACCCACCGGAACTGCAGCAGCACGGCCGCCGTCGGCGCATGCACGATCTCGCGGCTCATCAGCAGCTGCACCACGGGCCGGTCGCTCTCAGGGATCGGCGTGAAGCGCGGCGATCCCGGCCGGAACAGCTCGTGGATGCCGATGTGATAGGCGTGCGCGACCTCGACGGGGTCGGGTACGAGGTCGAGCTCGTCGTCCGACCACATCACCACCGGCGTGATGACGAAGCCTGAGCGGGTCTGGTAGTCGTCGAGCCGGCCGAGGACCGCATCGTCTGGCAGCACTACGCCGAGCTCCTCGTGCAGTTCTCGACGGGCGGTCTGCTCGGCCGACTCGCCCTCGTCGACGCGACCGCCGGGGAAGGCCCACTGCCCGCCGTGGCGTCGCAGCGTGGTGGCGCGGCGGCA
>JBJOMQ010000203.1:0-4472 GCA_046052275.1 Actinomycetota bacterium | reverse complement strand
AGCGTGGGCATCATCAGCGAGCCGAACTGCCATCCGGTCAACGGCGAGCAGCTCGAGCGACGCGGCGGCGATGCATCGACCTGCACGGTCGCGGTGCTGAATGGCGATGTCGACAACCACGCCGACCTCAAGGTGCTCCACGGCCTGCGTATCGCGGGGCCGATCACCACCGACGCCAAGGTGATCCCGGCACTGATGGCCACGCATGCTGCGACGGGTTCATCGATGGCCGAGGCCTTCCGTCGCACGGTGGCCGAATTCGAGGGCAGCGTCGCCGTCGCTGCGCAGTCGGCCGACGACGTCGATGCCGTGTACCTCGCCCTTCGGGGAAGCGGCCAGGGGCTGTACGTGGGCATTGCCGACGACCGCTTTGTCGTGGCGAGTGAGCCGTACGGCCTGGTCGAGGAGACCGACCGCTTCGTGCGCCTCGACGGCGAGACACCGTCCGTCACCGGCAGCCGCGGTCAGGTCGTGGTGCTCGACGCCCGCTCGGCAGGCGACCTGGCCGGCATCCATCGCCTGGGCTACGACGGCGCGCCGATCCCGGTGACCGAGTCGGATGTCGCCACCGCCCAGATCACTACCCGCGACATCGACCGCGGTGGTGCCCCCCACTTCCTGCTGAAGGAGATCAGGGAGGCCCCCACGAGCTTCCGCAAGACGCTCCGCGGCAAGGTGGTCGACGGACCCTCGGGCCGGCGGGCCGAGGTCGGCGGGCGCGCCCTTCCACCCGGGGTGGCTGCACGACTCGCCGACGGCAGCATCACGAGGGTACGAGTCGTCGGCCAGGGCACCGCCGCCGTGGCCGGCCGGAGCGCGGCGGCGCTGCTCGACGAGCTCTGTGACGGCACGATCGACATCGATGCGCTCACCGCCACCGAGCTGTCGGGGTTCAACATGCGGCTCGACATGCGCGACACGCTGGTCATCGCCGTCAGCCAGAGCGGCACCACCACCGACACGAATCGCACGGTCGACCTCGTTCGCTCGCGGGGTGCCGCCGTGCTGGCAATCGTCAATCGGCGCAACAGCGACCTCACCGAGAAGGCCGACGGCGTGCTGTACACGAGCGACGGACGCGATATCGAGATGAGCGTGGCCAGCACCAAGGCGTTCTACGCGCAGGTGGCAGCGGGTGCGCTGCTGGCGTGTGCCATTGCCGAGGCGGCAGGCCGCGGCTCCGCCGAGCGGCGAAGTGCCCTGCTCGACGAACTGCGCCGGATGCCCGCCGCGATGGAGCAGGTCATCGCTGGCCGCCAGCACATTGCAGAGATCGCCCGCCAGTTTGTGCTCTCGAAGCGCTACTGGGCAATCGTCGGCAACGGAGCGAACCACGTCGCCGCTGCCGAACTGCGTATCAAGCTGAGCGAGCTCTGTTACAAGAGCATCGCCTGCGATATCACCGAGGACAAGAAGCACATCGACCTCTCGAGTGAGCCACTCATCCTCGTCTGCGCAGCGGGTCTCGTCGGCAGCACCGCTGACGATGTCGCCAAGGAAGTGGCGATCTACCGGGCGCACAAGGCGACGCCGGTGGTCATCGCCACCGAGGGCGACGGGCGATTCGCCGCTGCCGCTGCGGTGCTGCCTGTGCCGCAGGTGGACCCTGCGCTGGCGTTCGTGCTGGCGGCGATGGCCGGACACCTCTTCGGGTACGAGTCGGCGTTGGCCATCGATGCGTCGGCGCGGCCGCTGCGCGAGGCCCGTGAGGCCATCGAGCATGCACTTGCACGCCATGACGACGGTGACAGCGTGCTGCGCGACATCATCGACGAGATCGACGTGCACGCTGATCGATTCCTCGACGGGCTGCGAGCAGGCCACTACGACGGGCACCTCGAGGCCAGTACTGCAGTTCGCCTCGTGGGGCTGCTGCGCGACCTCGATGCCGACTCGCCACTCGAGGCCTACCAGCGCGCGACTGGCCGTGTGGCCACGCCGGGTGTGCTGATCGACGATCTCACGGCAGCGCTCACCCGCGCCATCGAGGAGCTCACCCGTCCGATCGATGCCATCAAGCATCAGGCCAAGACCGTCACGGTCGGCATCAGCCGCAGCGATGAGGGCGTGCTCGACCGTCCGCTGGTGCAGGAGGTGATCGCCGCCGGTGCTGGCCGCGACCGGCTCGGGTACCGGACATTGAAGGTGCTCGCCGATCTCGATCCCGCTGTCGAGGCGGTCACCGGCTACACCCGCTATTCGATCGAGGGCGACCCGGCCTCAGAGGCGACGATCTCGATCGTCGACCGAGGCGGCCTGTCGCGCGACGTCACCAGCCGGGTCGAGGCCAACTCGCGCCTGCGCGGCACGAAGCGCCGTGTGGCCAGCGAGAAGGACGTGCTCGTGGCCCGCGGCCGCAGCGACGGGCGCACCGTGATCTTCGTGCCCGAGGTGAAGGGCGGGGAGTGCACCGGCATCACGCTGCTGCACGTTCGCTTCCGTGAGCGACTCGACGCGGCGACCATGCGCAGTGTGCTGCAGGGGTACGACCGCCGCTACGACCGCCTCGTCGACTGGGTGACCGAGACCGAGGGATCGTTCCGCGACGACCTGCTGGCAGAGCTGCCGGTCGCCGACCTGCTCATCCTGCCGGTGTCCGAGACAGCCGACCACTGGCGTCACTGATGGACGCGTCGGGGTTCTCGGCGCAGCTCGTCGGCACGGTCCGCGGCCACGGAGTCGATGTCGTCGACATCGACCACTTCCGTCGAGCGCTCGAGCGCACCAGGTCGATGCGCGAGCGGCTGTTCACCGCCGACGAGCTTGCCGACCTCAGCGCAGCGGTGGATCCCGTTCCCTCGCTGGCAGCGCGGTTCGCAGCGCGCGAGGCGGTGATGAAGGCGATGGGTCTCGGCCTCGGTGCCTTCGGCTTTCACGATGTGTGGGTCCGCCGGCAGTCGAGCGGTGCTCCCGAGTTGCACATGGCTGGTCGCGCGCTCGAGCTGGCCGCCGAGCGCGGCATCGGTTCGTGGCATCTCAGCCTCAGCCACACCCGTCTTGTCGCTGTCGCAAGCGTCATCGCCACGGCCTGAGCCGTTCGGCCAGGGCTGCGCGAGTGCCGTCGTGGCCTAGCGTGCTGCCGTGATTCCGATCGTGACGCCCGACGAGATGCGCCGCATCGACTCGTCGGCGCCGCTCTCGCACGACGAACTCGTCGAGCGCGCTGGTGCAGCGGTAGCGAGGTCTGCGCTGCGGATGCTGGGCGGCGCATATGGCCGTGTCGTCGTGGTGATCGCCGGAAAGGGCTCGAACGGCTCCGACGGGAGGGTCGCAGCGAAGCGACTGCGCTCGCGTGGCGTGCAGGTATGCGTCGTCGATGCGCTGGACTGCCCTGACGACATCGACACCGTCTCCCGATCGCCGATCAGCCTCATCATCGATGCGGCCTTCGGCACCGGGTTCCGCGGTACGTGGCAGCCGCCGCGCGTCGGGCGCATCCCCGTGCTGGCCGTCGACCTGCCGAGCGGCGTCGATGCGCTCACCGGCGAGGCTCAGGGAGCGGTGCTGCAGGCATCTCGCACGGTCACCTTTGCCGCGCTCAAGCCCGGACTGCTCATCGGCGACGGTCGGCGACTCTCGGGTGAGCTCGAGGTGATCGACGCCGATGAGATGGGCCTCGGCGATGGCGTGAGGGCCACGGCGACAGCGCACCTCGTCGAGCGACGCGATGTTGTGACGTGGCTGCCTCGGCGCGCAGCCACCGACCACAAATGGCGGTCTGCAGTGCGCGTGGTGGCGGGCTCGCCGGGCATGGAGGGCGCGGCGCGGCTGGCATGTGCGGCGGCGCTGCGCAGTGGTGCCGGCATGGTGCACGCCTCATCGCCGACGGGTCGCCTGGGCGGCCTGTCAGCCGAGGTCGTGCAGCGCGACGTTGGCGGCGTCGGCAACTGGGTGACGAGGGTGCTCGACGACATCGGCAGATTCGGCTCGCTCGTGGTCGGTCCGGGCGTCGGCGCCGACGCAGCCGTGCGCGAGTCGCT
Source organism: Actinomycetota bacterium (assembly GCA_046052275.1). Lineage (GTDB taxonomy): Bacteria > Actinomycetota > Acidimicrobiia > Acidimicrobiales > Ilumatobacteraceae > UBA668. The sequence goes on along the minus strand of JBJOMQ010000203.1, from coordinate 492 downwards.
CGGCGAGCTGATCCGTGCATCGCCGATCCCGGTCGTCGTTGATGGCGACGGACTGCTCGCGCTCCTGCCACAGCGCAGCACGTCCTCCGCCACCGGGCCGAACGCTGTGCTGGCCACGCCGCACGACGGCGAGTTCGAGCGGCTTGCCGGTCACCCGCCAGGTCCGGATCGAGTCGCCGCAGCGCGATCGCTGGCTGCACGCCTTGGCTGCACGGTGCTGCTGAAGGGTCCGGTCACCATCGTGGCTGGTTCGAGCGGGGCGGCACTCGCCGTCGCAGAGGGCGACCAGCGACTGGCAACGGCGGGCACCGGCGACGTCCTCGCCGGTATCGCCGGCGCTCTGCTGGCCCAAGGGCTCGATCCACTCCGTGCCGGTGCGGCGGCGGCGTGGCTCCATGGCCGCGCTGGCCGAACCCTGCCGCCGCACGGCATGATCGCATCCGACCTGGCCGACGCACTGCCGGCCATCTGGGCAGACATGGACGAGGACGA
>JBJOMQ010000202.1:0-4490 GCA_046052275.1 Actinomycetota bacterium | reverse complement strand
TCGAGATGGGCACGCAACTCGCTGCGCATCGCCCGGCGCGTACCGGCATCGAGGGCCGACAGCGGCTCGTCCATCAGCAACATCGACGGCCGGTGCACCAGCGCCCGCGCGATCGCAACGCGCTGCTGCTGACCACCCGACAGCTCATGCGGTCGATGCTTGGCGCGATCACCGAGGCCGACGCGCTCGAGCCACTCGCGCGCGGCATGTCGGGCCGTTGCCTTGTCGACACCCCTCGCCCGCATGCCGAAGGCGACGTTCTCGAGCACCGACAGGTGGCGGAACAGCACATGATCCTGGAAGACAAACGCCACGCCTCGCTGCTCGGCGGGAACGAAGACATCGCGTGCCGCGTCGTCGAGCACGACCCCGCCCACCTCGATGAGACCGGCATCGAGGGGCAGCAGGCCGGCGAGCACGCGCAGCAACGTCGTCTTGCCGGAGCCGTTGGGTCCCAGCACGGCGATCACCTCGCCGGGGGCAACATCGAAGGCAACGTCGAGCTGCAGTGCACCACGCCGGACTTCGATCGAGGCGTGAAGGCCGCCAGCGGTCAGGGACACGGTCATCGACTCTGCTCCGAGATGCTGGCGTCAGCCGAGGTGGCAGTGAGCCAGCGGTCGCGCAGGGCGATGAGCACGCCGAACGACACCGCTACGAGTACGGCACTCAGCACCAGTGCCCTGTCCGGCTCGGTCTCGAGCGCGAGGTACGTGGCGAGGGGCATGGTCTGGGTGGTGCCGGCAAGGTTCCCCGCAAAGGTGATCGTCGCCCCGAACTCGCCGAGCGCTCGCGCCCAGGCAAGCACCGCACCTGCCACCAGCGCTGGCCGAACCGCGGGCAGTGTCACCCGCCGCATCACGTACCACGGCGAGCCGCCCAGCGTTCTTGCAGCATCGTCGAGGCGCGAGTCGTGCTGGCGGAGTGCTGCCTCGACCGTGAGCACGAGGAACGGCATCGCCACGAAGGTCTGCGCAACGACGACGCCCGACGTGGTGAACGGCAGTCGGATGCCGAACCACTCGTCGAGCCACGATCCGAACAGGCCTCGGCGCCCGAACGCGAAGAACAGCGCAGTGCCACCCACCACGGGCGGCAGCACCATCGACAGCGTGCACAACGCGCGCACGATCCCGCGTCCGGGGAAGCCGACGTGCGCGAGCAGCCACGCCAGCGGCACACCGAGCACGACCGACACGACTGTCGCCAGCAGCGATGTGCGCATGCTCAGCCACAGCGCCTGACGCGTGTTGGTTTCGCCGAGCACCCCGAGCGCGTCGTCCCACGGCACCCTCCAGAGCAGGCCGATCAACGGCAGGGCGAAGAACAGTGCTGCGAGGCACGACAGCACCGCAACGGCGAATGGCACGCGCGTGCGGCGCTGCCGTCGTGCCGGACGTGTGACGACGTCGCGGTCCGCCGCATGTGCTGCGCTCACGGCGCACCGAACCCATACGACGCGAGCGTCTCCTGCCCGACTGTGCCGAGGACGAAGGCTGCGAATGCGGCAGCGAGCGCGGAGTCGCGCGCCGCCATCCAGTACTCGACCATCACACCCAGCGCATCCGGCAGCGCGATGCCGGTGACGGCGTCACCTGCTGCGACCACATCGGTGCGATAGGCGATCCCTGCGTCCGCCTCGCCGAGCAGCACCTTCGACATCACCGCCTTCGCACTCTGCTCGCGAGACGCCGGCGTCAGCGTCACTTTCGATGCATCGAGTGCCTGCGCTGCATAGCGGCCGCACGGCACCGACTCGTCGCAGAGCACGACGACGAGGTCGGGATCGGCAAGGTCGGCGAGCGAGGTGATGGCGAGCGGATTCCCCGCTTCCACGACGATCTGCAGCGTGCTGGTCGCGAAGCGAACGGATTGTGGAGCAGGTTCGTCGGACGCGTCGATCGCGTCGAGTGCGTCGATCGCGGCAGCGATGCTCGATGCGTCGGCGGTGGCGATCACGTCGACGGGGGCACCGGCTGCGATCTGGGCGACGAGCTCGGCAGATCCAGCGAAGTTGATCCGCACGTCGACGTCGGGGTTGGCATCCATGAAGGCGTCGACGAGCGCCGTGTACGACTCGGTGAGCGACGACGCGGCGAAGACCGTGAGCGATCCCGACAGTCCGCCGGCGGGGTCCGATGCACCGGAGGGCCGTGCGTCCGTACCGGCCGGATCTGACCCGGTCGGGCCGCAGGCAGTCACGGCAAGCACGCCGGCCAGGAGGACGGCGGCGCCCGCACGCTGGCGACCTTCGCCGAAGCCGAGAATGCGGCGGCACAGCATCGGGTCAGATTAGTCAGCGACTGACTATCGAGGCAACCGCCGCATCTTCCACCGCTGCCGACGAAGTGCAAGGCTGACAGCGCACGCATCACGCAAGGGAGGCCACATGGCCGCACAGCACGCCACGGTCAGCGTCGACGGTGCCATCGCGACCGTCACGCTCAACCGACCCGAGAAGCGCAACACGCTGGCGCTCGAGGTCATGCAGGATCTCACCGCGACGCTGCGCGACATCGCCGCGTCCGACGCCCGGGCCGTGATCCTGGCTGCGTCGGGCCCCGTGTTCTCTGCCGGACACAACTTCGGCGACATGCACGGTGCCGACCTCGACTCGATCCGCCACCTGTTCGAGGTGTGCACCGAGATGATGGACACCATCCAGTCGATTCCCCAGCCGGTGGTGGCGAAGGTGCACGCCCTCGCCACGGCGGCGGGCTGCCAGCTCGTCGCCACGTGCGACCTTGCCGTTGCCGCCGAGAGCGCGTCATTCGCAACGCCCGGAGGGAAGGGCGGCCTGTTCTGCCATACGCCGATGGTGGCGATCGGGCGCAACATCGGGCGCAAGCGGGCAATGGAGATGGCCCTCACCGGCGACGCCATCAGCGCCGCCACCGCCGCCGAGTGGGGGCTGGTCAATGCAGTCGTGCCCGACGAGCAGCTCGATGAGGCCACCCTCGACCTGGCTCGGCGCGCCTCGCGCGGCAGCGCGCTCAGCAAGGCCGCTGGGAAGCGGTCGTTCTATGCGCAGATCGGCCTCGACCAGGGCCCCGCATACGCATACGCCATCGAGGTGATGAGCACGTCGGCGATGACGCACGACGCCCAGGAGGGCATCGCCGCCTTCCTCGAGAAGCGCAAGCCTGTCTTCACCGACCGGCCGTCCTGAGTCGGCACCAGCCGGCGACCGCGTTGCACCCATATACCCCCAAGGGGTATCGTGACGGCGTGCACGGATCCCCCGGCTACCACCACGACAAACAGCAGGTGCTCACCCGCCTCCGGCGCATCGAGGGACAGGTCCGCGGCCTGCAGCGGATGATCGACGACGACACCTACTGCATCGACGTCCTCACCCAGTTGGCCGCCGTCACCAAGGCGCTGCAGGGCGTCGGGGTGCACCTGCTCGACGAACACCTGCAGCACTGCGTGGCCGGGGCCGCATCGGGCGGAGCCGACACCACCGAACTCGTACACGAGGCAACACGGGCAGTCGAGCGACTGCTCCGCACCTGAACGGAGACACCATGACCGCACTCACCTTCCACGTTCCCGGCATGACCTGCGGCCACTGCGAGTCGGCCGTGAAGGCCGAAGTCGGCAAGCTGACGGGTGTCGACAGCATCGACGTCGACCTTGCCACCAAGCTCGTCACCGTCGGCGTCGGCACTGCCGGACCCGACCGCGCCGCCATCGTCGCCGCCATCGACGAGGCGGGCTTCGAAGTGCAGGCCTGACATGACCGCCGGCGCATCCCCCCAGCGCCAGTCCACGCCGCGTCGGCTCACCACCTACGCACTCATCGTCGTCGGGCTCGGCCTCACGGCGTACGCGATCGGCGAGCGGCTGCCCGGCCACTCGCACACCACCGATGCCGGCTCAGCCGACTCGCATGACCACGGCTCCGACATGTCGCACGACCACTCCGGTGGCGGACACGACATATCCCTCATTGCATCTGCGACGACGAGTGGCGGGTACGAACTTGTCGAGCAATTGCGCGACGGCCGCACTGCAGTGTTCGCACTCGCCGGTGGAGACGATGGCGCAGTGACCGACTTCGAGTGGGTGCACGGCGCGTACCTGCATGTCGTGATGGTCACACCCGACCTCAGCCGATTCGAGCACGTGCATCCCGAGATCGCCGACGACGGCACATGGAGCATCTCCGCACCAGACGGCGACGGCGAGTGGCATGTCGTTGTCGAGAGCACGCCTAGCGGCGCCTCATCGCCGGTGATCGTCACCTCGCACTTCGATGGCACCGCATCAGCCGCCGAGCTGCCGGCACGCACGAGCACCGCGAGCGTCACCACTGCGAGCGGAACCAAACTCGTCGTCGACCTGCGCACTGGTGACGACGGACTGCAGTTCACCGTCACCGCTGCGGACGGCACACCGCCGGAAGGGCTCGAGGCCTACCTCGAACAGCCAGCCCACCTCGTCGTCTTCCGAGTCGACGACCTCGCCTACGTGCATCTCCACCCGAC
>JBJOMQ010000201.1:0-4545 GCA_046052275.1 Actinomycetota bacterium | reverse complement strand
CGACATCCCCATCGCCGCCGGCAGCGATGTAGGTGCCATGCTCGACGCCACCGTGGCCGAGATGTACCGCATCGCTCCCGAGAACGAGTTCCTCGAGGTCACCTACCAGAACGGCGACAAGGAGACGCTCTACTACAAGGACTTTGCGTCGGGCGCGATGATCGAGAACATCGTCCGGCGGGCGAAGAAGCTCGCCATCAAGCGGGTGATTGCCGGTGGGCCCCGAGGCATCTGCCTGCAGGATCTCCTCGACTCCATCAAGCAGGAGTACAAGGAGCACGAGGACCTGCCGAACACGACCAACCCAGACGACTGGGCGAAGATCAGCGGGAAGAAGGGCGAGCGGATCGTCTTCATCCGAACGCTGGTGAAGGGCCGTGACGACGCTGCCGAGGGCGGGCGCGCCATCGAGCGCGTCGCAACCGGCCAGTACCTCTGAGCATCGGAATTCCAGATGGCCATCCCGAAGGTATGCGGCATCGAGACCGAATACGGGATCCTCGTCCGCGGCGCCGACAGCAACCCAGTGTCGGCCTCGTCGCTGCTCATCACCGCGTACCTCGGCAGCGTGCAACGGCGTGCCGGGTGGGATTTCGAGGACGAGCGACCGGGTCGCGACGCCCGCGGTTTCTGCGTCGACGATCTTCTCGCGCCAGAGGTCGACACCGCCCTCGTCAACGCCGTGCTCACCAATGGGGCCCGCTACTACGTCGACCACGCCCACCCCGAGATCAGCACGCCGGAGTGCTCGACCGCCCGCGAAGCGCTCGTCTACGACCGTGCCGCCGAGGAGATCGTCCGCCTCAGCATGGCCGCCGCGAGGTCGTTGCTGCCCGAAGGTGCCGAGATCCTCTGCCACAAGAACAACTCAGACGGCAAGGGCAACAGCTACGGCTGCCACGAGAACTATCTCGTCGCCCGCGACGTTCCCTTTGCCCGCATCGTGCACCAGGTCACGCCGCACTTCGTCACGCGACAGGTCGTTGTCGGCGCCGGCAAGGTGGGCTGCGAGTTGCCGGGCATCGGCACCGACGAAGTGCCCTACCAGCTGAGCCAGCGCGCTGACTTCTTCGAGGAGGAGGTCGGCCTCGAGACCACGCTGAAGCGGCCGATCATCAATACGCGTGACGAGCCGCACTGCGATGCGACGAAGTACCGGCGTCTGCACGTCATCGTCGGCGATGCCAACATGAGCGAGGCCGCGACTCTCGTGAAGGTCGGAGCGACTGCGCTGGTGCTGGCGATGATCGAGGACGACGTGCTCGGCGACGAGATGGCGCTGGCGAATCCCGTATCGGCCATCCGTCAGGTGAGCCACGACCCGACGCTTCGCCAGACCGTCCTCCTGCGCAGCGGTCGCCGTGTCACCGCCCTCGAGGTGCAGTGGTGGCTGCTCGGGAAGGCAGTCCGATATGCGGCCGATCGGGGCGCCGGAGCGGTCGGCGAATCGACCGCAGCCGAGGTGCTCAGGCTCTGGGAGGAGATGCTCACTGGCGTCGAGGCGTCACCCGCCACTGTGGCCGACCTCGTCGACTGGGTGGCCAAGGAGCGCATCATCGACGGCTACGCCCATCGCCACGGGCTCGTCGCTGGCGACGCCCGCCTCAAGGCACTCGACCTGCAGTACCACGACATGCGGCCCGACCGCTGTCTCGCCGACAGGTCGGGTTTGCGTCGCCTCGCAGGCTCCGACGAGGTCCGCCGGGCTGTCACCGAGCCGCCGGAGTCGACCAGGGCGTATTTCCGCGGCCGGTGCCTTGCGAAGTGGCCCGATGCGATCGTGGCGGCCAACTGGGACAGCATGGTGTTCGACGTCGGCACGGATCCGCTGCGGCGCGTGCCGATGATGGAACCGTTGCGCGGCACGGCGTCATCTGTGGCTAGGTTGATCGACGACAGCGATACTCCGGCCGAGTTGCTGGCCCGGCTGGGGGGCTGACCCGGTTCGCTGATGCGGGCTGGGCGACCAGACAAGCGAGAGGAAGCCATCACCATGGCCGAGCGCACGCAGAAGCAGAAGCCGGCCCCGAGCCGTGCCGAGGAAACCGTCGACGAGGCACCGCCGGTGGCCGCCAGCGGTGACAAGCTGAAGGCCGAACTCGATGATCTTCTCGACGAGATCGACGAGGTGCTCGAGACCAACGCCGAGGACTTCGTGAAGTCGTACGTGCAGAAGGGCGGGGAGTGAGCCGATGAGCTCATCGCTCCCGATCTTCGAGCCGGGCCGCGACCCGGGGCCGAATTTTCCCGAGTTGCTCCGGCGAGTCGGCCTGCCACCGTTTCCCGACGATTCCGGCGGGGTGATGGGCCATCTCGTCGTGCCGCACGCCACCACGTGCGTCGCTCTGCGCTTCGCCGACGGCGTCATCATGGCGGGCGACCGACGCGCGACGAGCGGCAACCTCATCAGCCACCGCTCGATGGAGAAGGTCGTGCAGGCCGACGAGCACAGTGGCGTGGCCATTGCCGGAGCCGCGGGGCCGGCCGTCGAGATGATCAGGCTCTTCCAGCTGCAACTCGAGCACTACGAGAAGGTCGAGGGCAGTGCGCTCAGCCTCGAGGGAAAGGCCAACCAGCTCTCGATGATGGTTCGCAGCAACCTGCCGGCCGCCATGCAGGGGCTCGCGGTGGTGCCGCTGTTCGCGGGCTACGACGTCCGCCGCGGTGTCGGACGCCTGTGGGACTACGACGTCACCGGTGGCCGTTACGAGGAGACGGATTACGTGGCCACGGGCTCCGGCCAATTGCACGCCGCCACTGTCGTCAAGGTGGGCTGGCGCCCAGCCCTGTCGAGAGCCGATGCCATCGCGCTCGCATGCCGTGCGCTGTGGGAGGCGGCAGATGCCGACTCGGCGACCGGCGGCCCGGACGTGCTCCGGCGCATCTACCCCGTCGTGGCGAGCATCACCGCTGACGGCTGGTCGCGCGTCGACGACTCCGAACTCGCTGTTGTCTTCGACCAGATTGCCGCTGAGGTGCATCCGCGATGAGCATGCCGTTCTACGTCGCCCCCGAGCAGATGATGAAGGATCGCGCCGATTTTGCGCGCAAGGGCATCGCCAGGGGCAGGGCCATGGTGGCAACGAGGTACGACGACGGGATCGTGCTCGTGGCAGAGAACCCCAGCAGCACACTTCGCAAGATCAGCGAGATCTACGATCGGATTGCCTTCGGCGGTGTCGGCAAGTACAACGAGTTCGATCAGCTCAGGGTGGCGGGTGTGCGCGCGGCGGACATGAAGGGATACCTGTACAGCCGCGATGATGTCGATGCGCGAAGTCTTGCCAACGAGTACGCCAAGATGCTTGGCAACGTCTTCACCCACGACGTGAAGCCGCTCGAGGTCGAGATCCTCGTCGCCGAGTGCGGGCTTGCGTCCGGCGCAGACCAGATGTTCCACATCCTGTACGACGGCACGGTCGTCGACGAAAACGACTACAGCGTGCTCGGCGGCGACGCCGAGTCGATCCAGGCGAGGATGCGAGAGACGTTCGTCGACGGCCGCTCGCTTGCTGACGCCGTGCGTGCGGCGGTGGCGGCTCTGTCGGGTCCCGAGCGGACGATCGACGCCGGTGATCTCGAGGTGGCCGTGCTCTCGCGCAGCAGCGGCCGGCGGTGCTTCCGCCGTCTCGACGACGCGGCTGTCGCCGCAGCACTGGCTTGATCGACCTCAACAGCGACATCGGCGAGGGCTACGGCGCATTCCGCGGCGGCCCCGACGAGGACCTACTGCAACTCATCTCGTCCGGCAATGTCGCGTGCGGTGGTCATGCGGGGGATCCGCCCACGATGCGGCTCACGTGCAGGCTCGCTGCCTCGAGGGGTGTCGTCATCGGCGCGCAGGTCTCGTACCCCGACGTGCTTGGCTTTGGCCGGCGCTTCATCGACATGGTGCCGGCCGAGCTCGCTGATCACGTTGTCGCACAGGTGGCCGCGCTCGATGCGTTCGCCCGGTCGGCCGGGGCGAGGGTGCGCTACGTGAAGCCGCACGGCGCGCTCTACAACGCCCTGGTGCACCACGAGCGCCAGGCCGCTGCCGTGGCCGATGCTGTCGTCGAGTGCGGCAGTCTGCCCGTGGTGGGTCTGCCAGCCGGCGTACTCCGCACCGCCGCCGAACATCGCGGCCTCCGATTTGTCGCGGAGGGCTTCGCCGATCGGGCGTACGCACCGGACGGCACGCTGGTTCCGCGTGGCCAGCACGGAGCGCTGATCATCGACCCGCACGCCGCCGCGGCGCAGGCGCTGGCGCTTGCCGACTCGGGCATCGAATCGGTGTGCGTTCACAGCGACACACCGGGCTCGGTGCAGATTGCCGCAGCGGTGCGCGATGCGCTGCTGTCGGCAGGGCACGCCGTCGGCCCGTTTGTCGCAGGGTGAGCATGCGACTCTTGCCGTACGGTCCTCGGGCCGTCCTCGCCGAGTTCGACACCATCGACGAGGTGATGGCATCGGCCGCAGCATGGCGGACCGCTGCCTGGCCATCGGTCATCGACATCGTGCCGGCAGCGCGCACGGTGCTGGTGGTTCACGACGGATCGCTCGACA
>JBJOMQ010000200.1:0-4553 GCA_046052275.1 Actinomycetota bacterium | reverse complement strand
CTCTCGAGACGATCGGCATTCCGGCCGCTGGTGACGTGCTGACGTCGGCCATGGCCGCCGCTGGGCTGCTCGAGGCGGGGAGCACAGCACTCGTCTGCGCCTCCGCCGGTGTCGTGCAGGCACTCGAGCGCCGTGGCGTCAGCGTGGTCACCGCTGAGGAGTTCGACAGCGGGGCACTGCCGGATGCCGTCGTGGTTGGCTGGCACCGGCACTTCGATTTCGACGGCCTCAACCGTGCCGCCGCGGCGGTGCGGGGCGGTGCCCGCCTCGTCGCAACGAACGACGATGCAACGTATCCAACGGCCGACGGCCTCATTCCCGGTGGTGGGGCGATTCTCGCTGCGGTGGAGACAGCGTCGGGCGCTCGTGCGACGATCGCAGGGAAGCCATTCGAGCCGATGGCCACGCTCGTACGTGAGTGGCTCGGGAGCGAATGGACCACGGACGCGGTGATGGTGGGTGATCGGCCCTCAACAGACGGTCGATTTGCGAGGCAGCTCGGGTGTCGCGCAGCGCTCGTGTGGAGCGGTGTCACGGCGGCGGGCGAATCCGTCGAGCCGGCGCCCGACATCGCGTGTGCCGATCTCGCCGCGGTCGCCGACCTCGTGCTCGACGGCCGGATGCCGCTGAGCACAGTTCTTACCGGCGAGTAGCCGTCAGTAGGCTTGGGGCATGGCAACGCACCCCATTCTCAAGCGCCTGCTGGACGCCGGCCTGCACATCGGCGAGATGTCGCAAGACCAGGCAGAGAAGCTCGTGAAGGAGTTCGTCAGGGCAGGCCAGGCTCGCCGCAAGGACACAGAGGAACTGGTGGCACAGCTCGTGGCCCGCGGACGTGCAGTGAGCGACCAGCTGGTCGTGGCCGTGCAGACGGAGATCTCCCGGCAGTTGGGCTCGGTGCACGGTCGCATCGAAGACGTCGAGCGTCGAGTCGAGCAGATCGCGGACCGACTCGGACTTCCGCCACAGGTGAAGAAGGCTGCCCGCAGCGCGGCGGGAGCGGCATCGCAGGCGGCCCGCCGGACAGCCGGCGCGCCGTCTGGAGGCACAGCGGCGGGGAAGACTGCGGCCAAGAAGACCGCGGCCAAGAAGACCACAGCAAAGAAGACCACAGCAAAGAAGACTGCGCCGAAGAAGGCTGCGGCCAAGAAGACTGCGGCCAAGAAGACTGCGGCCAAGAGGACAACGGCGACTCGGCCCTGATGTCGGCTCGTCGCCAGCGGCTCGATGCCGAACTCGTGCGGCGCGGGCTTGCCCCGTCCCGGTCCGAAGCCGCCGTGCTTGTCGACTCGGGTCGGGTGTTGGTGAACGGGGCGTGTGCGGACAAGGTCTCCCGACAGGTCCACCCAGGTGATGCGCTCCACGTCGAGGGCGAGCCGCCTCGGTACGTCAGTCGAGGCGGCCTGAAGCTTGAGGCGGCGCTCGGCGTGTTCTCGCTCGACGTCGCCGGACTCCGTGTGCTTGACGTCGGGGCCTCGACCGGCGGATTCACCGATTGCCTGCTGCAGCACGGAGCCGCCCACGTGGTGGCACTCGACGTGGGACACGGCCAGATGCATCCCCGCATCCGTGGCGACCAACGTGTGACGGTTATCGAACGCATGCACGCCCGAGAGATCGCGCCCGGGTCGGTCGGCAGCGTTGCAGTCGCGGTGGCCGACGTGTCGTTCATCTCGGTGATGAAGGTCGTCGATCCGATTCTGCGCGTGCTCGAGCCAGGCGGGCACCTCGTGCTGTTGGTAAAGCCTCAGTTCGAGGCGGGGCGGCAGGAGGTGTCGCGAGGCCGGGGCGTCGTGACCGATCCGCTGGTCCACGCGCGGGTGTGCGCCGAGGTCGAGCGGTTCCTCGGGGCCCGCGGCCTCGAAGTGCGGGGCTGGTGTGATTCCCCGATAGCGGGCGGCGACGGCAACCGCGAATTCCTTGTGCATGCGGTGTCCGTCGCGGGAGGATCGGAGGCGTGAGCACCGTCCTGCTCGTTGCCCATCACGACCGGGCCGAGGCCGCCAGTCTCTGCGCTGCTGCCGTTCGATGGCTTGGCGACCACGGCCACGACGCGGTGATGACCGCCGACGACGCTCACGCTGTTGGGGTCCCACTGGGCTCGACCGGCACGTATCACGCAGGAGACGGGGTCGACCTTGCGGTATCGCTCGGCGGCGATGGCACGATGCTGCGAACGGTCAGCATCCTCGCCGGACTCCCAGTGCCGGTGATGGGCGTGAACCTGGGTCTCCTCGGATATCTCACAGAGGTCGACCCTGGGGAGTTCATCTCGGCCCTGGGTCGATGGGCGGCAGGCCCGGAGGCTGGCAGGTGGTCGGTCGACGAGCGGATGATGCTCTCGATCGCAGTGCATCGCGCCGACGGCACAGCAGGCCCGGTATTCACTGCGCTGAACGAGGCGGTGCTTGAGAAGCAGGAGACCGGCCACACCATCCGGATGCTCGTCACGATCGACGGGAGCGCCTTCACGTCGTATGCGGCCGATGGCTTGATCCTTGCCACGCCCACCGGGTCCACCGCCTACTCGATGTCGGCACGCGGGCCGGTGGTGTCGCCGAGGCTGCGGGCCATGCTGGTGACGCCCGTGTCGCCCCACATGCTCTTCGACCGCACACTCGTGCTCGACCCGGGTGAGACCGTGTGCGTGGAGATTCTCGGTCACCGAGCGGCAGCGCTGTCGATCGACGGACAGCCGGGTACGACACTGGTCGGGGGTGACAGCATCGTGGCGGCACCGTCTCCGCACGCGGCCCGCCTGCTGCGCTTCGGCGAGCGGAGGTTCCACCAGGTGCTCACCGCGAAGTTCGGACTCACGGAGCGCTGAATGCTGACCGAGCTGCACATCGAGCACCTGGGGGTCATCGAGCGGCTCGACCTCGTGCTCGGACGCGGGCTCACGGTGCTCACCGGTGAGACCGGTGCTGGCAAGACGATGCTCGTCGAGGCGATCAGCCTGCTCGTCGGCGGGCGCGCCGATGCGACCATGGTGCGCTCGGGTTCGGCCGAGGCGCGAGTCGAAGGCCGCTTCGTCGTCGGTGACGAGGAATACGTCGTGGCGCGGGTGATCCCTGCAGACGGACGCTCTCGGGCGTACGTGAACGGAAGGCTGGCCACGGTGGGCAACCTCGTGGAACTCGGTCATCGGTGTGTCGACCTGCACGGCCAGCATGCCCATCAGCGGCTGATCTCGGTCTCGGAGCAGCGCGACGCGCTCGATCGATGGTGCCGCACCGACCTGAGCGCCCTGAGGGCAGCGAGGGCGCGGCTGACGGAGATCGATGCGTCGCTGGCTGCCCTCGGAGGCGACACTAGGGCCCGCGCCCGCGAGGTCGACCTGCTGCGATTTCAGGTCGCCGAACTGTCTGCGGCGGGCATCGCTGCTCCCGACGAGGATGAGCAGTTGCAGCGTGAGCACGACACGCTTGCTGATGCGGTGGAGCACCGCACTGCCGGCGAGATGTCCGCGGCAGCGCTCGCCGACGATGGAGGTGCGCTCGACTCCATCGGGGCCGCACTTCGCTCGATCGGCGGGCGTTCGCCGTTTGCCGAGCTCGAAACCAGACTGAGGGGGCTCTCCAGTGAGCTCGCCGACGTGGCGGCAGAGCTCCGCGACCGATCCGAGTCGATCGACGAGGATCCGTCGAGGCTTGAGGAGGTTCGAACGCGGCTACAGCTCCTCCGCGACCTCCGCCGCAAGTACGGCGACACACTTGCCGACGTTCTCGAGTTCTCCGACGAGGCGCAGCGCCGCCTGAGCGAGCTCGAGGGCTACGAGCACCGGGTGTCAATGCTCGAGCGAGACCGGGAACAGGCCGAGGCAGACGAGCGCACGGCTGCCGCCGCGGTCGGCGCCACTCGCCGCGCCGGTGCAGCCGCGCTGGCGGAGTCGATCGAGGCCCATCTGCGCCAGCTCGCCATGCCGCACGCATCGCTGAGGGTGGTGGTCGGCGACGAGGACCCCGGCGACGACGTGGTGTTCCTGCTTGCTGCGAATCCCGGTGCACCGCTGCTGCCGCTGTCGCGGGTGGCGAGCGGCGGCGAGTTGGCCAGGACGATGCTCGCCTTGCGCCTGGTCCTCACGGAGGCGCCCGACACGCTGCTGTTCGATGAGGTCGACGCTGGAATCGGCGGTGCGGCGGCGGTTGCGGTGGGCCGGAGCCTGGCTGAGCTCGGCGAGCGACACCAGGTCCTGGTGGTCACGCACCTCGCGCAGGTGGCGGCACTCGCCGACTGGCACGTGGTGGTCTCGAAGCGAGTCGACGATGGAGTCACCGTTGCCGAGGCCACAGCCGTCGACGGAGCGGGGCGGGTGGACGAGCTGGCGCGGATGCTCTCCGGGGGAGTCGCCGAGGAGTCCGCCCGCCGACACGCTGCGGAGTTGCTGGGCGGTCGCGTCAGACGCCAGCGGTCATGACGGACTCGCTGCCCGCGGCCACCGTCGCCGGGCGCTTCCAGCGAGATGCGCTTGTCGTCACGGCGTGCACCCTGGTGTCTCGGATCACCGGCTTTGGTCGAGTGCTGGCAACGGCGGCGGTGCTCGGCAGCGGCCT
>JBJOMQ010000199.1:0-4556 GCA_046052275.1 Actinomycetota bacterium | reverse complement strand
GCGTTCGACGATCGGATCGAGTGCCTCGTGGTGCTGCAGCAGCACGGCTCCGGCACGTTCGGCGTTGCGGGCCACCATGTGGTCGAGGTCGCGACGTCGCACGACATACCCGTGCTGCGGATAGACGGGGTGTGACGGCCACTCGAGTTCGAGGGCGCGGCCCATGCCAGTCGCGCGCAGGCCGGAGTACCGGTGGTACGTCGAGAGTTCCTCTGCGAGCCCCATCTCTGACAGCTGGTGCACAGCGCGAGGCGTCAGGCCGTCTCCGCATGTCTTCTCCCGCGGAAACTCCTTCTTCTCGACGATGGTCACCGAGTGTCCGGCCGAGGCGAGCCAGTAGCCGGCTGCGGAGCCAGCGGGGCCGCCGCCGACGACGAGTACATCGGTGTGCAGGGCGTCGGCGTCGCTCACGTCACAGAGTGTGTCGTCCGCCGCTGCACGACGCGCAACCGCGCCTCGATTTGCCGCTGTGACGGGTGGCGGTATGCCAGCCCCGACAGGCGATCAGCTGGCGGGGGAGCCGGGGACGGGGGCGTCGCCGATGGGAATGATCTCGGGGAAGGCCTCGTGCAGGTTGGCCAGCGTGTTGCTGCCCGATTCGAGCGCAGCGTGAATCTCGCTCTCCTCGCTGCACCACGTGGCGAACTCGTCGCCCTCCTCCATGCCACCGAGCGTGTAGCGCTCGTGGCAGACCACATTCAGGATGTCGACGTCGGTGAGCGCACCCATCTGCGCGGGCATCACGCCACGAGCCTTGGTGAGGTGCGGGCCGCCCTCGCGGTCGGGGTTGCCGTAGATCTCGACGCCGGCGTCCTGGTACATCTGCGAGCCGAAGTACACGAAGCGCAACTGGTCCTCGATGTGCGGGAACGTCTTCATGATCTCGCCGTTGGTGAATGCGTAGCCGACGCCACCCTCGCCACCGCCGCCATGGCACGACGAGCACGAGTTGTAGACCTCGGCGCCCGCCGCGAGCGGACCGACTGCCTCAACCTCAGACGGCGTGACGGCGCGCAGGTACATGAACGCCCACACCGGAAGGATGCTGAGCGTCAGCATCGCCCATGACGGGATCTTCTTGCGCTGCTTGTAGGCGACCACCACGGGAATGTCGGCGACGGGCTCGGGCGCAGGTGCGGGCACGGCGGCGCGGGGAGCAGCCGGTGCTGACGGTGCAGCGACGGCGGGGGTGCTCGCAGCCGGAGCCGAGTCGGCCGGCGCTGGTGCGCCCGTTGCCTTCGACTTCGCAGCCTGGCTGCGCTTCAGCAAGTGCTCGGGGATCTCGGTCACAGGGAGCCACGATAGACGGGCGCAGCGCCCGAGCGGGAAATCCCGCGCAGGTCCTCTGTCGGTCGTGGTCGTGCCGATCGTCACCTTGCACGAGTTCACGAACACCCGTCGATGGCAGAGCGCGGGTGCTAGACCTTCGCTCAGTGCCCGCTCCGGGTCATCGGCAGGTGTTCTCTGGCAGTGAACTGGCCGCAGGCACCATCGCGGTGACTACAGTTCGTGCAGCAGTTCACGAGGGAAGGTGCAGCAGAGGATGCTCATCGCATACGACTGGTGGAACCCACGGGAGTTCCCTATCTGGAACCAGGCCTTCCTCTTTTCGTTCATCCTGTCGACCGCGATGGGCCTCGCCGTCATTCCGTATTCCAAGCGCCGTCCCAAGGACCGGCCGGCGTCGTGGGGTGAGGCGATGCTCGCCTCGACCTACGCGTTCCTCGCCATGTTCATCGCCTTTGGGGTGGTACCGCACCAGTACGTCGACTTCGCCGACAAAGAGCTCGGCTGGAACAAGACGTACATCATCTACGGGCCATTCGACATCCTGAAGCCGAAGGCGCTGGGAGGCCCGTTCCCGTTCACCATGTCGTACGAGGCGATCCGCGACATCGCGGTGATCGTCATCCACGCCTACTACTTCGGCCTGATCATCTATCTGTGGGCGATGTGGCAGAAGCGCGGCACTGAGAAGCCGAGCACCGAGCTGGCCACCAGCTCGTACGGCCGTCCCCTCGTGAAGAAGGGCTGACGACATGGCGAAGACCGACGCCAATCCGCCGATGATGCCGTTCACCGACGACTACATGCTCGTCGAGGTCGACGCCGACTACCTCCAGCGCGCTGTCAAGCCGAAGCAGTTCATCCACATCGACCAGACCGAGTGCATCATGTGCGAGGGCTGTGTCGACATCTGCCCGTGGAAGTGCATCCACATGGTGTCGACAGATGCGGTCTCCGAGTCGCAGGGCACCGAGCGGCCAGGTATCGACCCGAGCGACAACGTGCTCTTCATCATCGACGACGACATCTGCACGCGCTGCCAGCTCTGCGTCGATCGCTGCCCCACCGGCGTCATCATCCTCGGCAAGGCGGGCTCGCCCGACCAGGCCGGCGACCCGCACACTCGCACCAACAACCACGGCTACGGCTACGGCATGCGCTTCTAAGCGCAGCAGCATCCCCTCGAACGACCCTACGGACGACACAGGAACATCAGGACGACCACATGGCCAAGATCATCGACGAGACACCCCGGCCGACGCTGAAGGACCGTGCGACCAAGCTCGCAGAGGGCGTGCAGGGCAGCCAGGCGTGGAACAGCATCTTCCGGCCCGGCAGCATCTTCCGCAAGGGCTACACCGACAGCCCGCGCAACCGCAGCTACGTCATCATGAACTCGGTGCTGTACCACCTGCACCCCGTGAAGGTGAAGCGCCATGCCGTGAAGGTGAGCTACACGCTGTGCCTCGGCGGGCTCAGCTTCTTCCTCTTCATCCTGCTCACGGTCACGGGCATCTTCCTGATGTTCTTCTATCGGCCCACCGCAACGCAGGCGTGGGACGACATCTCGAACCTGCAGACGTCGGTGGCGTTCGGCCTCCTCGTGCGAAACATGCATCGATGGGGCGCGCACCTGATGGTGCTCAGCGTCTTCCTGCACATGGCGCGCGTCTTCTACCACGGTGCCTACAAGCCGCCCCGCGAGTTCAACTGGGTGATCGGCATCGTGCTGCTCACGCTCACGCTGCTGCTGTCGTTCACCGGCTACCTGCTGCCGTGGGATCAGCTGGCCCTCTGGGCCGTCACCGTGGGCACCAACATGATGGGCTACACGCCGGTGCTCGGTGAGCAGGTGCGATTCGTGCTACTCGGCGGCAAGGAGATCTCAGGTGACACGCTCATTCGGTGGTACGTGCTGCACGTGCTGATGCTGCCGTTCGTCATCGTGATCTTCATGGCCATCCACTTCTGGCGTGTCCGCAAGGACGGCGGAATCTCAGGACCACTGTGACGGAGAGCGACGGAGCACCACGATGACCGAAATTCCCGAACACCTCCTGAAGCGGGCGCAGGCCGCCCGCGAGAAGGCTGCCGCCGACAGCGGCGCAGCGGCCGAGACCGGCGGCGAGGCTGCCGATCCGCGCATCCCTGCCCACCTGCTCGAGCGCAGCAAGGCGCGCAAGGCCCAGGCCGACGGCGAGTCGGGCGGCGCCGTGGCAGTGCAGGACAAGGTGGCCGGCGTGGTCGCCGCAGCCCCTGGCGGAGCCGGCGTGCCGGTGGGCGCCGGTCCCGGAGGCCATACCCAGCGCCTGCTCACCGTCGTCAAGAGCGGCAGCATCCAGGACGTCAAGGCCGTGCCCGTCGACAAGGTGCACACCTGGCCGCACCTGCTGGCCGCCGAGTACGTCGCTGCGCTTGCGTGCATGTCGTTCACCTTCTTCTTCAGCATCTGGGTGAATGCGCCACTGCTGCAGCAGGCCAACATCAACCTCACGCCGAACCCGTCGAAGGCGCCGTGGTACTTCCTCGGCCTCCAGGAACTCCTCACGATGTTCCACCCGATGATCGCCGGCGTCACGATTCCCGGTGTCGGGCTGATCCTGCTGGTCTTCGCCCCGTTCATCGACAAGAACCCCTCGAACAAGCCCGAGGACCGCAAGTTCGCAACCTCGTTGATGACCGTGCACCTCATGTTCTGGGCCGTGCTCGTGATCATCGGCTCGTTCTTCCGTGGCCCAGGCTTCAACTTCACGCTCCCGTGGCGTGACGGCATCTTCTTCGAACTGTGAGGACCCCCAGATGAGCTCCGCTGTCATCATCGCCATTGCCGTCGCCGCTGTCGTCGTGCTGGCGGCCATTGCCCTCGTCACCGCTGCCCGACGCAGCGACGTCCGCGGTGCAGGCGCCCTCAGCAAGGAGACCCGCCAGCGCGACGCGGGCTCGGCTACCACTGCTGCGCCCACCGGCCGCGAGGTCGAGCGTGCTGCATCTGCCGCCCGCGGCGGCCTCGCAACTGTCGAGGCGGCGCCCCCCGTGGTCTGGTCGCCTCCCGACAACGAGGAACTCGCCGTCAATCGTCGCCAGTTCCTGAACCGCGCCTCGGTCACCCTGATGAGCGCCGGGCTCGGCACGTTCGCCGCCGCCGGCTTCGTCGCCTTCCTGTGGCCGACGTCGGCGCCAGTGTTCGGCGGCAAGGTGTCGGTGGGCAAGCGCGACGACATTCTCGGCAGCATCCGAGACAACGGCGGCTTCTTCTACTCGTCGGCCGC
>JBJOMQ010000198.1:0-4584 GCA_046052275.1 Actinomycetota bacterium | reverse complement strand
GCGGCGAGAACCCGCGCCGGATCCCACACGTCGATGAGGTGCACGGCGTGGCGACGGTAGGGCGGCACGAGCAGGGCCGCGAGCATCCCGAGACGGCACGCCTGTGGCACATCCTCGTCGGACAGAGCACCGTGCACTTCAACGAGGTCTACCGAAAGCTCGGCGTGTTGCTCACCGACGACGACCTCGCCGGCGAGTCGATGTACCAGCCGCTCATGGACGACGTGCTCCGCCGGCTCGACGCAGCAGGGATGCTCGACGAGAGCGATGGGGCCAAGGTGGTGTGGGTTCCGGGCTTCACCAACCGTGAGGGAGAGCCGCTGCCGCTCATCGTGCAGGCGCGCACCGGCGGCTTCAACTACGCCACCAGCGATCTGGCCTGCGTGATCGACCGCACCGAGCGGCTCGGGGCCACACTGCTCGTCTATGTCGTCGGCTCGCCGCAGGCCCAGCACCTCGCAATGGTGTTCAAGGCCGCCGAGCTCGCCGGATGGATCCGGCCACCGGCGCAGGCTGTGCACGTGCAGTTCGGGAGCGTGCTCGGTGCCGACCGCAAGATGCTCAAGAGCCGCAGCGGCGACCCTGTCAGGTTCATCGAACTCATCGACGAGGCCATCGAGCGGGGCACGGCAGCGGTCGCCGAGCGCAGCGGCATCAGCGACGGCGACCAGCGTTCGGCCCTCGGCCGGGCCATCGGGATCGGCGCACTCAAGTACGCCGAACTGTCGAGTGACCGCATCAAGGACTATGTGTTCGACTGGGACCGGATGCTCGCATTCGACGGCAACACCGGCCCGTACCTGCAATATGCGCATGCCCGGCTGTGCAGCATCTTCCGCAAGGCGCTCGACGAGCACGGCATCGACCGCCATTCCCTGCGCTCGGTCCGGCCAGTCGTCGCCGACCCGAACGAGCGGGCGCTCGCGCTGCGACTGCTGCAGTTCGATGCCGCAGTCCACGATGCCGTCGACCGGTTCAGCCCGCACCGCCTCTGCACCTATCTGTTCGACCTGGCGCAGGCGTTCACGGCGTTCTACGAGGCGTGTCCCGTGCTCAAGGCCGATGACGACCTGCGCCACTCACGCCTGGCGCTCTGCGACCTGACGGCTCGCGTGCTCGAACACGGTCTCTTCCTGCTGGGCATCGAGGCACCGGAGCGGATGTGACCGCACTTCCCGAGTTCCTGCTGCCCGACACGGCCCGAGTCGCGGCCGACGGATCGCTTGAGATCGGAGGCTGCCGGATCGACGACCTCGCCCGAGAGTTCGGCACGCCGGTCTTCGTCTACGACGAGGCCCATCTGCGCAGCCGCTGCCGTGAGGCGGTGGCAGCCTTCGGACGGGGAAACGTCTTCTACGCCACCAAGGCGTTCCTGTGCTCGGCGATGGCGCGTCTCGCCCATGAGGAGGGCCTCGGCCTCGACGTCGCCAGCGGCGGCGAGCTGTTCGTGGCGCTGCGCGCAGGGGTGCCTGCCGCGGGCATCGCCCTGCACGGCAACAACAAGAGCACCGAAGAACTTCGCATGGCGATCGCTGCCGGCGTGGGCCGCATCGTCGTCGACAGCTTCGACGAGATCGACCGACTCGAGGAACTGCAGCCAGAGGTCCGCGCCAACGGCTGGCCGCAGCCCAGGCTCCTCGTGCGCGTCACGCCGGGAGTTCACGTGCACACCCACGAGTTCATCGCCACCGGCCAGGACGACAGCAAGTTCGGCTTCAACATCGGCAATGGCGACGCCGGGCGGGCCGTCGAGCGGCTCAGCCGGTCGGATGCCGGCGATCTCGTCGGCGTGCACTGCCATATCGGCAGCAACGTCTTCTCGGCCTCGAACTTCGCGAGGGCTGTGGAGGCAGTAGCGGCGTTCTCCGTGCCGCTCGGGCTGCCCGAACTCGTGCTCGGTGGCGGACTGGGCGTTGCCTACACGGCGAGTGAGTCGGCGCCGTCGATCGCAGAGTGGGCAGAGGTGCTGCTGTCGGCATGCGGTGCGGCCGGCGTGCGCAGCGCGATCGCTGTCGAGCCTGGCCGGAGCATCGTCGCGTCGGCGGCGGTCACCGTCTACACGGTGGGCACGATGAAGGAGATTCCGGGCGTGCGCCGCTACGTGAGCGTCGACGGTGGCATGAGCGACAACCCGCGTCCGGTGCTGTACGGAAGCGGCTACGAGGCCTTCCTCGCCAGGGACGTGCGCGCCGAGCGACCGCTTCGCGCCCGGGTGGTGGGCAAGCACTGCGAGAGCGGCGACGTGCTGGTGCCCGACGCGGCACTGCCCGCCGATGTCGCCGTCGGCGACCTCCTGCTCACACCCGTGACCGGTGCATACGGCTACGCCATGGCGAGCAACTACAACCGGCTGCCGCGACCCGCCGTCGTGTTCGCCGGCGACGGCTCGGCCCGGCTCGTGGTCCGGCGCGAGTCCTTCGACGACCTTGTCGCCTGCGACGTGCCGGCCGACGGCGGCACCGGCAGGTGAGTCGACGACCTCACGAGAATCGGACGGAACGTGGTACTCCGACTGCAAGGAGTCGACAGATCGGCCGGATTGCGGCGCTTCTTGATCGAATCTTCGTGATGCGACCGCTGTACGTGGCAGATCCCGGGGGATACGCTCAGCAATGTGAGTGACTTCGACGCCGTTGCCTCGTGCGTGTCCGCTGCCGATGGCAGCCTCGACGGCGTCGTCACCGTCTGGATCGACGGCCAGGAGTCACGGCTGGTCGGACTCGCCGATGGCGACCACCAGGTCGCAGCGTCGGGCGTCGACGCCGCCTATGCCATCGACGCCGTCATCGCCTGCGATGCCGAGTTGCCGAGCGCGTCGATCGTCGTTGCCGGAGTCGGCGCTGCGCCGGTCCCGGCCGATGCCGAGCCGATGGTGTTGGCCACCTCCCTGGCAGCGGCGCCCACTGCGGCGCCGTCGGCGGTGCAGCTGCCGGCCACCGGCGCAACGGCCGGCGCCATGCTGGCCGGCGCGCTCGTGCTCGTCGCAGTCGGTGCCGCCCTCCGCCGCCTCAGCCGCCCGGCCGCCTGAGCGCGCCGTCCGGCCGCATGCGGCCCGTCGTGCGGTGATCGGCCGCCGAACTCGTAGCCTCGTCACGTGACCACCGCGCCCCCAGAGCGTTCCATCAGGATCGGTGTCCTCGGCTGCGGCAACGTCGGCGCAGCCTTCGTCGACCTGGTCGGCCGCCAGGCCGACTCGATCGCCGCCCGCACCGGCCTGCGGCTCGAGGTCGCCCGGGTCGCCGTCCGCAACCTCAGCGTGCAACGCGACGTGTCGCTGGCCGGGGGAGTGCTCACCCGTGACGCGCTCGACGTGGTGAACGACCCCGGTATCGACCTCGTCGTCGAGGTCATCGGCGGCATCGAGCCCGCCCGAGAACTCATCGTCACTGCACTCCGCGGGGGCAAGCCCGTCGTCACGGCGAACAAGGAACTGCTCGCCAACGTCGGGGCCGAGTTGTTCGCCGTCGCGGACGAATCGGGTGTCGACCTGCTGTTCGAGGCAGCGGTCGCCGGTGGCATCCCGGTCATCCGCGCCCTTCGCGAGAGCCTCCGCGGCGAGCCGGTACGGCGCGTCATGGGCATCATCAACGGCACCACCAACTTCATCCTCACCAAGATGACCGAGGAGGGAGCCGACTATGCGGCCGCCCTGTCGGAGGCCCAGCGGCTCGGCTTCGCCGAACGCGACCCGACGGCCGACGTCGAGGGATTCGACGCTGGCGCCAAGGCAGCCATCATCGCCACGGTGGCGTTCGGCGCTCGCGTCGTCGCCGGCGACGTGTACCACGAGGGCATCAGCCGGATCGGCGCGCACGACATCGCCATGGCCGATCGGCTGGGCTACGTGGTGAAGCTGCTGGGAATCGCCGAAGCCGACCCCGTCACCGGCGACATCGCAGTGCGAGTGCACCCGACGATGGTGCCCAAGCACCATCCGCTCGCCAGCGTGCGCGAGAGCTTCAATGCGGTGTTCGTCGAGGGGGCTGCTGTCGGCTCGCTGATGTTCTACGGCCGCGGGGCTGGCGGCCTGCCGACCGCCAGCGCGGTGCTGGGCGACGTGATCGACGCCGCCTCGAATCTGTCGCGAGGCACGTTCGGCTCACTCGGCACGTTCGGCCGAGCCGCCATCCTGCCCATCGACGAGACGTCAGCGCAGTACCTGCTCAGCCTCGAGGTCGCCGACAGGCCCGGCGTGCTGCACGCCGTCACCGGTGTCTTCGCCCGTCACGGGGTGAGCATCAGGGCGGCCGAGCAGGAGGGCATCGGCCCCGACGCTCGGCTGGTGTTCATCACCCACGAGGCACGTGAGGCCGACGTGCAGGCGACGGTCACCGAACTGCGCGGGCTCGATGTCGTGCGCAGCGTCGGCGGTCTGCTGCGCGTGATCGGGAGCTGAGCGGCAGCGATGCGGTACGTCTCGACGAGGGGCGCAGCGCCCGAGCTGGGCTTCACCGACGCGATGCTCGCCGGCCTTGCCGTCGACGGTGGCCTCTACGTACCCGATCGCTGGCCGACGCTGCCGGCGCCGCGCCCCGGCGACGACTATGCGGCCCGCGCAGCGCAGATCATCCAGCTGTTCGTCGG
>JBJOMQ010000197.1:0-4596 GCA_046052275.1 Actinomycetota bacterium | reverse complement strand
GTAGGGCTCGGCGCCGATGCGGCGTGCCGAGTCGGCGGTCATGATGCGCAGCGATTCTTCGAGGCCGAGTTCGTGGATCAGCCGTGGCCGGAGGTCTTCGCAGATGCGTCGTACGCGATCGATGCCGTCGCCGATTGCCTGGTCGAGCCGTTCGATGGTGGCGCGTATGTCGTCGGCGGGGCGGTCGCGCAGCCACAGCAGTTCGCTGCGCAGTGCGGTGAGTGTCTGGCCGACGTCGTCGTGGAGTTCCATGGCGATGCGCCGGCGCTCGACGTCGACTTCGACGAGCGATCGCAGCGATGCGTCGCGTACTCGCCGCAGGTTGTCGCGCACTTTCTCGCGCTGGGCCGACACGTCGACGGAGAGCCCGATGACGCCGATGATCTCGCCGACCGAGCCGAGGATGGGTGCGTCGATGATGTGGATGTGCACTTCGCTGCCGTCGCGGCGTATGGCGGTGAACTCGCCTTCCCACACGTTGCCCGAGGTGACGCTGGCCATGATGGCGGCGGCGGTGTCTTGGTCGGTGGGGCCGACGGTGAGCTCGGTGATCGAGCGGCCGAGTGCCTCGTCGGCGCTCCATCCGTACATGGCGGCGGCGTGGGCGCTCCAGATCAGCACGGTGCCCATGGCGTCGGTGGCGATGATCGCCACGGGCAGGCCGGCCATCAGCTGTGCCCAGCGCTGCACGTCTTCCCATGTGGTCTGCAGTGGCGGTGTGTTGCCGAGCGAGAACACCAGCTCGTCGTCGACGCCCTCGGGTCGCTCGGTGGCGGCGGCCGTGCGGCGTGCGTCGCCGCCCGCTGCGTTCGGGTTGTCGGTGTCGCTGCCGCTGGTGGGGTGGTCCATGGTGCTGCCTCTCGCGCTCCAGCCTGCCCTATCCGCGACCGGGTGTCACGAGCCCGGTCTCGTAGGCGGCGATCACGCATTGCACGCGGTCGCGTAGGCCCAGTTTGCGCAGCACGGCCGACATATGGCTCTTCACGGTGGTCTCGCTCACCATCAGCCGGTCGGCGACCTCACGGTTCGACATGCCGCGGGCCACGTGGCGCAGGACGTGCAGTTCGCTCTCGGTGAGGGTGGAGAGGTCGTGGGCGCCGGTCTGGGTAGGTGCCGGGGCGCGCATGGTGTCGTCGACGAGCCGCTGGGTGATTTCGGGCGAGAGCATGCTGCCGCCGTCGGGGGCGGCGGCGGTGCGGATGGCGTCGAGCACCATGCTGGGCGGGGCGGTCTTCATCAGGTAGCCGCGTGCGCCGGCGCGGAAGCTCTCGCGGACGAGTTCGTCATGGTCGTAGGTGGTGAGCATCACCACGGCGGTGGGCAGGTCGCTGTCGGCGACGGAGCGCAGCAGGTCGATGCCGCTCATGCCGGGCAGGCCGACTTCGACGAGGGCGATGCGGGCACGGGTGGCGCGCAGGGCGCTGAGTGCCTGTTCGCCGGTGGCGGCTTCGCCGACGACGGCGAGGTCGGGGGCCTGGTCGATGATCATCCGCAGTCCGGCGCGCATGAGTTCGTGTGCGTCGGCAACGACCACGCCGATGGGCTCGGTTCCGGGTGCGGCGGCCGTGCCAGCGGCGGTTCCGGGTGCGGCCGCCGTGCCGGTCTGGGCGGGTGGCGCCGTGCGGGTTGGTCGGGCGGATCGGGCGGCCATGTCGGACTGATCCTACTCAGGGATGACATTCCACCGGTAACAATCCTCCGAAGGTTGGTTGCCCGATCGGGTACTGCTCACGATGATGAGGTCTACGGATAGGGCCTACTGGTCGAATCCGCAAGAAAGCCAGCCTTTTCTGTCAGCGTTTCCGGGTGAGCAAACCGGCCCGCTGGCAACAAGCCGTCAGGCAGCGTGACGTCGTGACCACCGGATCCACAACCGAGGACACCACGCCGACTGACGGCAGCACGACCGAGCGGGCGGGCGCGTTGGCGAGGGGAAGGATGCGTCCCCTCCTTCAGTTCCTCGCCGACGCAGCCTGCTGGGTCGTTGCCCTTCCGGTCATCAAGGCCCTGCACAACGCTGGCGTGCGCCCGATCTCGTGGTCGCACACGTTCAAGTTGCTGGTGCTGGTGCTGGCGCTGCACCTGGTGATCGGCCTGGCCATCAACCTCTACCGGGGCCGCTACAAGTACGGCAGCCTCGAGGAGCTGATGGTGGTCACGGCCACGGTGTGCTTCACCGTCACGTCGGCGACGCTGGTGATGGTGACTGCCGATGTGGTGGTGTGGCGCCGCACGGTGCCGTTCATGGCGGGTGCGTTGGCGCTGAACCTGATGGTGGGCGGGCGCACGGTGCGCCGTGTGTCGCTGCGCCGTCGTCTGTTCTCTGCCGAGGATCGCCAGTTGGTGGTGGTGGGTGCCGGCGACGCGGCGGGCGGCATCGTGCGGGTGCTGCTCGACGCGCCGCCTGGCAGCTATCGCCCGATTGCCCTGCTCGACGACGATCCTGCCAAGCAGCATTACCGCATCCAGGGTGTGCGCGTGGTGGGCACCATCGAGGACCTGCCCGATGTGGTGGGCCGCCTGCAGCCCGATGCGGTGCTGTATGCGATTCCGAGCCAGCCGGCCGAGCACCTGCGCATGGTGAACGAGATGTGCCGCAGCCTCGAGGTGCCGCTGTTCGTGCTGCCGCCGGTGGGCGACATGTTCACCCAGCCGATGGCGAGCGATATCCGCCCGGTGTCGGATGCCGACCTGCTGGGCCGCGAGACCGCCGAGATCGATCACGAGGCGGTGGCCCAATACATCCGCGGCCGCCGTGTGCTGGTCACGGGTGCGGGCGGCAGCATCGGCAGCGAGCTGTGCCGCCAGCTGGCCGAGCTGGGTCCGGCCCGCCTGGTGATGCTCGACCGCGACGAGAGCGCCCTGGCGGCGGTGCAGCTGTCGATCGAGGGCCGCACGTCGCTTGATTCCGATTCGCTGGTGCTGGCCGATATCCGCGATGCCGAGCGGATGCTCGAGGTGTTCCGCCATCACCGGCCTCAGGTCGTCTTCCATGCTGCGGCGCTGAAGCACCTTGCGGTGCTCGAGCAGGCGCCGGGCGAGGCGTGGAAGACAAACGTGTTCGGCACCCATCACGTGCTTGCGGCGGCTGCCGAGGTGGGTGCCGATCACTTCGTCAACATCAGCACCGACAAGGCGGCGAATCCGATCAGCGTGCTGGGTCTCAGCAAGCGCATCACCGAGCGCTTGACGGCGAGCATGGCGTTCGATCCGCTGTCGGCGGCGGGCCGCTATGTGAGTGTGCGGTTCGGCAATGTGCTGGGCAGCCGTGGCTCGGTGCTGACGATCTTCGCCGAGCAGGTGGCTCACGGCGGGCCGATCACGGTGACGCATCCCGAGGTGACCCGCTATTTCATGACGGTGCAGGAGGCCGTGCGCCTCACCATCTATGCGGGGGCGATCGGCAGCAGCGGCGAGGTGCTGGTGCTCGACATGGGCGAGCCGGTGAAGATCCTCGATGTGGCGAAGCGGTTTGCCCAGCAGCGGGTGCCGGCGGTGCCGATCGAGTTCACCAGCCTGCGCAAGGGCGAGAAGATGCACGAGGAGCTGTTTGCCACCGGCGAGGACGACACCCGCATGGTGCATCCGCTGGTGAGCCATGTGCAGGCGACGCCGCTGACGATCGAGTCGGTGCGAGCGGTGTACGACGGGGCCGACCGCGACCTGCGTGGCCGGCTCGAGCAGCTGGCGATGCTGGGCCAGCCTGCCCCGCTGCATGTCGAGCAGTGATCACGGGCACCCTCGTAGAACGAGTAACCTGCCGTCGGCAGTCGCCGACCGGGCAAGCGGGTGCACGTATGCGGGGTGCATCGGCCGCCGCAGTGCGGGCGGCGACTGCCACTTCCCCCCTGCCGGTGCGTTCGGTGCTCACCGGTAGCCTTGCCGCAGGCGGCTCCTGATGCGCATTCTCCTGTCCCCTCCCGATGTCGGCGAACTCGAGCAGTTGGCCGTCTCGGCTGCGGTGGCGAGCGGCTGGGTTGCCCCGGCGGGTCCCGAGATCGACGCCTTCGAGCGCGACATGGGCCGCTATCTGGGTTCGGGCTCGACGGTGGCGCTCAGCAGCGGCACGGCGGCCCTGCACCTGAGCCTGCTGGCCTTGGGCGTGCAGCCTGGCGATGAGGTGTTCGTGAGTTCGTTCACGTTCGCTGCCAGTGCGAATGCGGTGCGCTATTGCGGTGCCGAGCCGGTGTTCATCGACAGCGAGCCGGGCACGTGGAACATGTGCCCGGATCTGCTGGCCGAGGAGTTCAGCCGGGCCCGCCGTATCAACCGCATGCCCAAGGCGGTGGTGGTGGTCGACCTGTACGGGCAGTGCGCCGACTACGACCCGATCCTCGAGGTGTGCCGTCAGTTCGGCGTGCCGGTGGTGGAGGACTCGGCCGAGGCCCTCGGCGCCTCGTACAAGGGGCGTCCTGCGGGCACGCTCACCGATGTGGGCATCTTCAGCTTCAACGGCAACAAGATCATGACCACCAGCGGCGGCGGGATGCTGGTGTGCCCGGATGCGGGGATGGCCGAGCGGGTTCGCTATCTCAGCACGCAGGCCCGCCAGCCGGTCGAGCATTACGAGCACCGCGAGGTGGGCTTCAACTATCG
>JBJOMQ010000196.1:0-4675 GCA_046052275.1 Actinomycetota bacterium | reverse complement strand
GGCGACCTCGGAGTCGCTGTTGGCGATGAGGCATCTCGTCGAGCGCGAGGGCATCACCAGCTTCAAGATGTTCACTGCATATCCCGGGGTCTACTACGCCGACGACGGCGAACTGCTCCGCGGACTGCAGGTGAGCGGCGAACTCGGGGCGGTGATGATGCTGCACGCCGAGAACGGCCCGGCCATCGACGTGCTCGTCCGCCAGGCGCTCGAACGCGGAGCACGCGACCCTGCGCAGCACTCGTTCACGAGGCCGTCCGCGCTCGAGGCCGAGGCGGTGCACCGCGCCATCGTGCTCAGCCGCGTGGCGGGCAATGCACCGCTCTACATCGTGCACATGTCGTCGGGCGAGGCGCTCGAAGAAGTGGCTGCCGCCCGTCATCACGGCCACAACGTGTTCGCCGAGACCTGTCCGCAGTACCTGTGGCTCACGCTCGAGGAGACCCTCGCCCGGCCCGACGGCGGGGGTGCTCCCTGGATCTGCACGCCGCCGATCCGCAGCAGCAGCGACCCCGACTGGCCGGGCATCGCGGTGACAGGCCGGCCGCGGCACGCCCACGGACATCACGCCGACCTGTGGAAGGGGCTGCGTGTCAACGAGGTCGCAGTGGTGGCCACCGACCACTGCCCGTTCTGCATGGTCGACAAGCTGCGGGGCAGCGACTTCTCGAAGGTGCCGAACGGGATCGGCGGCGTCGAGCACCGTCTCGGCCTCGTCTATCAGGGCGTCGTGGCCGGCGAACTCTCGCTCGAGCGATGGGTCGAGACGTGCAGCACCACGCCGGCGCGGATGTTCGGCCTCTACCCCAAGAAGGGCATCATCGCCCCTGGCAGCGATGCCGACATCGTGGTCTTCGACCCGTCACGGCCCACGGTGCTCAGCGCAGCCACGCATCACATGGCCGCCGACCATTCGGCGTGGGAGGGGTTCCGCATCGACGGCACCGTGGAAACGGTCGTGTCGCGGGGCGCCGTCGTGGTGAGCGGGGGCCAGTACCGCGGGCGGCCCGGACACGGGCAGTACCTGCGCCGGGGGCTGTCGAGCTACCTGTCCTGACGGACGGTGAGTGAGGGGAACCTTCGCTGGTTCGGCAGTGCAGGCCCTACGATCGTGGGCTGCCGGAGCGGCCAGCCCGCCGCCCGTCCGCCACGCACAGGAGACAGCACATGTACACGGTCGGCCATTGGATCGACGGCAGGGTCGAGCAGAGCACCTCGGGACGCACGGGCGTCATCTTCGATCCGGCAACCGGCGAGCAGCAGGGCAGTGTCGGCTTTGCGTCGGTTGCCGAGCTCGACCGGGCTGTTGCAGTGGCGAAGGCCGCCTTCCCGATGTGGCGGGCCACCAACCTGTCGCGCCGCGCCGAGGTGATGTTCAGGCTGCGCGAACTGATCGATGCCAACCGCAAGGAGATCGCCACGATCATCGCCCGTGAGCACGGCAAGGTGGTCGGTGACGCCCTCGGCGAGGTCGCTCGCGGTCTCGAGAACGTCGAGTTCGCGTGCGGCATTCCCAACCTGTTGAAGGGCGGCTACAGCGAGCAGGCGTCGACCGGCGTCGACGTCTACAGCATCAAGCAGCCGCTCGGCGTGGTCGCCGGCATCACCCCGTTCAACTTCCCGGCGATGGTGCCCATGTGGATGCTCGCCAACGCGATTGCGTGCGGCAACACCTTCATCCTCAAGCCCAGCGAGAAGGATCCGTCGGCGAGCATGTTCCTCGCCGACCTGCTGAAGCAGGCCGGCCTTCCCGACGGCGTGTTCAACATCGTGCACGGCGACAAGGTGGCCGTCGACCGAATCCTCGACCACCCCGACATCCAGGCCGTCAGCTTCGTCGGCTCGACGCCGATCGCCCGCTACATCTACGAGACCGGCACCAAGAACGGCAAGCGCGTGCAGGCGCTCGGCGGCGCGAAGAATCACATGCTGGTGCTCGCCGATGCCGATCTCGACATGGCTGCCGATGCAGCCGTCAGCGCTGCCTACGGCTCGGCCGGCGAGCGTTGCATGGCGATCTCGGTCGTGCTCGCGTCCGAGTCGATCGCCGACGACCTCGTCGCCAAGATCGGTGATCGGATTCCGGGCATCAAGGTCGGCCCGGCGAGCGAGGACGGCAACGAAATGGGCCCGCTCATCACTGCCGAGCACCGCGACAAGGTGCGTGGCTACCTCGATGGCGCAGAGGCCGAGGGTGCGCGACTGGTCGTCGACGGTCGCGCCGGTGCGCGCACGCAGGGCTTCTTCCTGAACCCGAGCCTCATCGATCACGCTGCGCCCGGCATGCGCTGCTACGACGACGAGATCTTCGGCCCGGTGCTCACCGTCGTGCGCGTGAAGGGCTACGACGACGGCATTGCGCTCATCAACGCGAACCAGTTCGGCAATGGCACGGCCATCTTCACCCGCGACGGCGGCGCTGCGCGCCAGTTCGAGTTCGACGTGCAGGTGGGCATGGTCGGCGTCAACGTGCCGATTCCCGTGCCGGTCAGCTACTACAGCTTCGGCGGATGGAAGGCGAGCCTCTTCGGCGATCAGCACATGTACGGGCCAGAGGGTGTCAACTTCTACACGCGCTCCAAGGTCGTGACGAAGCGCTGGCCCGATCCGCGCACGAGCAAGGTCGACCTCGGATTCCCGCAGAACCGCTGAGCGGCGGACGGCCTCGCCGCTCGCTGGCGGCGGCCGCCCCGTGGCTCTTCGTGCTCTTCTGGAGCACCGGCTTCATCGTCGCCCGGTACGGCACGCGTGATGCGTCGCCGCTGGCGTTCCTCGCAGTGCGCCTCGTCGTCGCCGCTGCGGTGCTGGCCGTCATCGCTGGCGCCATTCGCGCGCCGCGACCGGACGGGCCGACGGCGTGGTGGGCGGCGGTCGCCGGTATCGGAATGCACGCGCTCTACCTCGGTGGTGTGTTCGTCGCCATCGACTGGGGCATGCCATCGGGTGTCAGCGCCCTCCTTGCGGGACTGCACCCGGTCGTCGTCACCATGGCGGCTCGCACCCTGCTCGGCGAGCGGATCAGCCGGGCGCAGTGGGCGGGAATCGGGCTGGGCATCGGCGGAGTGGCCGTCGTCGTGGCCGAGCGACTGACTGCAAACGCCGTCGGGATCAGTGCTGCCACGCTCGCTGCATCGGCGGTGAGCGTCGTCGGCATGTGCGGCGGCACCCTGGTGCAGCGCCGTCATGGCCGCGAGATGCCCCTGCTGTGGGGCACGGTGGTGCAGTACTCGGCGTCGGCTGTCGTGCTGGCGGTCGGCGCAGCGGCGATGGGGTGGCACTTCGACGTGACGCAGCAGTCGGTGCTGGCACTGGGATGGGCGGTCGTCGTGCTGTCGCTCGGCGCCGTGCTGCTGATGCTGTGGCTGCTGCAGCGCAGGGCGGCGGCGCAGGTCAGCAGCCTGTTCTTCCTCACGCCGGCGCTGAGCACGGTGGAGGGGGCGGTGCTGTTCGGCGAGCGCCTCAGCCCGGCAGCGGTCGTGGCGCTCGTGGTCGCTCTCTGCGGTGTGGCGCTGACGATGCGCAGCGGCGCCGATTGAGCACGAAATCAGCAGGCCTCGCGACGCCGATGCCGAGACGGTGGGCATCGGGCGGGGGTTGCGGCAGCGGACTATAAAGGGGGCTGGGAGGCATGGGGGCCACCCGGAATCGAGGACGGTGCAATGACCGACACAGTCCGCCCGAGCTCGCAGCCCGAGCAGATCTCGCACGTGGTGGTGCGCTTCGCCGGTGACTCCGGTGACGGCATGCAGCTCACGGGAGACCGCTTCACCAGCGTCAGCGCTGCCTTCGGCAACGACCTCTCGACATTCCCCGACTATCCGGCCGAGATCCGCGCACCCGCCGGCACCGTGAACGGTGTCTCGTCGTTCCAGGTGCATATCAGCGACCACGACATCACCACCCCTGGCGACGCCCCCGACGTGCTCGTGGCGATGAATCCGGCGGCGCTGAAGGCCGACCTCCACCGACTGGCACAGAACGGCCTGCTCATCGTGAACAGCGACGCCTTCGAGGCTCGAGATCTCGAGAAGGCCGGGTATGCCGAGAACCCGCTGCACGATGGATCGCTGTCGACGTATCGAGTCGTCGAGGTGCCGATGACCTCGCTCACGCAGGGCGCCACCGAGCCGCTCGGCGTGAAGCCGCGCGACGCCGAGCGGTCGAAGAACTTCTTCGCACTGGGCCTCATCAGCTGGCTGTACTCGCGGCCGATCGAGCCAACGATGAAATGGATCGAAGGCCGCTTCAAGGACCTCGTGCTGCAGAGCAACCTGGCAGCGTTCAAGGCCGGCTACAACTTCGGCGAGACCAGCGAGCTCTTCGACCATCCGTTCGAGGTGCGGCCGGCTCAGTTGCCGGCGGGCGAGTACACCAACATCACCGGCAACATGGCGCTCGCATGGGGCTTGGTCGCCGCTGGCCAGCTCGCCAAGCTGCCGGTGTTCCTCGGCAGTTACCCGATCACGCCGGCCAGCGACATCCTGCACGAGCTGTCGAAGCACAAGAACTTCGGCGTGCGGACGCTGCAAGCCGAGGACGAGATCGCCGCTGCGGGCATGGCGCTGGGCGCTGCCTTCGCCGGCCACCTCGGCGTCACCACGACGAGCGGTCCCGGGGTGGCGCTGAAGAGCGAGACGATGAGCCTCGCAGTGTCGCTCGAACTGCCCCTGCTGCT
>JBJOMQ010000195.1:0-4689 GCA_046052275.1 Actinomycetota bacterium | reverse complement strand
GGGCAAGAAGCCGCTGCGCGACGAGACGATGGCAATCGTCCAGCTCGTCGGTGCGCCCATCTCCACCGCCGCCTCCATCGACCGCGGCCGCAACAACCGCGTCAACCTGGCAGGCACCCGGACCCGCGACTACCGCGCCCTTCTGTCGGCCTCGCGCAACACCTTCCGCGACTGGCTGCGCGACAACGCACCCAAGGCGCAGATCGTGCGCGACTTCGACGTGTCGGTCCATGCCGTCACCGTGCGACTGAACGGCACCCCGCTGGCGACGCTGCAGAAGTCGCCGCAGGTGCTGCGCGTCGAGAACATCGGCCTCTACTACCCGCTCACCAGCGAGCCGGTCGATCCCGACCTCGCCCTCATCAACGCCGTGCAGTCGTGGGGCGGCGGCGGTGCCGCTGGTGCCGGTGCCGGCGTGAAGGTGGGCATCATCGACTCGGGCATCGACCAGGACCACGCCTGCTTCGACGACCTCGGCGATGACGATGGCCCCGGCAACTTCACCAACAACAAGGTCATCGTCGCGAAGGTGTTCCACATGCGCGCACGCGTGATGCGCTACACGCCCGAAGCCATCGACTCGCACGGCACGCACGTGGCCGGCACGGTGGCCTGCGACTACGGCACCACCGCCGTGGTCGAGGGTGTCACCATCCCGCACACCATCTCGGGCGTGGCCCCTGCTGCGCTGCTTGGCAACTACAACGTCTTCCCCGGCGCCGAGGCCAGCGCCCGCAGCGAGGACATCCTCAACGCACTCGAGGCCGCCTACAACGACGGCATGCACATCGTGAACATGAGCCTCGGCGGCGGGTCGATGGGCATCCAGGACCTGCTCACCATCGCCGTCGACAACCTTGATCGCGGCGGCATGCTGAGCGCCATCTCGGCCGGCAACGAGGGCCCCGGATTCTCCACCGTCGGCTCGCCCGGCATGGCCGCCCGCGGCCTCACCGCCGGCGCATCGACCGTGCCGCACATCGTGTCGGGCAGCATCGCCACCAGCGCCGGCGAGGCACTCGCAGTGGCAGCAGAGTTCAGCGAGATGACGTACGGCACGCTCGGCCCGATCACGGTGATCGAGGGCCAGGGTCCCGACGGCGTCGACGAGCTCGCCGACGTGTCGCAGGCCTGCACGAAGCTGCAGAACAATCCCGGCGGCGGCGTGGCCGTCGTCGCACGCGGCACATGCGACTTCGTCACCAAGGCCGACAACGTGCAGGACGCCGGCTACGACGCGATGATCGTGATCAACCGCGAGCCCGGCGCCTTCGTGATGGGCGGCGACCCGGCCGACACGCGCACGATCCCCGCAGTGATGATCGACCTGCTCGATGCCGACGTGGTGCTCACCGCCACCGGTGATGTCACGTTCAACGAGCCGCAGTACTACAGCGACTACGGCACCGCCAACGAGATGGCCGACTTCTCGAGCGAAGGTCCCACCGACGTCGACCGCCGCATCAAGCCCGACCTCGTGTCGCCTGGCGTGAATGTGCTGTCGTCGATTCCCGGCGGCGAGTTCGCCTTCTTCAACGGCACCTCGATGGCCGCACCGCACCTCGCCGGCGCGGCGGCCGTGGTGCTCAGCCAGCACATGACCTGGACGCCCTGGCAGGTTCGCTCGGCGATCACCAACACCGCCGACCTCGGCGCCGTGTCGGTGCACTACGACGATGACATGGCCGACGACCCCAACCTGGTCGGCGCCGGCCTGCTCGACGTGTACGCCGCAGTGAACGCCACTGCCCTGCTCAGCCCGGTGAGCGCCAACTTCGGCACCTCCGAGCGCGGCGCCGGAAAGACCACCACGCGCTACGTCACCCTGAAGAACCTCAGCGGCAGCAGGCTGACGGCCCGCGTGGTCGGCCAGTACGGCAGCGCCACGTTCACAGTGTCGGGCTCGGTGGAGGCCAACTCCACCGGCACGCTCACGGTGACGGCTACCACGCCCAAGCAGGCAGCCGTCGGCCACTCGTGGGCCACGGTCGAGATCCTCGACGGCGGCACCGTCGTGGCGCACATGCGCCTCTACGTGCTCGTGGCGTGACCCGCCCGCTGAAGTTCGGGTGGCTCTCACCCGTCATCGGCAATCGCTGGAGCGACCACCAGCCGATCGTCGTCTATCAGGACCAGCACATCCTGCCGACGGCACTGCCGCACTTCGACTCGCTGTGGATCGCCGACCACTTCTACGGGTTTGACGCCAAGACCGACCCGTTCATGGAGGCCTGGACCACGCTCACGTGGCTGGCGGCTCGCTACCCGAACGTCACCCTGTGCCACCACGTCCTCGGGCACGGCTACCGGCCGCCGGCGCTGACGGCGAAGATGGCCGCCACCCTGCAGGTGCTGTCGGGCGGCAGGTTCGTGCTGGGCATCGGAGCTGGCTGGCGCGACGACGAGTACGCCGCCTACGGCTACGACTTCCCGTCGGCCAAGGTGCGCTTCGAGCAGCTCGAGGAAGTGATCGCCATCTGCCGGCTGATGTGGACCGAGGACGAGCCCTCGTTCGAGGGACGCCACTTCCGCATCGCCGGCGCGGCGGCCCCGCCCAAGCCCGACCCGATTCCCCGTGTGCTGATCGGCGCCTCGGGCGAGCAGATCGGCCTGCCTCTCGTTGGCCGGGTGGCCGACATGTGGAACTGCTGGTGGCGTGGCGACGACGACTGGGCGCGTCGCCTGGGCATCGTGCATGCCGCCGCCGAGCGGGCCGGCCGCACCCCGACCGACATCGAGGTGACCAACACGGTGGAGAAGCCGCTGCCCGAGACCGACGCACAGTCGCAGGAGCTGCTCGAGTTGCTGGCGCATCGTGCGTCGAAGGGCGTCGACCACTTCGTGATGGACTTCGGCCATCCGCGCGCCACCGAGCATGTACTGCGCTTCGCCGAGCAGGTGATGGCACCCCTTCGGCATCACTAACCCACCATCGACTCGTAGCCGATCGACCGGCCGTCGGGGCGTCGCACATCCCATTCACCGTCATCGCACCGGTGCACCGTGTAGTGGTGCGCCGACTTGAACACGTTGTGGGTCACGCAGGCGCGGCCGCCGTTCCATGGCGAGGTGACGCCACCGTCGGCCCATTCGACGGTGTGGTCTGACTGGCAGTGGTGAGTGGGAGTGGTGCATCCGGGCCACAGACATCGTCGGTCGCCGAGCATCACGGCATCGCGTGCGGCACCGGTGAACAGTCGCCTCGATCGGCCGAGCTCGATGACTCGCCCGTCGGACGCCGAGAGCACCCTCCGGAGCCGGCCCGCGAGCATCGCTGCGAGCGCAGACTCCTCGGCCAGCGGCACGCCGTCGAGCGTTTCGCAGCGATAGTGACGAGCGTCGAGGGGTGAACGAGGCGGCACCGTGTCGCCGGCGAGCAGGCGCAGCACCCGCTCGGCGGTGGTGTCGTCGACGACGATGTTCACCAGCGGCTCGGGATCGCGTGCCACTACCTCGGAGGTCGCCGCAGACCTGAACACGGCAACCAGAGCGTCGAATGCCCGCTGGCGATGCGTGCGCCGCAACTGCAGCGCCGACACATCGTCGGGTTCGCGTCCGAGTCGCTCGGCAGCCTCGGCTCGGTCGGCCTGGAACTCGGCATCGATGAATCGGTCGAGCACGGCCCGCATGAATGCACCGTCGAGCGTGCCGCCCTGTGCCTCGATCACCGCCTGCTCGCCGACGAATGAGATCGAAGCCCGCCGCTCGAGGTGGATGTCGGCGTGGCGCTGCTGCACGCCGTCGGCATCGGCGAGTGCCTCCCACCGCTGCAGGAAGATGCGCCACTCGCGGTGCGCCAGCCGCTGCGACCAGCGCAGGAACAGGGCGTCGCTGTCGCCGAGCGCCTCGACCACTCGCTCGTTGGCGGCGAGCCGGCCGAGGTCGTCGAGCTGTGCCACGCCGACGCCACCCATCCGGGCGGCGGCGGCGCACGTGGCCAGGCGCGCCAGCGCCGCCCCGTTGCGCACCACGCGCACCGCCTCGCCGGTGGACCACTGCAGCCGCGCCCGGCACCATGCCACCACCGAGCGGTGCCCGTCGCGTCGATACTCGCCTCGCCGCTCGATCTCGGCGACCGCCCGAGCGAGCAGTACCTCCTCGCGCCGGCGCCGGTGTGCTGCAGCCCGCACCACCAGATCGAGCTCATCGGCCGACAGCGCCGCCAGCTGGTCGTCGGTGAGGTCTGCATCCGTTGCGGTGCCCGCCGCGGTCGCAGACTCGCCCACCTGCGGGCAGGCAGCGGTCGGCGGTACCAGGCCGGCACCCGCAACGACGACGTCGACGTACTTCACAGCCTCGAACATACGTTCGCCCTGTGACAGGGTTTCCACGTCGCCCCGCACTGGGCCCACGTCGCCATGCCGGCTGCGTCAGCGCAGGTGTGCTGCCGCCGACCGGAACAGGCGCGGCCCCACCAGCGCCAGTGGCACGCTGGCCACGCCGGCGATCACGAACGGCGTCAGCAGGCCGAACTGGTGCGCCGTGAACCCTCCGAACGCAGCACCGAAGGGCACGACTCCCCACGACACCGTGCGGTAGATGGCATTGGCCCGGCCGAGCAGGTGCGGGGGCGTGATCGCCTGGCGCACCGTCGAGTTGACGGCGATCCAGATGCCGGTACCCACGCCCAGCAGCGTCATCATCGCCACCGCCACCACCGGCGAGTCGGACAGCACCATGCCGAGCAGC
>JBJOMQ010000194.1:0-4763 GCA_046052275.1 Actinomycetota bacterium | reverse complement strand
AGCACGGCGCCCGGCACCGACACATCGCGGCGGCGCGGGACTTTGGTCCCGGGCCCGACCTCCCTCATGCCCTACAGGGTCAGGCGGCCGAGCCGCAGCATGGCCAGCATGAACAAGGACGACCGTTCACTTCTCAACTGGTTCGCACTCTTCGCCGGGCTCGCCGCCCTCGTGGTCGCTGTCCTCGGAGTCCGCGACAGCGGCTCGGAGTCGGCTGCCGGCAGCGGCAGCGACGGCGCGAAGCCCACCATCGAGGTGACCATGGGCGATCTGTACTTCAAGCCCACGCAGATCGAGATCCCGCCGCAGGGTGCCGTCCTCCACCTGATGAATGAGGGCAGCGCGCTCCACAACATGGAGATCCGCGAGCTCGGTTTGAAGAGCCCCGACGTACCGGGCGGCCAGATGTCCGACTGGGAGATCGGCCCGGTCGCAGAGGGCGACTACACCTTCCTGTGCGCGCAGCCTGGACACGAAGCGGCCGGCATGGTGGGCACGCTGCGCGTGACCCAGACGGCGTCGACCGGAGGGGCCAGCGACGACGGCGGCGCACCGATGGCGCACATCGACTGGTCGGCGATGGACGCAGCAATGCTCAGCCGCGCCCAGCTGTACCCGGCGACGACCATGGGTACCGGCGGCGGCGCACTTCGCGAGCCCGATGAGGTGCTCGCCGACGGCACGAAGGTGTTCATCCTCGATGCCAAGGTGGTCGACTGGGAAGTCGAGCCCGGCAAGGTGGTGAAGGCCTGGACCTACAACGGCGTCGTGCCGGCCCCAACGATCCAGGTGTACTCAGGCGACAAGGTGAGGATGATCCTGCGCAACAACCTGCCGGAGACCACCTCGCTGCACCTCCACGGCATCCAGGTGCCCAACGTGATGGACGGCGTTGATCCGTACACCGAGCGCCCGACGGTGCCGGGCGGCGAGAAGGCGTACGACTTCGTCGCCAAGGGCCCTGCCGTGGGCATCTACCACTCGCACCACAATGCCCAGGAACAGATCCCCAACGGCATGTTCGGCGCCCTGCTCATCGACGAGATCCCGGTTCCGCAGAAGCTGATCGACAAGGGCTACCCCGAGAAGCCCACAAAGGTCGTCAACATGGTGCTGAACGATGCCGGCACGATCGGCCTCAGCCTGAACGGCAAGAGCTTCCCGGCCACCGAGCCGTACACGCTGCGTGTCGGCCAGACGATGATGGTGCACTACCTCAACGAGGGGCTCACGTCGCACCCGATGCACCTCCACCAGCCCATGGGGTGGGTGATCGCCAAGGACGGCATCCCGCTCGACGAGCCATGGCCCACCGACACGGTCAACGTGGCACCCGGCGAGCGATACACCGTGCTCTACATGGGCGTCGAACCCGGTGTGTGGGCGTGGCACTGCCACATCCTCACCCATGCCGAGACCCCCGAGGGGATGCGCTACATGGTGACCGCCCTCATCGTGGAGCGGTGACATGAGCGGCCGCGGCCCACGCGTCGTCGTCGGCGTCGACGGCACCGAGGGCTCGATCGAGGCGCTGCGGTGGGCTGCGCACGAGGCAGCGCGTCGACAGTGCTCGCTGCACGTGATGACGTGTGCCGAATTGCCGGTGTCGGTCGAGGCGAGTCTCGTCGGCAATGGCTCGCTCGCCGGCTCGTCGATGGACGACCTGGTGCACCAACGCGAAGAGGTGAACAGACGCGCAGTTGAGCTTGCCCGATCGTTCGGGCTCGGCATCGAGGTGTCGGGCGAGACGGTGCTCGGCGCGCCCGGTTACGCGGTAGCGAGTGCAGCACGCGAGGACGACATCGTCGTGGTGGGTGCCACATCGCATCCGGGTCGGCTCACCGACATGATCGGCTCGGTCGCCACCGTCGTGGCCTACCGCGCCCAGGGTCCGGTGGTCGTGGTACACGGCACCGACCGCCCCTCGCCCAAACTCGACCGCATCGTCGTCGGCATCGACGGCTCGGCGTGCAGCGACGAGGCACTTCGCTGGGCTGTCGACACGGCAGCGCGGACCGGTGCCGAGCTCGAACTCGTGCATGCCTGGTCGTATCCGTACCCGAGTGCGCGACACGGCGCCAGCGACCCTCGCCACGAAATGCGACTCGATGCGATGCGCATGCTCGAGTCAGCCGAGCGCAGCGCACGCGCCCAGTGCATGCAGGTACGCGTCCATTCGGTCGTCAGCGAGGACAACCCGGCGAAGGCCCTCATCGATGCCGGCCGCAGCGCCGACCTGGTCGTAGTCGGCTCGCGCGGCCGCGGCGGCTTCGCAGCGCTGCTCCTCGGCTCGA
Source organism: Actinomycetota bacterium (assembly GCA_046052275.1). Lineage (GTDB taxonomy): Bacteria > Actinomycetota > Acidimicrobiia > Acidimicrobiales > Ilumatobacteraceae > UBA668. The sequence continues at coordinate 2,469 of JBJOMQ010000194.1, read as the reverse complement.
CCAGCCGCACCGTGCTGCAGCATGCGTCGGTACCCGTCGCCCTCGTCCGCCCAGCGGCCTAGCTCTCCGCCGGCAGAAGATCAGACCGTCGCAGCGCCGCGCGGCTGACGGCCGGAGATGATCACGTACGCCTTGCGCACGGTCTCGTGCACAGTCCACCTGCCCGTGCTGCCAGACGGCGTCACCAGCACCGAGCCGCGCCGCATCTCGAACGACATGCCACCGTCGAAGGAGATCGTGGCGCGGCCGCTCAGCACGCAGAACACCTCGTCGTAGCCGTCGCGGCGGAACGGAAAGACCCCGGGCGTGCACTCCCAGACGCCGGCCTCGAGCTGGTTGTGCGCCGAGATCGTGGCGCTGCGCTCGTGCGGGTCGCCCTCGAGCACCGTGGGTCGGCGAACGGGCTCGCCGAGCGGCGCCGAATATGCGTTGCCCATGTACTCGGGGATGGCTCCTCCACCGGGACGATTGTCGATGACGTACATCTTCCGCACGCTCTGCACGACGTCCCAGTCGCCGCGCCAGTGGCGCGGCGTCGACCACAGCACGCCGGGCGCGAGGTCGAACTCGCCGTCGTCGTGGTGCACCGTGGCGCGGCCGTCGATCATTAGCATCACCTCGTCGTAGTCACCGGTAGACCCGCGCAGTTCGCCGGGCTCTGCCGACCAGATGCCCACCTGCACGCCGCCGTCGTCGACGAGCATCAGGTCAGCGAACTGTGCACCGGCTTGCTGGAGCGGCACGGTGCGGATGTCGGGAACGAACACGTCGGCCTCCTCGGCTGGCCACTGATGGTGGGTGCCAGCGGAATCCCATGCTGCCACGCCGGCTGCGGCCTGTGTCAGGGCCTGAGGTGCAGCACGAGCGGCATGGCCACACCGCAGCCCGCTTCATGCAGCATGGCGGCCGCGACGGTGAGCGTCCATCGGGTCCGTGCGCTTGCCGCGCACAGCAGCACCGGACCGTCGGGGAACGATGCCGTCGGGTCGAGGCGAATGGCGCGCTCGAGATGGGCCACGACTGCAGTGCTCGACGCATCGGCGGGCGGTGGGCCGCCCTGCCACGAGAACGCATCCAGCACCGGCAGCCCACCCCTGTCGGCGAGGTGCTCGGCGAGCCGGCGGTTGGCGTCAGCCTCTGCGCCGTGCGCTGGCACCGGCACCATTGCGACCGGCCGACCGATCCACGTGCTGCGCCACCGGCCAAGCGACGCCACCGCCCCGTCGAGCAGCTCGCCGGGTATGTCGGCGTACCGCGATCGCTGCAGCGCTGTGATCTCCGTGACCCACCCAGGGTCGTCGGCGAACGCGACAGCTCGACCGTCGGCGAGTCCCAGGATGGCGCCACGGCGGGCGGCTCCCGACGGCCAGCGCTTGCGCGCCTCGACGACCGTGTCGGCACCGCGTAGGAATGAGCGCGCCGCATCGACATTTACCGCAGAGGGCGTCGTTCCCGGATGCGGCAGGTCGCCGGTGCACACCGAGCACCGCCCGCACGGCGCCGGATCGGGGTCGTCGAGTGCCGTCTGCAGATACGCCATGAGGCAGCCCTCACCGCGCGCATACCGGCGCATCAGGTCGGCCTCAGTGCGCCGAACCTCAGCGAGATCGGCCCACTTGGCATGGTCGTGGGCGTACGGAGTGCCCGTCGACGTCCACTTCGTGCCGTCCTTGGCCACCACGTCGTCGACGGCGAGGATCTTCAGCAGGGCATCGAGACGCCCGCGGCGCAGGCCGGTGGCTGCCTCGAGCTCGATCACCGACTGCGGCCCGCTGTCGAGCGAGGCAAGCACCGACTGGACGGCAGCCGGATCGGGGATCGACGCAGTGGCGAAGTACTCCCAGATCGCCTCGTCGCCGGGACCGGGCAACAGGACTGCATCAGCACGCGCCACTGCGCGGCCAGCGCGACCGACCTGCTGGTAGTACGCCACCGGCGTACTCGGCGAGCCGACGTGGAAGCAGAACGCCAGGTCGGGCTTGTCGTAGCCCATGCCCAGCGCCGACGTGGCGACGACTGCCTTCACCGAGTTGGCGCGCAGCTGCTCTTCGATTCGTATGCGCTCGAGTGCATCGAGGGCACCGGTGTAGGCCGGCACGCGAAAGCCGCGCTCGCAGAGAAAGGCAGCGAGACGGTCGGCCTCGGCCACCGTCAGCACGTACACGATGCCCGACCCTTCGATGGCTTCGAGCGCATCGGCCACCCATGCATAGCGGTGCACTGCCGAGAGCCCGGGGACGACACCGAGTCGCAACGACGTGCGAGCGAGCGTGCCGCGCAGCGTGACGGCGCTGGGCCCCAGTTGCCGTGCGATGTCGGCGGTGACCCGCTCGTTCGCAGTGGCCGTCGTGGCGAGCACTGCAGCACGCGGCGTGGAGAGCAGCGCTCGAGCGAGCCGCTGATAGTCGGGACGGAAGTCGAACCCCCAGTCGCTGATGCAGTGCGCCTCGTCGACGACGACGAGGCCGA
>JBJOMQ010000193.1:0-5228 GCA_046052275.1 Actinomycetota bacterium | reverse complement strand
CAACACGGCGATCGCGAAGCTCATCGAGCTGAACAACCACCTCACCAAGCTCGGCGGCTGCCCTGCCGCGATGGCCGACGACCTCGTGGCGATGCTGGCACCGTTCGCCCCGCACATGGCCGAAGAGCTGTGGAGCCGGCTCGGCCACGGCACCTCGATCACCCACCATCCGTTCCCGGTCGCCGATCAGGCGTATCTCACCAGCGACACTGTCGAGTACCCGGTGCAGGTGAACGGCAAGGTGCGTGCCCGTATCACCGTGACGGCCGATGCCGACGCAGCCACGGTCGAGGCCGCTGCCCTCGCCGACGAGCGAATCGTGGCCACCCTCGCCGGCGCTGCCCCGAAGAAGGTCATCGTCGTGCCCGGTCGCACCGTCAGCATCGTCGCCTGACACGCAGCCCTGCGCGTGACGACCGACCCGGGCGCCGACGACCTGCTCGACGACCTCACCCTCGACCGGTCGGACGACGTGGTGACAGCGTGGGCTGCGTTGCAGGCGTGCCCGGCGCCGCAGCGCGTGCTCGATCTCGGCTGCGGGCTCGGCTCGGTGCTGCTGCACCTCGCATGGTCGCTGCCCGATGCGCTGCTCGACGGGGTCGAGGTGCAGGACGTGTCGTTCGAACTTCTTCGCCGCAATGTCGCCCACAACGCATCACATGCCCGGCTCGACGAGCGCGTGTCGATCCACCATGGCGACTTCCGCGACCCTGCAGTGATGGGTGCCGTGCGCGCACCGTTCGACCTCGTCACCGGCACGCCCCCGTACTTCCCCCCTGGCACGGCGTCGCATGCCGACGACGAGCAGCGCGCCCGGGCACGTGTCGAGACCCGCGGCGGTATCGAGGCCTACGTGGAGGCAGCCACGACGGTGCTGGCCGACGACGGCTGGCTGGTGGTGTGCGGTGACGCCGACGCTGAGCCCCGTCTACACGGCGCCGCCGCCCTTGCCGGCCTGCACCCTGCCGCTCGGTGGGTGGTGGTTCCGCGCGCTGGACGCCCGCCGCTGTTCACGGTCTGGGCGCTGCAGCACCACGCGCCTGCGGCGATAGCCGGGCGCATCCTGACGCTGCGCGACGAGCACGGCGAGCGCACCGTCGACGCGAAGATGCTGCGCGCCTTCAGCGGATTTCCGGAGAAAGATGAGTGACGTGAGCCTGCCCTAGCGCCGGCGAACTCGTCGACGACACTGGCCCCGACGTGGTCTCAGTTCGTCAGGCCAGTTTCAAGAAGAGCCGCTCGACCTCGTCGGGGTCGAAGCCCTGAGCGGCGGCCCCCTTGGGATCGCTCATGCACGTGGCCATGCCCGCCGCGAGCAGCTTGAAGCCCACCTGGTCGAGGGCCTTGCCGGCCGCCGACAGCTGGGTGACGATCTCGCGGCATTCGCGGCCGTCCTTGATCATCGCCTGCAGGCCGCGCACCTGGCCCTCGATGCGAGCGAGGCGGCGGACGAGGTCGGTGGTGGTCTCGTCGGGCAGGTGCATTGCGTCACTATACCCCTAGGGGTACGGGTGTCGCCGTCGGCCTAGCGCAGCAGATGCTTCTGCACCTTGCCCATTGCGTTGCGCGGCAGGCTGTCGACGACGCGCACCTCGCGCGGGCGCTTGTGCACCGACAGCGTGGCGGCGACGTGCTGCTGCAGCGCAGCGGGGTCGACTTCCTCGCCCACCACGACGACGGCGACGATGCGCTCGCCAAGGTCGTCGTCGGGCACGCCCACCACGGCCGCCTCGCGCACCGCGGGATGGCCGAGCAGCGCAGTCTCCACCTCGCCGGCGCCCACCTTGAACCCGCCGGTCTTGATGATGTCCATCGACTGGCGGCCGACGATGCGGTGGAACCCGCCCGCATCGATCACTGCTGCATCGCCGGTGCGGAACCAGTCGCCATCGAACGACGCTGCCGTCGTGTCGGCCCGGCCGAGGTAGCCGTCGAACAGCGACGGTCCGGCCACCTGCAGTTCGCCGATGGTCTCGCCGTCGTGCGGCACGGCACCCCCGTCGTCGGACACCAGCCGGGTGCGCGTCTCGCCGACTGGTAAGCCCACCCATCCCGGCCGTCGCTCGCCGTCGGCGCGCGTCGACAGGGTGATGAGCGTCTCGGTCATGCCGTAGCGCTCGACGGGCGCATGTCCGGTGAGCGACCGCAGTCGCTCGAACACCGGCACCGGCAGCGGCGCACTGCCCGACACCAGCAGCCGGGCGCTCTGCAGCGCCGCCGCGGCTGCTGCGTCGTCGCAGACGCGTCCCCACACGGTGGGCACTCCGAAGTACAGGGTGCCGGTCGAGGACGCGGCCGCATACGCCTCGGCGGTGGGCCGGCCGGTGTGGATGAGCGCACTGCCGGTGCGCAGCGCACCGAGCACCCCGAGTACGAGACCGTGCACGTGAAACAGCGGGAGTCCGTGCACCAGCGTGTCGTGCGGCCCCCACTGCCACGCCGCGGCGAGGCCGTCGATCGCTGCAGCAAGGGCCGACCTCGACAGCACTGCACCCTTGGGAGGTCCCGTGGTTCCTGATGTGTAGACGATGAGCCCGGTGGCGGATGCATCTGGCTCGGGCAGCGCATCGACCTCGCTCGGGGCATCCCATGCGATCGGCGGCATGTCGGCGGCACGGGCATCGTGTCGGATGTGCTCGCGCTCGACCGGACCCGCATCTGCCGGCACCGGCACGGCCGGCACGCCTGCCGCCAGGCAGGCCAGCACCGCCACCACCGTGTCGAGCGTCGGCGACGCATCGATCGCCACCGGCTGCTGTCCGTCGAGCCGGCGTGCTGTCGCGTGCACTACCGCTGCCAGGCGCTCCCACGACACGCCGGCGCCGGCCACCGACACGACAGCCGGGCGGTCGTCGAACGAGCCGGCAAGTGACGGCAGCAGCACGAGTCGCCCGCTCATGCGGTGCGGTTAGCGGTCCGGCACTCGTCGAGGCGCGTGGCGAGGCGGTCGATGAACTCGTTGAACGACTTCGTCAGGCGCGCCCGCTCGCCCGTGGCGAACAGGTCCATCGCCAGACCAGTGAACGTGGCCTTGGCCAGCGCGGCCTCGGTCTGTGCCTGCTCGCGGGTGAGGCCCTCGGCCTCGAATCGCTGGGCGGCATCGTGGCGCCACGCGCCGATCTGGTCGGCGCGCAAGTCGCCCGTCAGTCCGGTCACGGAGGGATCCAGTGCTGCGGCCTCGTAGTTGAGGCGCACGAGAGCGAGATTGCGCGGCGAGGCGTTGATCCACTTCCACCACCGCTGGTACAGCTCGACGAGGGTGCATCCCGGCGAGCGCTGCAGCCACTCGGCCTGCACCTCCAACTGCTGCTCCATCGCCCTCGTCATCGCGGCGGCGAGCAGATCCTCCTTCGAGCCGAAGTGGTGCACGAGCCGGTTGATGCTGACGTCGAGTGCCTTCGCCATGGGGCGCAGCGTGGCCTGGGCGAGTCCATGATCCGCGAGGTACACCACGATCCGGTCGAGCAGCTCCTGCCGTCGCTCGAGGTCGGGGGTGCGCGCCACGGCGGCACCCTAGTTGGCACTCGCCGCAGGCGGCAGGCCTCCCACCACGAGCGATCCGCCTTCGACGACGGCGTGCACGAGGGGCACGCCGGGCCGGTAGACGAGGTGCGTGTACGAGGGCGCATCGAGCACCACCATGTCGGCCGACATCCCGTTGGCGATCCGCCCCACATCGGTGCGCCGCAGCGCCGCCGCACCGCCTGCCGTCGCTGCCAGCAACGCTTCCTCGGGGGTCATGCGCATGTCGCGCACGGCGAGCGCGATACAGAACGACATCGACGTGGTGTAGCTGCTGCCCGGATTGCAGTTGGTAGCAATCGCCACGGTGGCACCGGCATCGATGACGCGCCGGGCGTCGGGATACGGCTGGCGGGTGCTGAAGTCGGCGGCCGGAAGGAAGGTGGCGACGGTGCTGCTCCCAGCCAGTGCCTCGATGTCGTCGTCGGAGAGGTAGGTGCAGTGGTCGGCGGAGGCGCAGCCCAGTTCGACGGCCAGTTGCACTCCGGGCCCGTAGCCGAGCTGATTGGCGTGCAATCGCATGCCGAGTCCGGCGCTGCGGCCGGCCTCGAGCACTGCGCGCGTCTGGTCGGCATCGAAGGCGCCCACCTCGCAGAATGCATCGACCCACCGGCTGTGAGGTCGAACTGCGTGCAGCATCTCGTGGCACACGAGGTGCACGTAGTCGTCGGCACGGCCCTCGAACTCGGGCGGCACCACGTGCGCGCCGAGGAAGGTCGTGTCGGCGGTGAACTCGCCGGCGATCTCGAGGCAGCGGTGTTCGGTCAGCGTGTCGAGGCCGTAGCCCGACTTGATCTCGACCGCGGTGATCCCGGCGCGCCGCGCCTCGTCGCGCCGAAGTGTGGTGAGACGGCGCAGTTCGGCGGGCGACGCACTTCGCGTGGCGTTCACCGACACCCGGATGCCGCCCGCCTCGTAGGGGCGTCCCGCCATCCGCGCCGCGAACTCATCGCTGCGGTCGCCCGCGAAGACGAGGTGCGTATGACTGTCGACGAAGCCGGGAATGACGCAGCGCCCCTCGGCGCTGAGGCGTCGATCTGCGGACTGGCCGGCGGCGCCGACCGACACGACCCGACCACCCTCGAACACCACCGAGGCATTGCGCACGATGCCGAGCGGCCCCTCGCCCGCCGACGGGTCGTTGGTGACGAGCAGCCCGATCTCGTCGAGCACAGTCGTGCCGCGCTGCTCGGCACTCACGACATCACCGCGACGATGGATGCGTGCAACTCGCCTGCCACGTCGATCGACAGGTGATGGCCGTCCTCGACCACGCACCGACCGTCGACGATCACCGTGTGGATGTCGGCCGCAGTTGCAGCGAAGGCAACCGTGGCGAGGCGAGCAGCAGGCGATGCGCCGGCCGTGCGCACCGTGTCGAGCCGCACAGCGACGAGGTCGGCGCGCTGTCCCACCGCGATCGCTCCCGCATCCTCCCAGCCGAGCGACCGATGTCCGTCGACGGCTGCGGCGCGCAGCAGAGACGGGACGTCGTGCGAGCCGCGGACATTGGCGGCGAGGCGCTCGTCGAGCTCGACGGCACGGGCCTCTTCCAGCAGGTCGATCACGGCATGCGAGTCGCTGCCGAGCGACAGCGCAGCGCCGGCGTCGCGCAGCCGGCGTGCAGGGCCGATGCCGTCGGCGAGATCGCGTCCGGTGGTCGGGCAGAAGCAACACGTGCAGCGGGCACCGCCAAGCAGGCCGAT
>JBJOMQ010000192.1:0-4865 GCA_046052275.1 Actinomycetota bacterium | reverse complement strand
GATCGAGCGGCTGCCGAGCGCATCGTGGTGCTGGCGAGCGCATGCAGGGCCGGCGGTTCCGTGCACGGCGATGTGCAACTCGTCGACCTTGTCGAGCTGCGTCGACAGGTACGCCGCAAGCAGGCCGCTCAGCCCAGGCGCCATGCCGGCGCCGACCACCGCCCGCACGCCACCGGCCACTGCGGCCCGATCGAGGTCGAGCATCGCGCGCACATCGGCGAGGTCATCACCGATCGACACCACCGGTACGCCGGCGCGGATGCAGCGAGACACCATCGGCGCGTGCGGTGACGGCGTGCACAGCACCACCATGTCGGCCACGAGCAGGTCGTCGACAACATCGACGGCAACGGCACCCCGCGGCACCACCACTCTCGATCCATCACCGGATGCGGTCGCCGCCGGATCGTGCACGGCGACACGAATGCCAGCGCGGAGAAGATGGGCCACGACTCGAAAGCCGGTCACACCGCAACCCACGACGCCGACGATTGTCTGGGGTCGCCTGAGCCTCGCCGCATCACTCTCAGTAGCAGAGACCACGAACAGCGCCCTCCTGGCGTCGACTACGGCGAGGCCGTCGACTCGCCTGCACGCGGCGGCACCGACAGCTCACGCCAGCCGCCTTCCTGCGGTGGCACGCCGCCCTTGCCCCGAATACGCAGCAGTCCGGCAATGGCTCCGGCGAGCGACAGCGCCACCATCGCCCTGCGCAACAGCCTCATGGCGCTGGAGCGTACCGGCGGCGCTGCGCCACCAGACCGCGGCAGCGAGCACCGAACGGCGCACCGACATCGGTCAGTCGTCGAGGATCTCGACCGAGTGGCCCATGCGACGGAGCGCGTCGACCGCATCGGCCGCACCCGACCCCGAGACGCGGATCACCATCTCGCGGTCGTCGTCGCGGTGCAACCCGCGCGCCTCGAGGTCCTGCAGGTAACGGGCTGTCTGCGCGGCGAGGGCCGCATAGTGCTGCCACGCCAGCTCGGCACCGGGCTGGTCGGCGGCGCGACGGCGGTGTCGATCGACTGCATCTGCCGCCAGCACGGCCCACGGCGACACCAGCTGGGCGATCTCCCCCGCATCATGGGCGGCGCCCACCAGCGGCACGAGGTTCTGCCGGCCGTCCATCGGGCGCCACGGAAAGCCGAGCCGTCGGGCGGCATCGCCGATCTCGGCCACGCCCAGCCACAGTCCCGACCTCGCCGGCGCCAGCAGGTGACGGGCCAGCCGGCGTGGCCCGAGTCGGCCAATGGGATCGTCGGGTGGCAGTTGCGACGCATCGAGCAGCGGGAGGGGCCGCAGCCGGTCGATCTCGTCGGCGAGGTAGTGGTCGACCGCCTCGACGAGTTGCTCGTAGGGCGTGCCCGCCGCCGACCGTGCAAGGGCGTCGACAGCAAGGCCCGCCCACCATGCCAGGTGATCGGCGAACAGCCGGCGCTGCGCCTCGACGTGGCGCGTCGCCTCATCGGGGCGGTCGCTGCGCCACGCCGCCGCTTCGAGGCCGACGAGAAATGCATAGGCGCGCAGTTCGAGGCCGAGATGATCGGGCCCTGCGACGCGCCACTGACCCGTGCGGTGCTCGTCGAACCCGATGTCGTCGTACTGATCGGCCACCCTCGACGCAACAGCCCCACCGCGCTCGGCGGTATCGGATCGGAACACGCTCTCGTATGGCGCGACCTCGCGCAGGAAGATCCGCTCGAACTCGACGCCGCACGCCGGGTCGGCCAGTGCCGCCAACTCCGGAACCCGCTCGATGTACGGCGCCGTTCGCGGACCTGGCTCGCTCAGCAGCAGTGCAGCCGACAGCGCCGCGAACGCAGCCCGGCGCTCGGCGATCTCCGCAAGGTCAGTGCTCACGCGTCAGGCACGATACGCAGTCGCCAGCGGCTTCACCGGTCGGGCGAAGTGCAGCGGACGGCGAAGGCCACCCGGCCCGGGACCCGGCCGCGTCTTGGCAAGCCACTCGTGGAAGACCTCCATCGACTTGCCCGTGTCGACCGCGATGTCTCCATAGCGATCGTCGGCGCGCGCCGGCGACACCGTGACGTGCTGCAGCCAGCAGTGCATCCCCGAGATCGGATCGGGCTGCACGGGGAAGGTGAGGTTCTGGTGCACTCCGGCATCGCTCCACCACACGCGCTGCGAGTCGGGATCGGCCGAGTCGAAGGTGGTGACACCGTGCACCTGGCGCATCTGCCACGTGCCATCCGACGACACGCTGCCCGATCCGTAGCCGCGGTCGGGCCCCGACAGCGACACCACGCCAGCGGTCCATCCGGGGGTGCCGGTTCGCTCATCGAGACGCCAGCGGCCCATGTGGTGCGAGGCGGCCACCACGCCGGGCCGAATGCCCTCGGTGCGCCAGGCGCGGATGACGAAGTAGCCGGTGCGCGTCGTGACGCGGACCAGGCCGTTCACGTCGATGCCCAGCTGCTCGGCGTCGCTGGGATGGATCCACAGCGGATGGGAATGGCTCAACTCGGCGAGCCACTTCGCCTGTGCAGAGCGAGTGTGGATGAGGGTGGGCAGGCGGAACGTCGGCAGCAGGATGCGCTCGCCATGGGCAAGGTCGAGGTTCTCCCAGTGCACGTGCGACGGGATCCATGTGGGCAGCGCGTACTCGGGCCATCCCCAGTCGCGCATCGTCGGCGAGAACAGCTCGAGCTTGCGCGAGGGCGTCGGGAACCCGAAGCGCACCTGACCGTCGATCTCGACACCCACCGAGCCGTCGCCGATGAACGGCATGTGCCCGTTGATGTCGTCGACAGTGCCGTGCATGCCGGCGGTGCCGGGCACGCGGTACACGCCGATGTCGTCGCGCACGGCCTTGGCCGCCGTGAGCTCTGCCGGAGTGACGACGCGCTCGTGCACCTGCTCCTGGTTGCCGGGAATCGCGAACGCCCCGTGGCGGCGCATGTACGCCAGCGGGGTGAGCCCCTCCTTCGCAGCAGCCTCCGGCAGTCCCGGAATCGAATGCTCGAACAGGTGCGAGTAGTACTCGTCGATCGAGATCGGCGTGCCGGGCTGGGCAATCGACTCGAAGTGCTCGCGAATGCCGAGCGATCCGTCGGGATCGATCTTCCACGACAGGTCGATCCAGAACTCGTGCTCCTCCCACACCTCGCCCGGGTTCACGTCGTAGGTGCGGTTGACCGTGCGGCCCTGCTGCTCGGCATAGGCCTTCATCACCGGCTGGCGGAAGCCGATCCACCGGCCGAGGTGGGTCTCGTACGAGGCCACGTCGTGCCGCTCCGACGCCACGCCCATCGGCAGCACGTAGTCGGCGAACCATGCCGTCTCGCTCCAGATCGGCGTGAGCGCCACATGGCACCCGACGAGATCTTCGTTGGTGAGCGCCTCGAGCCAGGTGAAGCCGTCGGGGTTGGTCCAGATCGGGTTGTAGACACGGGTGAAGTACGTGTCGAGACGGCCGCGGCCCTCCTTCAAGAAGTGCGGCAGCAGGATCGACAGCTCGTGATGCGTGAGCGGGTACTCCTTCGGCCACGTGAGCTCGTTCCAGTCACCGTGCGGATGCGGGTTCTTCGGCGGCACGGGGATGAACTTGTTCCAGCCGTTCGGGCTGGTGCCGCCCTCGGTGCCCACCGAGCCGGTGAGCACGTTCAAGAAGAACAGGGTGCGCGCTGTCTGCCAGCCGCCCTCGTTGCCCGCAGCCGAGGCGCGCCAGTTGTGCGACGACAGCCGACCGGGCACGGCACGGCCGATGTGCTCGGCGATCTCGCGGATCTTGCGCGCATCGATGCCGCACATGTGCTCGGCCCGCTCGGGCGTGTAGTCGGCATACAGGTCGATGAGCGCCGGGCCGACGTTCTCGAACTCGACCCCCAGGTCGGGCCGGGTCTCGCGCAGGAACACGTCCCAGTTCACCCATCGGCGCACGAACTCGCGGTCCCACGTGCCGTTCACCAGCAGCAGACGGGCGATCGCCAGGCAGAGGAACGCCTCGGTGCCGGGCCACACTGGCAGCCAGTAGTCGCTCATCGATGCCGTGTTCGACAGTCGCGGGTCGACGCAGATCACCTTCGCGCCGCGCATCTTGCCCTCGATGATGCGCTGTGCGTGAGGGTTGAAGTAGTGGCCGGCCTCGAGGTGCGATGAGATGAGGAAGATCACCTTGGCATTGGCGTGATCGCCCGACGGACGGTCGAAGCCCATCCATGCCGCATACCCGACCCGCGCGCCAGACGAGCAGATGTTGGTGTGGCTGTTGTGACCGTCGAGCCCCCACGCATGCAGCACGCGCTCCATGTAGCTGTCGTCGCCCGGGCGGCCGACGTGGTACATCACTTCCTTGTGGCGCCCCTCGCGGAAGGCGGTGCCGATGCGCGAGCCGATCTCCTCGAGTGCCTGCTCCCATTCGATGCGCTGCCACCTGCCCTCACCGCGCGTGCCGGCACGCTTGAGCGGATACAGGATGCGGTCGGCGTCCTGCACCTGGTTGATCGTCGCCGGACCCTTCGCACAGTTGCGGCCGCGGCTCGCCGGATGGTGCGGGTTGCCCTCGAACTTCTGGATCTCGCCCGTCTCCTTGTCGACATACGCAAGCAGGCCGCAGCAGGCCTCGCAGTTGAAGCACGTCGTCGGGATGAGGCTGAATCGCCGCTTGGTCGCCTTGCCGTGCGCCCAGTCCTTCGAGTCGAGCTCGACCCAGTCGTGCCACTGCTCGGCAGGCGGATAGCTGGTGAGCGACGAGCCGGGCATCAGCTTGGGCAGGTCGCCGAGGCCGGCGGCCGTCAGTGTCTCGCGGAGTGACATGTCGGGGATCTCCTCGTTCTCAGGTGTGCGGCGTTCTCAGCGCAGCGACGTTCTCAGCTCAGCGGCACGGACTGGCCGGCGCGGAC
>JBJOMQ010000191.1:0-4896 GCA_046052275.1 Actinomycetota bacterium | reverse complement strand
GGCTACATCGCCAACGGCAGCGAGCCGTGGCGACTGCCGGACGCAGCCGCGCTGCCCGACATCTCGGTGCCCTTTGCCACGGCGAAGAACCATGTCAACGACGACGGCACTGAGGAGTTCTGGCCGTACCTGCGCGATCCGGAGACACTGGCCCGTCCGTGGGCGATTCCGGGAACGCCGGAGTTGATGCACCGCGTCGGCGGCATCGAGAAGCAGGACGGGCGCGGCGACATCGACTACTCGCCGGCCAATCACGAGAAGATGGTCCACCTGCGCGCCGCCAAGATCGCTGGCATTGCCCGGGACATCCCACCTGCTGCCGTGATCGGCGACGCGGATGCCGACGTGTGCGTGCTGGGGTGGGGCTCGACGTGGGCGGCGATCACGTCGGCGGTCGAGCAGGTCCGGTCATCGGGCACGAAGGTGGCGTGGGTGCACCTCATGCACCTCAACCCGCTGCCGTCCAACCTCGGCGACCTGCTCCGCGGCTTCCGCCGGGTCATCGTGCCCGAGCTCAACATGGGCCAGCTGTGCCGCATCGTGCGCGCCGAGTACCTCGTCGACGCACGCTCGGTCTCGAAGGTGCAGGGCCTGCCGTTCACGACCGCCGAACTCGAGAAAGCCATCCGCGACGCACATGAGGAGGTGTCGCAATGAGCGACACGGTCAGCCTGACCACCAAGAAGGACTGGATGAGCGACCAGGAGGTGCGGTGGTGCCCCGGCTGCGGCGACTACGGCATCCTGCAGGCAGTGCAGTTCCTGATGCCCGAGCTCGGCGTGCCGCTCGAGCAGACGGTGTTCATCAGCGGCATCGGCTGCAGCAGCCGTTTCCCGTACTACATGAACACGTACGGCATGCACAGCATCCACGGCCGAGCACCTGCAATCGCCACGGGGGTCGCGACTGCGCGTCCCGATCTCGACGTGTGGGTGATCACCGGCGACGGCGATGCGCTCTCGATCGGCGGCAACCACCTGCTGCACGCCCTGCGACGCAACGTCAACCTCACCATCCTGCTCTTCAACAACCGCATCTACGGGCTCACGAAGGGCCAGTACTCGCCCACCTCGGAGGAGGGCAAGGTGACCAAGAGCACGCCGATGGGATCGATCGACCACCCGTTCAACCCGCTCGCAGTCGCGCTCGGAGCCGAGGCCTCATTCGTCGCCCGTACCCACGATCTCGACCGCAAGCACATGATGAGCGTGTTCCGTGCGGCCCACGACCACCGCGGCGCGTCGTTTGTCGAGATCTACCAGAACTGCAACGTCTTCAACGATGCCGCATTCGACGGAGTCACCGGCAAGCACCACCGAGAGGACATGATGATCGACCTCGTGCATGGCCAGCCGATCCGCTTCGGAAAGGACGGGTCACGGGGTGTCGTGATGGGTTCCGACGGCCAGTTGCGCCTCGTCGATGTCGCCGAGGTGGGTGAGTCGAGCCTGCTGGTGCACGATGCCCACCGCGCTGATCCCGGACTGGCCTTTGCCCTCGCCCGCCTGTCGCACGACGATCACTCGCCGACGCCGTTCGGCATCTTCCGATCGATCGACCGGCCCGACTACGGCTCGCTGATGGCGAACCAGGTGATGCAGGCCGCCGACAGGAAGGGTCCCGGCGATCTCGCCGCACTGCTGCGCAGCAACGGCACCTGGGTGGTCTGAGCGCGCGTGGCCACCCGCGGTCGAGCAGATCAGGGCTCGACGATCGGAAAGCCGCCGAGGAACGTGTCGAGATGCCCGAACAGGGCGAGCAGTGCCTCGACGCTGCCCTCAATCACGAGGCGCCCCTCGTCGACGGCGGCGTCTATCCCGAGTTCGCCCGCGACGATGGCGCAGACCGTGTCGTGGTCGGCGGTAGCAGTTGCGTCGGCGTCGTCGGCGGGTGGGGCCTGCCGGTAGCGCAGTGCACGGTTCGAGAGTCCGACCACCCAGACCTCGTCGAGGTCGGTGACGTGGAGGTTCACGATGACCGAGAGCCCGGTCACCTCGTCGGCCTTCAGGCGCATGGCGGCAGTGGCGAGCAGTTGGTCGACGGGCAGGGCGCGCACGATGCCGCGACGCGATGTCTCAAAGCGCGGCGGGTGGCCGTGGCGGAGCTCTTGGGCGCCCATCAGGTACGCGTTCCGGAACGTCGCCGACTCACTCTGGTAGCCGAGCTGTTCGAGCGCGTCAGCCTGCAGTTCGCGGGCGGCGGTGTTCTCGGGTTCGGCGAACACGAGATGGTTCACCACCTCCGCCACCCACCGGTAGTCGCCGAGGTCGAACTTCGCTCGTGCGTGCGCAAGCAGGGCGTCGGCGCCGCCGGCCAGCTCGACATAGCGCTCGCCGGCTGCGCTCGGAGCATGTCGGTGCAGGTTCGATGGATTCCCGTCATACCAGCTGAGGTAGCGCTGATAGACGGCCTTGACGTTGTGGATCACCGAGCCGTAGTAGCCGACGGTGTGGCTCTCGGTCATGAACTCGGGGGGCATCTGCAGTGTCTCGGCGATCTCGGTGGGCACCATGCCGTGGTTGGCCAGTCGCAGGGTCTGGTCGTGGAGCCAGCGGTACAGGTCGCGCTGCAGTGAAAGGAAGCGGCTGACGTCGTCAGCGCCCCAGCGTGGCCAGTGGTGCGACGCGAACATCAGGTCGGTGCCAGCGCCGAACATGTGGATGGCATCATCGATGTACGTGCTCCACATCAGGGCATCTCGCGCCTGCGCGCCGCGGATCGGGATGAGGTTGTGCATGTTGTGCGAGCAGTTCTCGGCCATGCACAGCCACCCGTGGTCGGGGAAGTAGAAGTTCATCTCGGCCGGGGCCTCGGTTTCGGGCGTCAGCTGAAACACGATGCGAACCCCGTCGATGGTGAGTTCCTGTCCGGTGTGCGTGATGTCGATCGTCGGTGCGATGAGGCCCGGCAGTGCAAGCGGCACGCACTTGCCGAGGCCGCTGTCGACGTGCCCCTGCGGACCGGGTGGGAGCAGCGGGCCGAACTGATACGTGCTGCGCCGCGTCATCGCGAATCCGGCGAGCAGGTTCTCGGCGACTGCCTCGCGGAGGAACTGGTCGGGGGCGATCACGGCGCACCGGCCAGCGTCGACATCGTCCTGAGAAGTGACGCCGAGCACGCCGCCGAAATGGTCGAGATGGCTGTGGGTGTAGATGACGGCGACCACCGGACGCTCGCCGAGGTGCTGGTTGGCAAGTGCCAGCGCATCGCGTGCGGTAGCGGTCGTGGTGAGCGGATCGATCACGATCCAGCCGCTGGTGCCGGCAATCAGGGTGACGTTGCTGATGTCGTAGCCACGGACCTGCCAGCACCCGGGTGCCACCTCGAACAGCCCGTGCATCGCATTGAGGCGCGCCTGGCGCCACAGGCTCGGGTGCACGGTGTCTGGCGCGGCCGTTGCGTCGCCGCGCAGAAAGTCCCAGCGCGACACGTCCCAGGCGGGACCGAACTCACCGATGACGACGCCGGTGGAATGCTGCGCGATGAGGCCACGCGACGCCCGCTCGAAGTCGGCGTCGTCGAATGCGGGCAGAGGGCGGCCGTTGGCCAGCCTCGTGTGTGCCGTGGCAGGTCGCGGCGCAGAGCGCGGGAGGTGGTGTGCCTCGCCGGCCACCGATCTCAGCCCGTGTAGTGGGCGTCGGCGAGGACGAGCACCTCGTCGAGGATGGCGAGGCCTTCCTCGATCTCGGTGGCGGTCGTGGTGCAGGGCGGCACCACGTGCATCCGGTTGAAGTGGGTGAAGGGCCAGAGTCCCTTCTTCTTGCACGCTGTCGCCAGCTCGGTCATCGGTGCTGCTGCCGGCCCACCGGCGTTGTACGGCACGAGCGGCTCGCGCGTGGCGCGGTCCTTGACGAGTTCGATCGCCCAGAACACGCCGATGCCGCGCACGTCGCCGACAGACGGGTGGTTGGCCTTCAGCTTCTCGAGTCCGGGAGCGATGACATCGGCACCGAGCGAGCGAGCATGCTCGATGATGCCCTCCTCCTTGAAGATGTTGATGCTCGCCACGGCCGAGGCACATGCGAGTGGATGTCCCGAGTAGGTGAGTCCGCCGGGGAACTGCCGCTCGCGGAAGGTCTCGGCGATGCGCCGGCTGATGACGACACCGCCGAGCGGCAGGTATCCCGAGTTGACGCCCTTGGCGAAGCAGACCAGATCGGGCTGCACCGCCCACTTCTGGAAGGCGAACCACTCGCCGCAGCGGCCGAACCCTGCCATCACCTCGTCGCAGATCAGGACGATGCCGTGCCGATCGCACCGCTCGCGTAGTCCGGCGAGGTATCCATCGGGCGGTACGAGAATGCCGTTGGTGCCGACGACCGTCTCGACGATGATCGCGGCGACGGTGTGGGCCCCCTCGACCATCAGCACATCGTCGAGGTGCTGGAGGGCCCGCTGGCACTCCTCGGCTTCGTTGGCGCTGTGGAACGGGCTCCGGTATGGGTACGGACCCCAGAACTTCACCACGCCCGGCATGCCCGGCTCGCTCGGCCAGCGCCGCGGGTCGCCCGTCAGGGTGATGGCCCCATTGGTGGCACCGTGGTAGCTGCGATAGTGGTTGAGCACCTTGAACCGCCCCGTGTGCAGGCGGGCCATGCGCACGGCGTTCTCGGTGGCCTCTGCGCCACCGTTGGTGAAGAACACCATGTCGAGGTCGGATGCCGGGTCGCCGTTCTTGGCAACCTCGCTGATGAGGCGCGCCGCCTCGCTGCGGGCATCGTTGGCGTGGAACGGCGCAACGGTGCAGAGCCGCTCGGCCTGCTCCTTGATCGCCGCCACGAGCTTCGGATGCTGGTGGCCGATGTTGACGTTGACGAGCTGGCTCGAGAAGTCGAGATAACGCGAGCCGTCCTCGGTCCAGAAGTAACTGCCCGAGGCCTTCGTGATCACCAGGGG
>JBJOMQ010000190.1:0-4901 GCA_046052275.1 Actinomycetota bacterium | reverse complement strand
GATCGAGGCGATGGCGGCAGGAACCGCCATCGCAGCGAGCGCACTCGACGGCTATCGAAACGTCGCTACCGACGACGTCGATGCGCTGCTGGTCCCGCCGGGGGATGCCGGCGCGCTGGCCGGTGCGCTGCGGCGACTCCTCGAGGATCCTGCGCTGGCCAGCCGGCTGGTCGCGGCGGGCATCCAGCGGGCGGAGCACTACTCGATGAGCACCCTGGCCGACCGGTACGTCGATCGGTACCGGCGGCTGCTGCCATCCGGCACCAGTCGGTCGGAGTGGCTCTCGCTCCGGCCGCCGTCACCCCTTCGCCGGTGGCGCACCCGTATGATGGCGAGGTAACGGCGCCGTCGGCGCCCCGAACCCCGGAGTGCTCCATGGGCTGGGTGATCCTCGCCATCGTCGTCCTGCTGGCACTGTTCGTCGTGCTGTCGTACAACGGTCTCGTCCGCGCCCGCAACCAGGTCGACAACGCCTGGTCGCAGATCGACGTGCAGCTCAAGCGGCGCATCGACCTCGTGCCGAACCTCGTCGAGACAGTGAAGGGCTATGCCGCCCACGAGCGCCAGACGCTCGAGGCCGTCATCAACGCCCGCAATTCGGCGATGGCCGCTCCGTCCACACCACAGGGCCAGGCCGAGCCGTCGAATGCCCTCACGGGTGCACTGCGCCAGCTGTTCGCGCTCAGCGAGCGGTACCCGGACCTGAAGGCGAACCAGAACTTCCTCGCGCTCCAGGAAGAGCTGACGGCAACCGAGGGCCGCGTCGCCTACGCCCGGCAGTTCTACAACGACAGCGTCCTGTCGTACAACAATCGCCTGCACGTGTTCCCGACGCTCGTCATCGGAAAGATGTTCAACTTCACCGAGCGCCAGTACTTCGAGACCGACGACGCGTCGCGTGAGGTCCCGAAGGTCCAGTTCTGACTCCATGTTCGAGCTCGTACGCGCCAACAAGCGCCGCTCCATCCTCCTGATCGCCGGATTCGTCATCGTCGTCACACTCGTCGGCGGCGCATTCGGCCTGCTGCTCGGCAACGGCACCATCGCCACGCTCGTCGCACTCGGCATCAGCGCCGCAGTTGCCTTCGGCTCATACTGGAAAGCCGACAGGATCGCGCTGGCCGTCAGCAGGGCGCGCCCCGCCGATCCGGTCGAGTTCCAGCGCCTGCACAATCTCGTCGAGGGACTGTGCCTTGCGGGCGGTCTTCCCAAGCCAGGCGTGTACGTCATCGACGATCCGGCACCGAATGCATTCGCCACCGGCCGCGATCCGAAGCACGCTGCGATTGCCGTCACCACCGGCCTGCTCGACACCATGAACCGAGTCGAACTCGAGGGCGTCGTGGCGCACGAACTGTCGCACATCCGCAACTACGACATCCTCGTCAGCACCCTCGCCGTCACACTGGTCGGCACCGTTGCGCTCCTCAGCAACATAGGGATCCGGATGGCATGGTGGAACGGCGGGCGCGAACGCCGCTCGGGCGACCACTCGAACGGCTCGAATCCGCTGGCGCTCGTCGGATTCGTGCTGCTGCTGCTCTCGCCGATCGCCGCCAAGGCGATGCAGGCTGCGGTGAGCCGCCGACGCGAGACGCTCGCCGATGTCAGCGCGTGTCAGATGACGCGCTACCCGCCCGGCCTGATCTCGGCACTCGAGAAACTGCAGGCCGACACCACCGCCACGCACTCGGCCACGACGGCCACTGCACACATGTGGATCGAACAGCCGATGTCGGGAGTCGCCGACCACGGACGGCTCGGATTCTGGAATCGCATGTTCAACACCCACCCTCCTCTCGAGGAGCGCATCGCATTGCTGAGGGAACTGTGAACCGTCGTGTAGTCGCCGTCGTCGTCGCTCTCCTCGGTACCGCTGCAGCGTGCGGCGGCACCGGCACCTCGGCACCAACCTCCGTGCAGGTCACGAGTGGCTCGACGGCAGGGACGGCGTCACCGTCGACCGGATCGACTGCGCCGATCTCGACCGAGGTCTGGACCGGTCCGGTGTACCCGCTCACCGGTCTGCCTGCGATCGATGCCACCGCAGCCGCTCGGCCGGCGCTCGTGGTGAAGATCGACAACAACGAGCGTGCACGTCCTCAGAGCGGACTCAACGAGGCCGACATCGTGTTCGAGGAGATCGTCGAGGTCCAGACCCGGTTCGCGGCGGTGTTCCACAGCGGCGGTGCCGATCCGGTGGGGCCCATCCGATCGGGCCGCACCCAGGACATCGACCTGCTCGGTTCGCTCATCCGTCCACTCTTCGTCTGGAGCGGCGGCAACGACGCCGTCACCGATGCCATCGAGGACAGCGACCTGATCGAACTCAGCGGCCTGCGCCAGTCGATCTACGACACCGTCGGCTTCTACCGTGACGACAACCGTCCCGCACCGCACGACCTGTTCGCGACCACTTCCGGCGCCTGGCTGCTGGCACCCGACGACGCCGTGCCCCCGCCGCCCCAGTTCCGCTTCCGTGCCGTCGGCAGCCCCGCCATAGGAGACCCGGCATCGCGCATCGAGGGGACGATGGAGGGCCTGGCGATCGAGTGGACCTACGACCCTGTGACCGACCGCTACTGGCGCACCAACGGCGGCGTCGCCCACGAGGACGCGCTGTCGGGGCCGATCTCCACCAACAACGTCATCGTGATGGTGGTGCAGTACCGCCCCAGCCCCGCCGACAACCGCAGCCCCGAGGCACAGACCATCGGCTCGGGCGAGGTGTTCGTGTTCACGGGGGGAGTGCTGATCCGGGGAATCTGGTCGAGATCCGACCGGCTATCGCCGATCCAGCTGCTGGCCGACGACGGCTCGCCGATCCTGCTGACGCCGGGGCGCACCTGGGTCGAGCTGGCGAAGGCCAGCACGTTCTCGGCCGTGTCCTGACGGGGCACCTCGGATACGCTCAGCAGCATGACCGACCGTTCGCAGCGCGCCACTGGTACCTACGAGGTCAAGCGGGGCCTTGCCGAGATGCTGAAGGGCGGCGTCATCATGGACGTCGTCACCCCCGAGCAGGCCAAGATCGCAGAGGACGCCGGCGCGTCGGCGGTGATGGCGCTCGAGCGGGTTCCCGCCGACATCCGCAAGGACGGCGGCGTGGCACGAATGAGCGATCCGGAGATGATCGAGGGCATCAAGAAGGCAGTGGGCATCCCGGTGATGGCCAAGGCGCGAATCGGCCACTTCGTCGAGGCGCAGATCCTCCAGTCGCTCGGCGTCGACTACATCGACGAGAGCGAGGTGCTCACGCCGGCCGACGAGGCACACCACATCGACAAGTTTGCGTTCGTCACGCCATTCGTCTGCGGAGCCACGAACCTTGGCGAGGCGCTGCGCCGCATCAGCGAGGGTGCCTGCATGATCCGCAGCAAGGGCGAAGCGGGCACCGGCAACATCGTCGAGGCGGTGCGGCACCTCCGCAGCATCATCGGCGACATCCGCAGGATCACCCAGGCCGACTCGGCCGAGCTGTTCCAGTGGGCCAAGCAACTGCAGGCACCGCTGCCCCTCGTCCAGGAGATCGCCCAGACCGGCTGGCTGCCGGTGCCGCTGTTCTGTGCAGGGGGCATTGCCACGCCGGCGGACGCCGCACTCGCGATGCAGCTCGGCGCCGAGGCGGTCTTCGTGGGATCGGGCATCTTCAAGAGCGACGAGCCTGCGCGCCGCGCTGCTGCGATCGTCGAGGCGACCACCCACTTCCGCGACCCCGACATCCTCGCCAAGGTGAGCAAGGGACTCGGTGCGCCGATGACGGGCATCAACATGGACGAGGTCAACCAGCGCTACGCCGAGCGCGGTTGGTGATGCGTACACCGGAGCCCCCAGGTGGGCGCCGCCACGACGTCGAGCACACGAGCGGCGCCCACCGTGGGCGTGCTTGCACTACAGGGTGCATTTGCCGCGCATGAGCAGGCGCTGACGCGCTGCGGCGTCGTCACGCGACAGATTCGCCAGCCAGCCGACCTCGACGGCATCGACGCGATCGTGCTGCCGGGAGGGGAGAGCAGCACCATGTCGAAGCTGCTGCTCTCGTCCGGCCTCTTCGACGTGCTGAAGGCCAGGCTGCACGACGGCCTTCCTGTCTTCGGCACGTGCGCCGGCATGATCCTGCTCGCTGCGGATGTCCTTGACGGCCGTCCCGACCAGCGAAGCTTCGGCATCATCGACGTCGTGGTACGACGCAACGCCTACGGCCGCCAGAACGACAGCTTCGAGACCGACATCGACATCGGCGGACTCGGCGACTCCGATGGCGGGGCACCGTTCCACGCGGTCTTCATCCGCGCCCCTCGGGTCGAGTCGACGGGCCCGGCTGTCGAGGTACTGGCGGTCCACGAGGGCCACGCCGTCGTTGCCCGCCAGGGGGCGGCGCTCGTAGCGTCGTTCCACCCCGAACTCACCGACGACCTCCGTCTGCACCGGCTATTCCTGCGAGTCGCAGGGTTCTAGAAAGCGAGCAACTCATGTCGGGCCATTCGAAATGGGCAACGATCAAGCACAAGAAGGGCGCTGCCGACAAGGCGCGGGGCAAGCTCTTCAACAAGATCGCCCGTCAACTCGAGGTGGCGGCGCGCGAGGGCGGGCCCGACACCACGTCCAACGCAACGCTGCGGACAGTCGTGCAGAAGGCGAAGGCCGCGCAGATGACCAACGATGCGATCGACCGTGCGATCAAGCGGGGCGCCGGCCTCAACGACGGCGGCAATTACGAGTCGATCACCTACGAGGGCTATGCGCCGGGCGGCGTGGCGATGCTCGTCGACGTGCTCACCGACAACCGCAATCGCACCAGCGCCGACGTGCGCAATGTCTTTTCGAAGATGGGCGGCAGCATGGCCGAGCCCGGCGCCGTCGGATGGCAGTTCAGCCGCCGTGGCGTGGTGCTGCTGTCG
>JBJOMQ010000189.1:0-4904 GCA_046052275.1 Actinomycetota bacterium | reverse complement strand
GCGCGTCGATCGCGTGCACCCTGCGCTTCACAGGCCCCGATGCGGCGAGCGTGTCGATCGATGCGCCCGAGTCGCTGGGCGAGTTCGACGTGCTCGCACTCGAGCCCGCGCGGCGCGAGGGCGACGCGACCGTGTTCGTGCTCACGCTCGCGACCTACGCGGCGGGTGAGCAGCAGCCGTCGACGTGAGACCGCATCACGAGGGAGGCGGCCGGATCGATGGCGGTCAGCGACGGCGGGTGTGGTCGATCGACACCGGCTGACCGGCAGCTAGCTGGCCGCATGCGGCGTCGATGTCGGTGCCGCGGTTCCGTCGAACTGTTGCGTTCACTCCGAGTGCCTCGAGGAGATCGCGGAACGACGCAACCTTCGGCACCGGTGATCCGACGGTGGGGTAGCCGGGTGTGGGATTGAGCGGGATCAGATTGACATGGGCGGGTATGCGGAACCGCCTGCACAGCCGTGCCAATTCCCTTGCATCAGTGTCGCGGTCGTTCACGCCGTCGATCAATGCCCACTCGAAGCTGAGGCGTCGGCCCTTGGCATCGAGGTATTCGGCACAGGCCGCCATGAGTTCGTCGATCGGATACCGGCGATTGATGGGCACGAGCGTGTCGCGGAGCGAGTCGTTCGCGGCATGCAGCGAGACGGCGAGGTTCACCGGCAGTGGACGGGTGGCAAGCGACCTGATTCCGGGAACGAGGCCCACCGTGCTGATAGTGAGGTGACGGGCAGACAGGCCGATGTCGCCGTGCAGCCGCTCGACTGCCGCCCAGACATTTGCCTCGTTGGCCATCGGCTCGCCCATTCCCATGAAGACCACGTTTGCGAGTCGACGGCCCATCGCCCGTGCGGTGCGGCCCGCTCTGACAACCTGCTCGACGATCTCGCCGACCGTGAGGTGGCGCGTGAAGCCTGCCTGGCCGGTAGCGCAGAATCCGCATGCCATGGCGCATCCTGCCTGGCTGCTGACGCACACGGTGACGCGGTCGGGATAGAGCATCAGCACCGTCTCGATCGGCGCACCGTCGTGAAGCGACCACAGGTACTTGACGGTGTCGCCTCGGTCGCTCGTGCGTGCGGCCACCTCCGTGAGTGCCGTCGGGGCCGCGCTGGCCAGTCGCTCGCGCACGGCCTTGGGAACGTTGGTGAGCCCGTCCGGCTCGAGGAAGTGCTGATAGAGCCCGGTCCAGACTTGGTCGACGCGGTAGCGCGGTTCGCCGTCGAGCAGGGTGCCGATCGAATCGCGGTCGAGGCAGTACAGCGAGTCCATCAGGAGGGACTTGGTCAGGCCTTCACGGTCGAGGCGAGTTCCTCGTACGAGGCGATGCGAGCCCGCACGACGTCGAGGCTCGCAGTCCAGAATTCGCTGTCGGTGACGTCGAACCCGAACACGGCACCGAGTTCCTCTGCGGTGTTCATGCCGGCACGCGAGAGCGCGTCGTCGTAGTGGGCGGCGAACCGCTCGGGGTCGATGCGGTACTGCGCGTAGAGCCCGAGTCCGAAGAGGAGTCCGTAGGTGTACGGCCAGTTGTAGAAGTGTGAGCCGTAGTAGTGGGGCTTCACCGCCCACATGTAGGGATGTGCCGTCGACTGGTCGAGCCCGTCGCCGTAGGCGTCGCGCTGCGCCTGCAGCATCAGCTCGTTCAGCTCGCTCACGCCTAGCGTCCGGCGCTGACGTCGTGCGAAGACCTCGGTCTCGAAGAGGAAGCGGCTACGGATGTCGACCGCAACCTGCGTCGATCCCTGCAGGTCGACGTCGAGCAGCGTGAGTCGCTCGAGGCCTTGGAGGCGCGAGAGGCCCTCCTCGACGACCAGTGTCTCGCAGAAGATGCTTGCAGTCTCGGCAAGCGCCATCGGCAGGTTCTTCTGCAACGGCGTCCGGCCGGCGAGCTGGATGTTGTGGTAGGCGTGGCCGAGTTCGTGGGCGGTCGTCTGGGCCGACTCGACGCTGCCGCTCCAGTTGAGGAACACCAGTGACCGATCGCCGATGAAGGGCATGCAGAAGGCTCCGCCCATTTTCCCATCGCGCGGTCCGGCGTCGATCCAGCGCTCATCGAGCGCCCGGTCGAGGATTCCCGAGAGCGTGCCGCCATACGAGCCGAATGCGGTCCGGACGATCTGCAGGCCGTCGTCCCAGCTCACCGAGGCGGGCGCGAACGGCAGCGGAGCAAACATGTCCCACCATGGGAGGGCGGCATCGTGGCCGTGCAGCTTCGCCTTGGTTCGCATCCAGCGGCGAAAGTCGGGCAGCGACGACGTGACGGCATCGTGCATTGCGTCGAACGTCGCTCGCGTGACGCTGTTGGCGAACAGCGACGCGTCGAGTGGCGACGTCCATCCGCGCCGGCGGTTCACGGTGTTCGCCTCGCCCTTGACGCCGTTCATGGCGGCAGCGCAGACAGGAGCCACAGTGGGCCATGCGGCCATCTCGGCGTCGTAGGCAGCGCGGCGGACTGCCGGGTCGGCGCTCGACGCCATGCCGCGCACGGCGGCCATGGGCAGCGTCTCGACACTGCCGTCCGGCATGGCGACACTCGCCTGGAGCTGCGAGGTGACGACCGAGTGCAGCTGGTCCCACGCCGACGAGCCAGTCTGCACAAGCTCTGCATAGAGGGCTTCCTCCGCCTCGGACATCTGGTGGGCGGCTCGGGCTGCCAGCTTCTCGAGTGGTCCGCGGTGCTCGGCCACCTCGGGACTGACGGCGGCGAGCGGCGCCACGCCGAGCGAGTCGAGCCACGCTGCCAGCCTGGCGATGAGGGGCCGATGACGCGACTGCGACATGCTGAACTCGGCGAGCAGTCCCTCGGCCCGCTCGTCGTAGCTGTTGGTGCTGGTGGAGGCGAAGATGTAGGCCTCGGTGACGTCGGCATGTGCGGCGAACTCGTTGAGGGCCCGCACGACTGCATCGGCGGCGGTGCCGTCGTCGGCAGTGACGGGACGCTGTGCGGTGGCGCGAATGCCGTGCTCGTCGAAGAGCGCCTCGAGTCGTGTGACCCCGGCGGCAACCCGTTCCATCGAATCGGTGAACGATCGGGCGTCGAACGACTCGTGGAGGTCGGTGACGTCCCAGCGGGGGAGTTCATCGGTGCTCATCGGGGTTCCTTCCTTCAGTGCTGACGTGGGAGCCGGGCGAGTTCGGTCCGGGCAGATGGCATTGGGGCACGGCCGTGACGGCCAACGAAGGCCTGCTCGGCGTGCACGACCCTGAATCCGAGCGAGGCGTACAGGGTGACGGCCGCTTGGTTTCCGGCATCGACGTAGAGCATGCAGGCGCGGGCGCCGATCGTTGAGAGATAGTCGATGCCGGCGAGCGTGAGTGCCCTGCCGAGTCCCGTGCCGCGGTGGCGTGGATGGACGGCGATCACGTAGATCTCGCCGATTGGCCGCCGGTCGACTCCGGCAGCCGGCGGGTGCACCTTCGTCCAGCAGAACCCGGCCATCTCGCCGTCGATCTCGTGGACGAGGAAGCCAGCGGGGTCGAACCATGGCTCGCGTTCCCGCTGTCGGATCATGTCGAGGTCCCAGCTGCCCTGCTCGTCGTGCCACGCAAAGGCTGCATTGTTCACCTCGAGCCATCTGGATTCGTCGACACCCACCGTGAACGGGCGAGTGGCGAGCACCTCCCGTGGTTCGTCGACCGGCAGGCCTACCCGCATCTGCAGCAGGCGGCGGCCCTCGACGAGGCCGAGCGAGCCGGCAAGGTCGCGGTCGTCGTCGTGTGCCCACCACGTGACACGCGAGCCGGCCGGCAGAGCATCCATCAGGGGCCGCAGCAGGTCGCCGCGGAGCGAATCGTGCTCGTTCCGGCCGATGACGCTGTCGACGACATGGCCGCCGGCGCTCGACGAGGCCTGCGCATAGCCGACCAGCGCGCCGTCGCGGCGTGCGATCGCAGCGAGGAATCCCGACCTCGGGCCGTGTCGGAGGTCGGCCACGAGATGGTCGTCGAGTCGCTCGCACTCGAGTCCGGGGCGTCCGCCATGGTGCAGGTCGTCGGAGAGTTCTCGGAGGAAGCGGTCGATGCCCTCGCGAGTCGCAGGCGACAGCTCGTGCATGACCTCGACATGGGCCACTGTCACGAGGCTAACGGGGGCCGTCCGACAAGCCGTGCTCGTGCCGGCCGGGCCGCCACGCTCGTGCTGCCAGACGCAGCGAAATAGCCTGCAGCCATGGCAGCCACTCGGCGTACGGCGAAGCGGGCAGTGCCTGCCCGCGGGCGGCGGCTGCCTGCGCCCACGGCCCGGGCGGCGCACATCGTCGCTGCGCTGGTGGCCGAGTACCCGTTGGCGGAGTGCGAGCTCGACCACCGGTCGCCGTTCGAGTTGCTGGCTGCCACGATCCTCTCGGCGCAGTGCACGGATGCCCGTGTGAACATGGTGACTCCGGCGCTGTTTGCCCGCTATCCGGATGCAGAGGCGCTGGCGCGGGCCGACGTCGCCGATGTGGAGGAGATCGTCAGGTCGACGGGCTTCTTCCAGACGAAGGCCAAGAACCTGGTGTCGATGGCAACCGCATTGGTCGAGCGCTTCGGAGGCGAGGTGCCCACGGCGCTCGAGGACCTCGTGACGCTCGCCGGAGTCGGCCGGAAGACAGCCAATGTGGTGCGCAGCGTCGCGTTCGGCCTGCCGGGCCTGCCGGTCGACACCCACGTGGGCAGGCTGAGTCGCCGCCTCGGTCTCACTGCCGAGGAGGACCCGGTGCGGGTCGAGCATGCGCTGGGCACGATGCTGGATCCTTCCGAGTGGGGAGACTTCAGCCTCAGGCTGATCCTGCATGGACGGCGTGTGTGCGCAGCGCGCGCACCGCGGTGCGAAGCGTGCTGCCTCGCCGACCTGTGTCCGTCGGTGTCGTCCGAATGACGTGCGAACGGGAATCCTTCGGTAGTTGAGCGCGGCGCAGGTC
>JBJOMQ010000188.1:0-4933 GCA_046052275.1 Actinomycetota bacterium | reverse complement strand
GATGAATCCGCTGCGGGTGACGGCCACGTCAGCCGTTCCCCGCGGTGGACACGAGCAGCGACTCGAAGTCGCGGTAGGCGAGTGGCTGGCCGGCGGGCGTGAGCTCGCCCGAGGGCTTCGGCACTGCCTCGTCGAAGGTGACCTGGCCGATGCCGCGGCTGTCGGCGAGCGTGAGCACCAGCTGGGCGACGACGAGACGCTGGTCGCCGACGGTGAGGGCGTCGAAGAAGCCGTCGGGCAGCTGCACCTCGGCGATGCCCGAGCCGTCGGTGGTGACGTTGATCTCGAGCAGCGCGGGGAGCGCCGAGCGGAGTCCGGCCCCGAGGTCGCCGGCGGGCGGCCCCGCCTGGAGGGCGGCGACGAGCTGGGCGAGCACGACGGGCGACGGCAGCTGAGCGGCCACGTACGTGAGCCGGCCACTGGCAATGAAGTACAGCCGCACCTGTTCGGTCTGCACGGGCGGCTCGGTGGTGGCAGGGGCGACGGAGGTGCTGGCGCCAGTACCGGTCGGGTCGGTGGTGTCGCTCGAGGGATCGGTCGTGGGGTCGCTCGTCGCCACGGTGTCGTCGAGGCCGAACGGGGGATCGACCGGCTCGACCGAGCGGTCGTCGACCACGCTGCACGACGCGAGCGCGATGGCCGCGAACGTGCCGATGGATGCGGCTCGACGCCGCCAGCGAGATATGTCCGCCATCACGCAACCTCCGGGAAGCTCACTCGGAACCGAGCCCCGCCGCCGGGTCGGTCCTCCACCCATGCCTCGCCCCCGTGCGCCCGTGCGTGCTCCGCCACGAGCGCGAGGCCGAGGCCGGTGCCGACGCGGTGGCGGGCTGCACTGCCGCGCGCGAATCGCTCGAAGATTCGGAACCGCTCGCTGCGCGCCACGCCTGGTCCGGCGTCGTCGACCGACAGGATGAGCGTGTGGCGCGGTGCCACCTCCATGCCGATGCCGACCGGCCCACCGCCGTGCTCGCGTGCGTTCTCGAGCAGGTTGGCGAGGATTCGCTCGACGCGGAGCTTGTCGAGCCGGACGAGATGCGGGACGTCGGCCGAGGTGGTGATCGGCACCTCGGCAAATCCGAACCGCTGGGCGATGCGCTGGACGAGGTCGCGCGGATCGACCTCCTCGCGGTGCAGCTCTGTTGAGCCGGCATCGATACGCGAGAGCTCGAGCAGGTCCATCACCATCGCGTCGAATCGGCGAACCTGGCTGATGACGAGATCGAGTGCCTGGCGGCTGCGATCGGGGAGTTCGTCGCGGCGGCCGTCGAGCACCTCGACGGCCGCGGTGAGCGCAGTGATGGGCGAACGCAGCTCGTGGCTGACGTCGCTGGCGAACCTCGCCTCGCGCTCGATGCGGGCCTGCACGGCATCGGCCATGTCGTTGAACGAGCGGGCGAGCCGGGCGAGATCGGGATCATCCTCGGGAGGCATGCGCGTGTCGAGTCCGCCCGAGGCGAGGTCGCCGGCGGCCTTTGCCACGCGAGAGATCGGCTGCAGCAGGCGGCGGCTGGTGGCGAGTCCGAAGAACGCTGCGAGCAGCGTGGTGACGCCGGCTCCGATGAGCAGTGCGGCGGTGATCGCATTGAGGTTGCGCTCGGTGCTCTGCATCGGGAAGGCCTCGAAGTACTGCGCATCGGCGGCGGGGATGCTGATGCCGACCGCGACGTAGGGCTCGCCGTCGAGCGAGAAGCGCTGCAGGGCGCTCTGCCCCTGCCCCACGGCGGTGCGCAGCTCGAGCGGGAAGGCGTCGGCCTGGTAGCGGACGTCGCCGAAGGCCAGGTCGCCCTTCAGCAGGAAGGCGAAGCCGCCGCTCTCGTTGCGCAGGTCGCGGGCCGGGTCGATGCGCTGCTCGGCGAGCAGCTGGTCGCGCACAGTGCGGGCATTGCTGAAGGCCTGGGTGCGGGCCACCTGCAGGCGCTGGTCGATGAGGTACGAGCGGGCGACGCCGTAGGTGGCGAGGGTGAGGACGAGCCCGGCTGCCAGTGCCGTGAGCGAGAAGTAGAGGGTGACTCGTGCCCGCAGGCGCAGCGCCGGTCGCCGTACGTGGTCGTCGATCGACGAGGCGGGTGAGGAAACGGCCTGCACAGCTGCCAGTGTGCCGCATGGGGCAGTGCGACCGGCGCCGGAGGGAGATTGTTCACCGCTGCCGGTGGAGCGCCAGGGGGAGGAAGGCGCCCCACCAGAGCAGCGTGAACAGTGACTACTCTGGCGGCCGCATGTGACGGGACCGCACGCTCCGTGTGCGTTTTCTGTAACAAGTTCGGCGACGGGTGCCACCCGATGTGGCGGCCTCTCGCCCCGGCGACAGGCTGCACACCGTGAACCATCTGCTCTTCATCGAGGACGACGATGCCATCAGGCTGGCGCTGTCGCTTGCACTCGAGGACGAGGGCTACACGGTGGTGCAGGCGCACAATGCGGCGACGGGCCTCGCCGCGTTCGCCGAGCGCGAGCCCGATCTCGTACTGCTCGACCTGCGCCTTCCCGACATGTCGGGCTTCGAGGTCTGCCGCCAGTTGCGCTCGACGAGCATCGTGCCGATCATCATCGTGACTGCCCAGACCGACACCTACGACCTCGTTGCCGGCCTCGAGGCGGGCGCAGACGACTACGTCACCAAGCCGGTCGTTCCCAAGGAGCTGGCGGCGCGCATCCGCGCCTCGCTGCGGCGTGTTCACCTGCACGAGGCAGCCGTGCCGTCGTCGGTGGCCCGCTTCGGCGACATCGAGCTGCGTCGCGACCAGGGCGTGGTGCTGAAGAACGGCGTCGAGCTGAACCTCACCAAGACCGAGTACCGGCTCATCTGCGAGTTCGCCGACCATGCCAACGTCGTGCTGTCGCGCGACCAACTGCTCGAGCGAGTGTGGGGCTACGAGTACCTCGGCGACAGCAGGCTCGTCGATGCGCACGTCCGACGGCTGCGGGTGAAGATCGAAGACCAGCCCGACGATCCCAAGCTCATCGTCACGGCACGCGGCATCGGCTATCGACTGCTGACCTGACGGTCGCCCCATCGGGTGCCGCTGTCGGCGTCAGCGGGGTGCCCGCCAGCCGGGGAGGCGCTTCTCGAAGAACGCAGCGATGCCCTCTGCTGCCTCGTCGGTGGCGAAGAGTTCGTCGCTCAGCTCGGCCATGCGCGCCAGCGCCTCCATCGCCGCTGACGGATCACTGCCGGCGGGGCGGAGGAGTCGGGTGGCGGCCGCCACGGCACCGGGCGCGCCGGCCATCACTCCCTCGCACAGGCTGTCGACGATGCGGGCGACACCTTCTGCGTCGTCGGCCACGTGGGTGACGAGGCCGATGCGCAGCGCCTCGGGTGCGCCGAACACCTCGCCAGTGAGGAACGGTGCCGCAAGCGACGACCATCCGCAGCGCGCCAGCACCGGCACGCTGATGATCGCCGGTGCGACGCCGATGCGAACCTCGGTGAACGAGAAGTCGACGTCGCGCTGCACCACCGGCATGTCGCATGCCGCCATCAGCCCGATGCCGCCGGCGCGTACCGGCCCCTTGACAGCGGCGATGGTGGGGGCGGGCAGGGTCATCAGCCTGCCGATCACGTGCGCCAGGGCGTGCCCCGAGCCGCCTCCGATGCTGTCTCCGGCGATGCCGGATCGCTCGCGTAGGTCGAGTCCGGCGCAGAACACGGGAGGCTCGTGGCGTAGCACCAGCGCGCGCACGGCGCGTGCCTCGATCGCGAGGTGGACGGTGTCGAGCGCTGCAGCGAGATCGTCGAGCAGCGCACGGGACAGTGCGTTGCGCGAGGCAGGAGCAGCGAGGACCACGTCGGCGACGGCGCCGCCGTGCGAGTACTCGAGCCGCACAGTGCTCATGCCGTGATCTCACGGAGGAAGCGCTCGGCCTCGTCGCGTTCGCGGGTTCGGCGCATGGGCGGCAGTGACTGGACGATCTTCCACCGGTAGTTGGCGGTGCCGAGTCGGCGGTCGAAGACGGCAACGACGCCCCTGTCGGCCGACGTGCGGATGAGCCGGCCGACCGCCTGCGCAAGCAGCATCGAGGCGCGGGGGAGGTCGATCTCGCCGAACGCTGCTGGGCCGAGCAGTTCGCGTCGCGCCGAGAGCAGCGGATCGTCGGGCCGAGGGAACGGAATGCGGTCGATGGTGACGAGGCTGAGGGTGCGCCCCGGGATGTCAACGCCCTGGAAGAAGCCCGCCGTGGCGAACAGGCACGAGCTCTCGTCGTCGGCGAAGGCGCGCACGAGCGCCGTCTTGGGCATGTCGCGCTGGGTGAGCACCCGGTGGTCGATGCGGTCGCGTACTGCGGCGGCAGCGGCATCCATCGCCTTCCAGCTGGTGAACAGCGCGAGCGTCCGCCCGCCGGCAGCCTCGATGAGCGAGGCAAGCTCGTCGTGCATCGCCGCCGAGTACCCGGGATCGCGCGGGTCGGGCAGGTGGAGTGCGCAGTAGAGGAGGCTGTTCGACTCGTAGTCGAAGGGGCTGCCGACGTCGTGCTCGTCGAAGTCGCCATCGGGCAGGCCAACGCGCTCGGCGATCGACGAGGGGATCGTGGCGCTGGTAAGCACGCCGGTGCGCTGCGCCCACACCGACTCGTAGAGGTGCTCGCCGACGTGGAGCGGGGCGATCTCGAGGCGCGGCGACTCGGGCGAGCCGCCGACGAAGGCGACGTAGCCGGTGAGATCGCGCAGCACTGCATCGATCTCGTTCATGAGCCGCGACGTGAGCTGCTGCGAGCGCAGTTTGCGCTGCTGCATGTCGGGGAGGGTGGTGGCGATGTTGAGGAGTGCGCTCTGGACACCCTGCATCCGCGTGCGCAGGTCGATGAGCATGGCGCGCACGTCGTCGGGCAGCGGGATCGGCAGGCGCTGCCCCACCAGTTCTGCCAGCACCTCGCGTACGAGCGACGGGGCATCGACGATCGGTGCCATCACGGGCGGGTCGTCGAGGATGCG
>JBJOMQ010000187.1:0-4964 GCA_046052275.1 Actinomycetota bacterium | reverse complement strand
GGGCGGCGATCCGGCGACGGTTCGCCGACTTGGCTTCACGCCCGCCAGCACGCTCGACGATGCCTTCGAGATCGCGAGCGATGTCGTCGGCCGCACCCCCACCGTCACGCACCTGCACGTGCCGGCCCTGCTCGTGGCCGACGTGCACTGAGACCCGCTCACCGTTCAATGGCCGACCACCGCTCCGTCCCGCTCAGCCGGCTTCGCCAGATGGCGAAGATCGGCGACGCTGCCAGCAGCGCCCTGCAGGCCGCCCTCGCGCCGGTGCGCTCGCTCGGCTTCCCGTACCGGAAGCCGACCGTCCCGAGGGGTGTCACGGTGCCCGAGCCGGCGCCGTCGCTCGGTGCGCACTTCGACACCGACTGGGCGCGCGGCAGCCTTGCCCGGGCGGCACGGCGCGCCTTCGTCGGCGGCCCGATGCGCGCTGCCGTGCAGTGGCTCGCCAGCCCCGCCGTGTCGGGCACCGACCGGCTTGCCGATCTCGCCGACCTCGACCCGCCGCCGGCGCTCATCTTCGCCCCGAACCACCACAGTCACGTCGACACCCCGCTCGTGATCACCGCCGTGCCCGAGCCGTGGCGCTCGAAGCTCGTCGTCGCCGCTGCTGCCGACTACTTCTTCGACACCCGCATCAAGGGCACACTTGCCGCACTGGCGCTGAACGCCATCCCGATCGAACGCGAGGTCACGAGCCGCACGTCGAGCGACCAACTGCGCCGGCTGCTCGACGACGGGTGGAGCGTGGTCATCTATCCCGAGGGAGGCCGCTCACCCGACGGATGGGGCCAGGACTTCAAGGGCGGCGCCGCATACCTGTCGTCGCGCACCGGTGCTGCGGTCGTTCCCGTGTTCATCGACGGTACCGGTGCGATCTTCGGCAAGGGCATGAAGCGGCCGCGACGCGGCCGTACCTCGGTGGTCTTCGGCGCTCCCCTCCGCTCGGCCGACGACGAGAACACGCGGCGGTTCAATGCGCGCATCGAGACCTCGGTCACGGCACTCGGCGACGAGGCGCTGAGCGACTGGTGGACGGCCCGCCGGCGCGCAGCCGCCGGTGCGAGCCCGCGGCTCACCGGACCAGACCACCAGGGCTGGCGGCGCCAGTGGGCGCTCGCCGAGCGGCGCAAGCTGGGTCGTGCGGGCCAGCGTCGGCGCCAGAAGCGGCGTTGGCCCGACCTCGGCTGACACCCTCGGCCTGGCAGGTCAGCAGTCGTCGGTGTTCGCCGGGATGATGATCTCGGCGCCGATGATGAAGTTCAGGTAGCCGGCGGTCTCGCCGTTGGCCTTGTTGAGGTCGTCGAGCGTGACGCCGAAGTCGCTCGCCACGCCGGAGGGCGTGTCGCCCTCTTTGATGATGTACTTCCCGGCGATGCACAGCTTGTCGCCGGGCTCGGGCTGGGGAATCGTCGTCGAGGGAATCGTGGCGCCCGGCGGGATCTTGATCTGGATGCCGACCAGGAACGCCGGATATCCGGGCGTGTCGATGTTCGCCGCATCGAGCGCAGCCAGCGTGATGCCGTACCGCGCGGCCACACCCGACGGCGTGTCGCCACCGACGACCGTGTAGAAGGTGATGTCAGAGGTCATCTGGCCCGGCAGGACCGGCCCCGGCAGCGTGGTCGTGGTGGCGATCGTGCTCGGCGTGGGCGGGATCGTGAAGTAGTTGGTGCTGTCGAGGTTGACCACGGTGGAGGTGCTCGCCGTCGACGCCTCCCCGCAGCCGCTCAGCACCACGACAGCGCAGAGCGCCACGGCGATCGGCGTGCCGAACACGACAGAGCGGGGGGTCCTGCGCACGCCCCGAGTGTAGGGCCGGGCCCTACTGCAGGGGACGCGCCGACGGCCCGATCGGCGTCGGGAGATCGCTCGCACCGGTCAGGTAGGCGTCGACCGCTGCAGCACACGACCGCCCCTCGGCGATGGCCCACACGATGAGGCTCTGGCCGCGCCCCATGTCGCCGGCGACGAAGACTCCCTGCACTGTCGACATGTAGCGGTCGTCGCGCGCCACCGCCCCCCTGTCGTCGAATGCGACGCCGAGTTGGTCGAGCCACGTGCCGCGCTCGGGGCCGACGAAGCCGAGCGCAAGCAGCACGACGTCGGCCTGCAGCTCGCGAGCCGAGCCGTCGACTCGCTCGAGCCGGCTGTTGACGAGCTGCACGTCGTGGATCTCGATTGCCCGCACGCGCCCGGAGCCGTCATCGAGGAATCGGTCGGTGCTCACGCTGTAGAGGCGCTCGCCGCCCTCCTCGTGTGCCGATGTCACCTTGTAGACGAGCGCGTACTGCGGCCAGGGGTTCGCCTCCGCTCGCGTCATCGGTGGCTGGGGCATGATCTCGAGCTGTGTCACCGATGCAGCGCCCTGGCGATGCGCTGTTCCGAGGCAGTCGGCGCCGGTGTCCCCGCCGCCGATGATCACCACATGCCGGCCGGCGACCTCGACCGCCGGATGTCCGGGGTCGCCGAGCTGCACGCGGTTGGCGGGCGGCAGGTACTCCATGGCCTGGTAGATGCCGGCCAGTTCGCGGCCGGGCACCGGCAGGTCGCGCCACTGCGTGGCGCCGCACGCCAGCACGACCGCGTCGTAGGCCGCGAGGAGCACCTCGACGTCGATGCCCTCGCCCACTGCTGCGTTGGTGCGGAACTCGGTGCCCTCGGCCTCCATCTGCGCGATGCGTCGGTCGAGGTGCCGCTTCTCCATCTTGAACTCGGGAATCCCGTAGCGAAGGAGGCCACCGATGCGGTCGGCGCGCTCGAGCACCACGACGTCGTGACCGGCACGGGTCAGTTGCTGGGCGGCGGCGAGACCCGCCGGGCCCGAGCCGACGACGGCCACCCGCTTGCCGGTGCGCACGGTCGGCACCTGCGGCACCACCCATCCCTCGTCCCATGCCCGGTCGATGATCTCCACCTCGACCTGCTTGATCGAGACAGGTGCATCACTGATGCCGACGACACACGCCGACTCGCACGGAGCCGGGCACAGCCGGCCCGTGAACTCCGGGAAGTTGTTCGTTGCGTGGAGGCGGTTGACCGCATCGCGCCAGTGGTCGCGGTACACGAGGTCGTTCCAGTCGGGAATCAAATTGCCGAGCGGACATCCGTTGTTGCAGAACGGGATGCCGCAGTCCATGCACCGCCCCGCCTGCTGGCGCACTGCATCGGCCGGAAAGTCCTCGTACACCTCCTTCCAGTCGCGGAGTCGCACCTGCACCGGACGATGCGCTGGCGTCGACCGCTCCCACTTCAGGAATCCCGTCACCTCACCCACGGCTCGCCTCCATCACGCGCTCCAGCATCGACTCCTCGTCGAGCCCCTCCGCTCTCGCTACCGACATCACGGAGAGAACCCGCTCGAAGTCGAGGGGCATCACTTTCACCATTCCGGGCAGCGCGTCACCATGCTCGAGCAGACGCGCAGCGGCGGACGAACCAGTCCAGCGAACGTGATCGGCGAGTATGCGCGTGAGGAACGCCCGGTCGTCGGTGTCGAGTGGGCGGAGCGACACCATCTCGTGATTGAGGCGTCGCTCGAAATCACCATCGTCGAGCACATACGCAATCCCGCCGCTCATGCCGGCCCCGAAGTTTCGGCCCGTTCGGCCGAGCACCACCACCCGGCCTCCGGTCATGTACTCGCAGCCATGGTCGCCGATGCCCTCGACGACGGCGGTGACACCCGAGTTGCGCACGCAGAACCGCTCGCCGGCGATGCCGTTGATGAACATCTCGCCGCTCGTCGCCCCGTACCCGATCACGTTGCCGGCAATGACGTTGTCCTCTGCGGCGAACGTCGCCGCTGCACTCGGGAAGACGGCGATGCGCCCGCCTGAGAGCCCCTTGCCGACGTAGTCGTTCGCATCCCCTTCGAGCAGCAGGGTGACCCCGGCGGGGACGAATGCGCCGAAGCTCTGCCCCGCCGATCCGTGGAAGCGCAGCTCGATCGTGCCGTCGGGAAGCCCGTCTGGGTGACGGGCCGTCACGGCACTTCCGAGCATCGTCCCGACCGTCCGGTTCACGTTGCCGATCTGCATCTCGGCGCTGACGTGGTGGCCGTGGTCGATTGCGTCGGCGCACAGCTCGAGCAGGCGTCGGTCAAGCGCTGCGTCGAGGCCATGATCCTGCGATGTGGTGCAGTGCAGCGACTGCGCGTACGGGTTCTGCGCCTTAGCCAGGATCGGCGAGATGTCGAGGCCGCATGCCTTCCAGTGCGCTGCCGCCGCACGGGTGTCGAGTACCTCGACGTGGCCCACCATCTCGTCGACGGTCCGGAACCCGAGCTGCGCCATCAGCTCGCGCACCTCCTCGGCGATGAACTCGAAGAAGTTGACGACGAACTCGGGCCGGCCCGTGAATCGGGCACGCAGCTCGGGGTTCTGCGTCGCAACACCGACGGGGCAGGTGTCGAGATGGCAGACGCGCATCATCACGCAGCCGCTCACCACCAGTGGTGCCGTGGCGAAGCCGAACTCCTCGGCTCCCAGCAGCGCAGCGACGACGACGTCGCGACCCGTCTTCAGCTGGCCATCGGCCTGCACGACGATCCGGTCGCGCAGCCCGTTCAGGAGCAGTGTCTGCTGCGTCTCTGCGAGGCCGAGCTCCCACGGTGCTCCGGCGTGCTTCAGCGATGTCAGCGGACTTGCCCCCGTGCCACCGTCGTGGCCGCTGATGAGTACCACGTCGGCCTTCGCTTTGCTAACGCCGGCAGCAACCGTGCCGACTCCCATCTCGGAGACGAGCTTCACGTGTATCCGCGCTGCGGAATTGGCGTTCTTCAGGTCGTGGATCAGCTGCTTGAGATCCTCGATCGAGTAGATGTCGTGATGCGGCGGCGGGCTGATGAGTCCGACGCCGGGCGTGCTGTGCCGGGTCGCAGCGATCCACGGGTACACCTTGTGGCCGGGCAGCTGGCCGCCCTCTCCAGGCTTGGCGCCCTGGGCCATCTTGATCTGGATGTCGTCGGC
>JBJOMQ010000186.1:0-5033 GCA_046052275.1 Actinomycetota bacterium | reverse complement strand
TCGGCCTTGAACGAGCAGCCCACGCCGCAGTAGGCGCAGGTGGTGAGCACCTCGCGCCGGGGCTGGCCGTGCTCGATGACCGAGTTCTCGGTGAGCGTGGCCGTGGGGCACGCCTGCACGCAGGCGCCGCAGCTGACACACGCGCTGTCGAAGAACGAGCCCTTGAATCCGGCTGCCACCCGGGAACCGAAGCCTCGGCCCTCGATGGTGAGGGCGAACGTGCCCTGGATCTCCTCGCATGCCCGCACGCAGCGCGAGCAGACAATGCACTTCGACGAGTCGAAGGTGAAGTACGGGTTCGAGGTGTCCTTGCCGAGGCCGAGGTGGTTCTCGCCCTCGTAGCCGTACCGGACCTCGCGCAGGCCGACCTCGCCGGCCATGTCCTGCAGTTCGCAATCGCCGTTGGCGGCGCAGGTGAGGCAGTCGAGCGGATGGTCGCTGATGTACAGCTCCATCACGCCTCGGCGGAGGCGCTCGAGCTTGGGCGACTGCGTGGTGACCGACATGCCGGGCGTGCACGGCGTGGTGCACGACGCCGGCGTACCCCGGCGGCCGTCGATCTCGACGAGGCACAGGCGGCACGAGCCGAAGGGATCGAGCGAGTCGGTGGCGCACAGCTTGGGGACATCGACACCGGCAAGCGCAGCGGCGCGCATCACCGACGTTCCCTCGGCCACGGCGACACGACGGCCGTCGATGGTGACCTCGACCGTGGCAGGCGCCGGCGTGCGCTCGGCTCGGTCGGGCGCCGGCGTGCCGAGGTCCTTCTCGAAGAACGACAGGCTGAGGGTCATTGGCGTGCTCCTTGCATCACGTGGGGCTGCCCGTGGAAATCGTCGGCGAAGTGGGTGAGCGCACTTCGCACCGGCATCGGCGTCAGGCCGCCCATCGCGCACAGCGAGCCGTCTGCCATCACCTCGCACAGGTCGAGCAATGTGGAGATGTCGCCGCTTGCGTCGTCGCCCGAGTCGCGGGCGGCTGCGATTCGGTCGATCAGCTCGACGCCGCGGGTGCTGCCGATGCGACACGGCGTGCACTTGCCGCAGCTCTCGGCAGCGCAGAACTCCATGGCGAATCTCGCCTGAGCAAGCATGTCGACCGATTCGCCGAAGACCACGATGCCGCCGTGGCCCACCATGGCGTCAGCTGCTGCGAAGGTCTCGTAGTCCATTGCGAGGTCGAGTCGGTCGGCTGGGACGTACGCGCCCAGCGGGCCGCCCACCTGCACGGCGCGCACCGCCGAGCCGCTGCGCACCCCGCCACCGAGGTCGTTGACGAGCTCGCCGAGTGAGATGCCGAACGCCGTCTCGACGATGCCACCCCGCTTGATGTTGCCGGCGAGCTGGAACACCTGCGTGCCGCGGCTGCGGCCGGTTCCGAGGGCGGCATAGGCGGCGGCGCCGTCGGCGAGGATGGCCGGCACGCTGCCGAGGCTGAGCACGTTGTTGACCACGGTGGGCTTGCCCCACAGGCCTTCGAGGGCGGGCAGCGGGGGCTTGGCACGCACGACACCGCGGCGGCCTTCGAGGCTCTCGAGCAGGGCGGTCTCCTCGCCGCAGATGTAGGCACCTGCTCCGACCCGTACGTGCATCCGGAACGCGAATCCGCTGCCCAGCACGCTGTCGCCGAGCCAGCCTCGCGCCTCGGCGGCGGCCACGGCCTGCTGAAGCGCCGTGATGGCATCGGGATATTCGCTGCGCACGTAGATGTAGCCGTCGTGTGCACCCACCGCCCAGCCGGCGATGACCATGCCCTCGATGAGCGTGAGCGGATCGCCTTCCATCAGCATCCGGTCAGCGAACGTGCCGCTGTCGCCCTCGTCGGCATTGCAGACGATGTACTTCTCGTCACCGGGGGCGTCGAGCACGGTGCGCCACTTGATTCCCGTGGGGAATGCGGCACCGCCGCGGCCACGCAGACCGCTGTCGGTGATCTCAGCGACAACGTCGGCGGGCGACATCGAGAGCGCCCGGCGCAGTCCGGCGATCCCGCCGTGGGCCGCGTAGTCGTCGGGATCGACCGGGTCGATCACGCCGACGCGGCGGAACGTGACGCGCTGCTGGCGCTGCATCCACGGCAGCTGCTCGGTGGGTCCGAGGCGCAGCGGATGCTCGCCGGCGGCACGGAGATCGGCGGCGACGAGCGAGTCGACGTCGTCGACGTGCACCGGCCCGTAGGCGATGCGCCCCTCTGGCGTGACGACCTCGATCATCGGCTCGAGCCACAGCATCCCGCGCGATCCATTGCGCACCACCCGGATGCCGGGCGTCACGGCCAGTGCGGCAGCAACCTCGTCGGCGCCGGCAGCGCGTGCCGCCGCATCGCGCGGCACGTACACCACCGTGTCGTCGGGTGCCACGCCCTCGGTGGGGATGCTCTCTGCGATGACCGCGCGGCGCCGGGCGGTGACGCTGACGAGGCCGACGATGTCGGATGCATCGACATTCGAGTGCAGATGCCCGTCGATGAGCACCGCAGGGCCGTTGGCGCAGTTGCCGAGGCAGAACACCTCGAGCACCTCGATGCCCTCGCCTTCGGCTGCAGTCTGCGCCGACTCCCACACCTCGCGGCCGCCGCGCGCCTGGCACGCCTCGGCGCGGCAGACCTGCATCACGGGGCCCTTCGGCGGCACCGTGCGGAAGTCGTGGTAAAAGCTGATGACGCCGTGCACCTCGGCCACCCCGATGTTGAACGCATCGGCCAGTACCGGGATGAGCGCCTGCGGCACATAACCGGCGCGCTGCTGCACGGCGTGCAGGGCGGGCAGGAGGCCGCCGCGGATGCGGGCATGCTCGCTGACGATCGACTCGAGCTCGGTGGCGAGACCGGCGGCCAGTGCCCCGTCGGGGCGGTGTCCGTTCGATGACGCGTCAGGGGAGGTCGAGGATGCGCTCAAGGCTCCTCATGTTAGGACGGCACCCCATGCCAGTCGACCGCATTGGGACCCTTTTCCGGCACGACCGTCCCAAGAATTCCGCAGAGCGGAACAGGTCAGCCCGGGCTGCGCCGATGGCCCCGCCGACGGGGTGCGTCGCTGAACTGCCGGCCCTCGAAGTAGCCCGGCGCCGTGTCAGGACGTCCCCGCCGCGAGGTCCACCGCCAGGTGAGCGAGACACGCGGTTCGCTCGCCGCCGCTGCCGGCACGCCGTGCAGCCAGTCGGCCTGGCAGCGGCCGCCCATCACCAGCAGGTCACCCTCGCCTGGCATCAGCACGATGTCGTCGGGTCCGCTGCCCGCCGGGACGCGCTCGGCAGCGGCCGCCTGCCACGACCCGCGTGGTCGCAGCACGAACGGACGTCGGACGCCGAGCACGGCGATGGCGATGCGCGTGTCGTCGAGCCAGCGCATCTCGCGGTCGCTGTGCAGGCCCTGGAAGTCGTCGCCGTCGCGGTAGAGCATCGCTACCGCGCCGTCGAACTGCTGTCGATAGGCGGCTCGCAGGTGCATGTCGACCTGCCGCACGAGCGGGTCGGCATCAGGCCGAATGGTGGCACCGAGCCGTCGCTCGGGCACGTAGCGGTCGTAGCGGAGCACCTCGTACTGGGCGAAGGGCACCTCGGCGAGCACCCGGCCGAGCACCTCGGCAGGCTCGCGCACGAAGCCCCGCACGAGATCGACCCACGACGTGCTGTCGAGCTCGACGCGCTGCACCGCTGCGCGCCGGTCGATGAGCAGGTCGAGGCGCGCGTCGCTCATGCCGGCGACGCAGTCCCGTCGCGCGCTGCGAGCGCCGCTGCACGGGCCGACTCGAGGCGCTCGGTGGTGAGGAGGCGCAGCCCTGCCACCAGCAGCCCTGCGTGCACGAGTCCGTCGACCCACCACACCGACCGGAGTGCCGTCTCGCGCGAGGCGAACCGGTCGACGACGACCACCAGCGCGCCGCCGATCGCAGCGCCGATGGGCATCATCCCCCACGCGAAGAACCGGTACACGCTGTTCACCCTGCCGAGGAGATGCGACGGGATGATCGTCTGGCGCAGGCTCACGGTGATGACATTCCACGAACTGCCGAGCAGCGTGCCGACGAGCACGACCGCAGTGACCACCGGCCACGACGAGAGGAACCCGACCGTGGTCTGCATCACCATCGCCGAGGCGAGGGTGAGTGCGAGGCACGTGCCGCTGCCGAAGGTGCGCGACATCCACGGGGCCACATAGCCGCCGATGATGCCGCCGACGGCGAAGCCAAAGCCCATCAGCGTGAACGTGAGCGGAGTGACGCCGAGCACCTCCTGCGAGAACAGCACGAACAGCGCCCCCGAGATCATGTTCGCCATGTTCATCAGCCCGAGGATGATCGCCATCGACCACAGCAGCCGATGGCCTCGAAGCCACCGGACTCCTTCGCGTACGTCGGTGATCCACGACGGCCGGTCACCCTCCAGTTCGGGACGGGCAGCGCGGAAGGTGCCCGGAATCAGCATGAGGAGGGCGGCAGAGACGAAGAACGAGCCGGCATCGACGAAGAACGGCAGCGAGAACGCCGACACGAGGAGCAGCGAGCCGATCGGCGGGCCGATGAACGTGTTGGCGACCGACTCGATGCTCCACATGCGGCCATTCGCCCGCTCGAGGTGCTCGGGAGCCACGATCGACGGCATGAACGTCTGCCCGCAGTTGTCGCGCAGCACCTCTGCGCAGCCCAGCAGCAGCGTTGCCACAAGCAGCATGACGTACACGTCGACGCGGGTGCCCTGCACAGAATCGACAGCGTCAGGGGCCGGCAGCAGTGCCTCGCGGCTCAGCACCGCCACGGCGACGAGGAGCGTGAGGACGCCTCGGATCGCATCGGTGGCCACCATCGCCTTGCGGCGGTCGACCCTGTCGGTGATCACCCCGGCAGGCAGGGTGAACAGCAGCCATGGGAGTCGCTGTGCAGCGGCGATGACCGCAATGAGCAGCGGATTGCGCGTGGTGGCCGTGGCCAGCCACGGGTAGGCGATGCCGGCCATGCCGTCGCCGACATTCGACAGCGCCGTCGCCGCGTACAGCTTGCGATAGTTCCATCCGAGGCGTACTCGGCTCGCAGTTCC
>JBJOMQ010000185.1:0-5034 GCA_046052275.1 Actinomycetota bacterium | reverse complement strand
GCCTCGCAGTTCTCGGCAGTCTCCGTGCTCGGCTCCGGCGGGTCGCCGGCGGCGGCGTTCGGCGGCGCAGCACTGCTTGCGGCACGCAATGCCGTCTACGGACTGGCGATGGCTCCGCATCTCGGTGGACGCCTCGCCACCCGTCTCGTAGCCGCGCAGCTCACCATCGACGAGTCGACTGCGATGGCCGTCGCGCAGGACGATCCCCGGCACCGCCGGATCGCGTTCTGGGTGACGGGCGGCAGCGTTTATCTGTTCTGGAACTCGTGCACACTCCTGGGCGCACTGCTCGGCACGGCGGTCGACCCGGTCGACTGGGGACTCGACGCAGCGTTCCCAGCGGCCTTCGTGGCGATCCTGTGGCCCCTGCTGCGACAGCGTCGGGCTGCCATCGCTGCGGCCGTGGGCGGCGTGGTGTGCCTCGTCACCATTCCGATCACGCCCGTCGGCGTGCCGATCCTGTGCGCTGCCGTCGGCGTGCTGGCTGGCGTGCCGCCTCGCGAGGCCGACACTGCCGGCGGGAGCACGCCATGACGTGGACGCTTGTCATCGCCCTCGCCGTCACCGCCTACGGATTCAAGGTTGCGGGCCTCGTGCTGCTCGGCGGGCGCCGACTGCCGGCAGTCGTCGACCGCTGCATCGCGCTGATTCCGGCAGCACTTGTGGCAGCCATCATCGTGAAGGACACGTTCGGCAGCGGGCAGGCGCTCGTCATCGACGCGCGTGCGGCCGGCATCGGCGTGGCGGTGATCGCAGCGTGGCGCCGGGCGCCGCTCGTGGCGGTCATCGTGCTCGGCGCCGCGGTGACAGCACTCGTGCGCCTCGCTGGCTGATCGCCGACTCGCCGGCAGTTCGTCAGGCGCGTAGCGAGGCGTCGACCAGTGTGCGCAGCAGGCGCAGATTGCGCTTCCAGATTGCGCGCAGCACGACGCGACCGCCGACCAGCGCGCCGAACGGGCCGCCCATCCACCACGGGAAGACGAGTGTCTCGTCCCAGGTGAAGCGAGTTCGCCGACCGAGGTCGATGGGCTCGAGGGTGAACCGCCCGGTGCCGGTGACGATGCCGGTGTGGCGCACGCCCATCGTGCGTGCCGGCTCCCACTCGGTGATCTCCATGCGGTCGACGAGCGTTATCGGGCCGACCTTGGTGTCGCACAGGAAGGTGGTGCCGACA
This sequence comes from Actinomycetota bacterium, assembly GCA_046052275.1. Lineage (GTDB taxonomy): Bacteria > Actinomycetota > Acidimicrobiia > Acidimicrobiales > Ilumatobacteraceae > UBA668. Next base: position 3,860 of record JBJOMQ010000185.1, on the reverse strand, counting down.
CCACGGGTCTGCTCGCCGGTGAATCGGATCGCCACCGCATCGTGCATCCAGTCGACATGGCGCTCGACGGGCTCGACGACCGCCCATACCTGCTCGGGCGTCGCATCGATCTCGATGCCGACGACGATTCGCCCGAGCGACCTGAGACGGTCGCCTGCGGTCGTGTGCTCAGCGCCGCCTGTCATGTCGAGTAGGTCCGGATCGATCGACGCAGTCAGGCGTCGATGCGCACCTTGCGGAGGTGCTCGGCAGCATCTTCGGGCGGCACGATGTTGATCATCACGCCCGTGCCGCGCTCGAACCCGGCGGTGGTGACGAGCTTGGGGAACAGATGCACGTGCCAGTGATAGACGCCGTTGTAGTGATGCGGCGCCGTGTGGACCACGAGGTTGAACGCCACGTCACCGTGGGCCTCGCGGAGCGCCAGCAGCGAATCGCGGATGGCGATGCCCATTGCGGTGAGCGTGGCGTCGGCCGAGTCAGTGATGTGGAGGTCGTGGTGACGGGGAATGATGAGCAACTCGAACGGCGAGCCCGCCCAGTAGGGGCTGATCGTGAGCGCGTGCTCGGTGGCGCCGACGACACGCTTGGCATCGACCATCTCGGCCTCGACAGTTGCGCACAAGATGCAGCCGCCCTCGAAGCGCGTGAAGGCGCGCTGTTCTTCGAGGATCTCGCCGGGCACGAACGGCAGGCCGAGCAGCTGGCCGTGCGGGTGGGCGAGTGATGCACCGGCCTCCCGGCCGTGATTGATGATGGCCTGCGTGTAGCGGATGTTGCTCGTGGCAGCGTGCTGCTGCAGGCGGCGCTTCAGGAGCAGCATCATCTCGCCGAGCTCGTCGTCGGTGGCGAGGTGCAGTCCGCCGTCGTGGTCGGGCGTGTAGACGAAGACCTCGTGGATGCCGCTCGCCGCCGCCTCCACGTGCACCGGGCCATGGTGGTGCACCGAGAACGACTCGTCGCCGTCGAACGCCGGGTACAGGTTGGGGACGACGCGCATCTTCCAGCGGCCGCCCTCGTCGAGCGACTCGAGCGCCGGCAGCGTCGCCTCCTCGTTGCCGGGGCAGAACGGGCACGGTCGGCCCGGCCCAGCCTCGACCTGGGCGCTGCGGGGGGCGAAGTCGGAGGGGCGGCGTGCCCGGTCGGCGACGATGGTGACCCACCGTCCGGTGAGGGGATTCAGGCGGAGCTGGCTCACAGTGCCGTCAGCCTACGACGCGAACGCGTGGGCGGGGCGGACGGGATCGGAATTCAGGCCGGCTCGCCGGGCCGTTCGTACAGCGACACGTGCCGGTCGGAGTCGGCATCAAACGGGGTGCCGGACGCATCGGCGTGGCGCTGCCGGAGGCGAAGGCCCGCCCGCCCGGCCATCTCGTCGAGCTGGGCAGGGGTCGACCAGCGGATACTCCACGGGCGCAGGCGGATACCGCCGGACTCGGTGATCTCGACGTACTGGCCCTCGGCTCGCTGTGCGGCGGGGTCGGCGACGTCGACACGCAGCACGACTCGATCTGCGGCGACTGAGCGAACGCCGACGGTTGCAGATCGCCTCGACGCCGCCTGCCGACCGGCGCCGCCTCCCTCGAGCGGTTCGCCGTCCGGCTCGACCGGCACGAATGCCTCGACGATGAAGCAGCCGCCCGGCACCAGTGCCGCTGCGGCGGCATCGAAGCAGCCCTGCTGTCGCTCGGAGGTCGGCAGGCTGAACAGTGTGTTGTAGGCCACGAACACGACGTGGCACGGCTGGCCTGCGAGGCCTGCCAGTGCATCGACCATGTCGCCGCGCAGGGAGCGAACGGCGGTGCCGGCCGCGGCCGACTTGGCACTGAGCCGCTCGAGCATCGCTGCGCTCGTGTCGATTCCGACGACGGCAACTCCGGTGAGCGACAGCGGCACGGCGAGACGTCCGGTGCCGACGCCGAGCTCGACGGCAACCGGTGGATCGCCGCCGCTGCGCTGCGCTGCAGCACGCGCCTCGGCCTCGACGAGGGCGACCAGCGCGGCTGCGTCGCTGACGTCGGCGTACCAGTCGTCGTAGACGTCGGCGAATGACTCGCCGTACGTGTCGTCGTCGTAGCCGCGCACGGCATGAGTCTTCACCGTCGGCGGACCTCGTGGCCACCATAGGCTGCAGACATGGCGCTGCCCGCCGAGCTCACCTACCTCGACCACGCCGCCACCACGCCGGTGCGCCGCGAGGTGCTCGACGCGATGGCGCCGTTCTACGGCGAGCGGTTCGCCAACCCGTCGGGCAGCCATCGTGCCGCCCGCGACGCTCGACGGGCAGTCGACGAGGCTCGCGAATGCGTCGCCGTCACAGTCGGCTGTGACCCTGGCGAGGTGGTGTTCACCAGTGGGGGCACTGAGAGCGACAACGCAGCGATCCTCGGCGCAGCCGGCAGAGGACGGATCGTGTGCTCGCACGCCGAGCACCACGCCGTGCTCGAGGCCGTGCACCGTGCGGGGGGCGACATCGCATCCGTCGCACCCGACGGTGCCATCGACCTCGACTGCCTCGCCGGGCTCCTCGACGACGGTGTTGGTGCGGTGAGCACGATGGCCGTCAACAACGAGGTGGGCACGATCACCGACCTCGCCGCCGTGGCCCGCCTCGTTCGCGCAAAGTCGCCATCGGCACTCGTCCACACCGACGCCGTGCAGGCGGCCTGTTGGCTCGACCTCCGCGGCATCTGGCAGCACGTGGACGCGATGTCGCTCTCGGCGCACAAGTTCGGCGGTCCGAAGGGCATCGGCGCGCTCATCGTTCGCGCCGGGCATGCGCTGTCGCCACTGCTGGTGGGCGGCGGCCAAGAGCGCGATCGGCGCAGCGGCACGCTCAACGTGCCGGGCATTGTCGGGCTTGCGGTGGCGCTGCAGCTGGCCGACAGCGAGCGGGAGGGCGAGGTGCCGCGGATCGCAGCGCTCCGCGACCGGCTGGTCGACGGCATCGTGGCAGGTGTCGCTGCCGAGTTCCCCGGTGCTGATCCCGGCATCATCGAGACCGTGCCGCGGAATCGAAAGGTTGCCGGCTCGGCACACCTCTGCGTCGACGGTGCCGAGAGCGAGGCCCTGCTCTACCTGCTCGATGAGGCCGGTGTGTGCGCCAGTGCGGCCTCGGCGTGCGCATCCGGCGCCATGGAGCCGTCGCATGTGCTCGCGTCGATGGGCGTGTCGCCTCGGCTGGCTCGAGGCGCGGTGCGACTCACGCTCGGTCGTACCACGACATGCGATGACGTCGATCGCGCCACTGCGGCCATGGTGGCCGCTGTTCGCCGCGTGCGTCGTGCGAGTGTGGCGCGATGAGGGTGCTGATGGCCCTGAGCGGCGGTGTCGACTCGTCGGTCGCCGCCGCCGAGTTGCTCGATGCCGGCCATGAGGTGGTGGGCGTCACGATGCGTCTCTGGGGCGGGGAGAGCGACACCGGGTGCTGTTCGGTGGCCGATGTCGACGACGCCCGACGCGTGGCGCAGCAGCTCGACATCGACCACCTCGTGTTCAACTTCACTGACGACTTCCACGAGCACGTAGTCGGCCCGTACGTCGCTGCCCATGCGCAGGGCACCACCCCGAACCCCTGCATCGAGTGCAACCGTCACCTGAAGTTCGAGCGCCTTGCCGAGCGCGCCGACCTGCTCGGCTTCGACGCTGTCGCCACTGGGCACCACGCGCAGATCGTCGACGTCGGCGGCGAGCTACGCATCGGCCGCGGCGCAGATCCGCAGAAGGACCAGAGCTACGTGGTGCACATGCTTCCCCAGCGTGAGCTGCGGCGGACCCTGTTCCCGATCGGCCACCTCACCAAGGGCCAGGTCCGCGACCGGGCGGCGGCGCTCGGCCTTCGCACCGCGGCGAAACCCGAC
>JBJOMQ010000184.1:0-5202 GCA_046052275.1 Actinomycetota bacterium | reverse complement strand
CGCCACCTCGTCCTCCTGCGCCGGGCGCGCCTCGATGACGCCGTCGCTGATCATCCGGTTGATGACCTCCTCGCCCAGCTCGGTGCGCACGATGGTGAGCGTCCAGTCGTTGTCCTTGCCGATGCCGCCGGTGGAGATGTCGGCGTGCTCAGCGGCGAAGTCGGGACAGTGCTTGCATCCCTCGCGCGTCCACTGGTGGCATTCCTTGAGGTCGATCTCGTGGTACGAGCCGTCGCGCATCCAGATCTGGAAGACACCCTTGATGTTCATCTTCACCATGTCCTGCTTCTTCAGCCCGTACTTGGCCTCGAAGAGCTCTGGGAAGATGGCGTCGTCGAATGTCTTGCTGCACAGCAGGCCGATGTTGAAGAGGAACGGCTTGCTCACCTTGCCCGCCTTGCGGTCCCACATCGTGGGCGGCGAACTGGTCTGGCAGCCCATGCCGACGAGGGCGAGGCGGCTGAGGCCCTGCTCCTTGGCGTCGCGCAGCGCGAGGGGATTGGCGCAGTAGGTGTAGCGACTGCCGGCAGTGGCCAGCACCTCGTCGCGGTTGCGGGCCAGCACGGGCTTGGCCTTCCAGGCATCGTCGTCCTCGACCCCGCTGACGAGCGCCGCCTCGATGTAATCGTTGTCGAGCAGCCAGATGAGCATCGCCGACACGAAGCCGCCGTCCTGCCCGCGCTGGTGCTGGTCGCTGTCGGTGGCGCGCGTGAGCAGCAGCTGGCGCCAGATGCCGGCCATCTCGTCGGGCTGACGCACCCGTCCGAAGAGGTGCATGTCGGCACTGGGCTCCCATGCGCCAAATCGCGGGCACGCCCGGGTGCAGGTGGTGCAGCCCTTCTCGCCGTGCACGCAGTTGTCGAGTCCCAGCTCCTCCTCGAGGTGGAAGGGCTTGTACTTGCCCTCGACGTGCTCGTAGCCGATCACGTCGTGCGGACAGGTGACCACGCACCCGGCGCAGCCGGTGCACAGCCCCGTGGTGATGACCTCGGCGTAGAGCTCTTTCCACTGGGCGGTCCAGCGGCCGGCCTGCGCGGGTGTCTGCAACGTGTCGGTCATGCGCTGCACCTTACGCCGCCGCTCCGAGGTGCCGGGTCCCGGCCTCCTCGCCACCCGGCATGCCGAATGGCTGCCGCACAGGCTGTTCACCGTGTGGTCGGCATCCCGAAACACGCCTGAAACAGGCATACGTCATCGTCCTCCCACCGCATCACGCAACCCTGAGGACGGACATGGACCCAGCCACTAACGGCAATGTCGCGTGGATCCTGGTGTCGGCAGCACTCGTGCTGTTCATGACACCTGGACTCGCCTTCTTCTATGGCGGCATGGACCGCACGCGAAATGTGCTGAACATGCTGATGATGAACTTCTACTGCGTGCTGATCGTGCCCGTCCTGTGGGTACTCATCGGCTACTCGCTGTCGCAGGTGCCCCTCGACAACTCCTACATCGGCAACCTCGATGCCTGGATGCTCGATGGCGTCGGCATCGATGACGGTGGTGTCCGGTTGGCCACCATCGCCTTCCTCGGCATGTTCGCTGCCATCACGCCTGCGCTCATCAGCGGTGCCGTTGCCGACCGGATGAAGTTCTCGGCATGGGCGCTCTTCGTGCCGCTGTGGTCATTGCTGGTGTACGTGCCGGTGTTCAAGTGGGTGTACGGCGGTTGGCTCGGCCAGCGCGGCTCGCTCGACTTCGCCGGCGGCACGGCGATCCATGTCAACGCAGGCATCGCAGCACTGGCGGCCGTGCTGGTGCTCGGCAAGCGCAAGGGATGGCCGCAGGAAGGGCATCCGCCGCACAGCATGCCGCTGGTGATGATCGGCACCGGCATCCTGTGGTTCGGGTGGTTCGGATTCAATGCCGGCTCGGCACTCGGGGCCACCGGCACTGCTGCGCAGGCGTTCATGAACACGTTCCTCGCAGCCGCTGCAGGTGGCCTTGCATGGGTGATCGTCGAGTGGCGGCGCGACGGGCACCCCACCAACCTCGGCGCCGCCTCGGGCATCGTCGCCGGCCTGGTGGCGATCACGCCCGGTGCTGGCTACGTCGCCGGAGCAAGCCCGATCTGGATCGGCCTCATCGCCGGCGTCGTCTGCTGCTACGCGGTGAAGCTGAAGAGCAGGCTCGGCTACGACGATGCCCTCGACGTGGTGGGCGTCCACTTCGTCGGAGGCCTGCTCGGTTCGCTGCTGATCGGCTTCTTCGCCGACCCGTCGTTCTTCGGAGCCGAGTTCGACGAGGGCATCTTCTTCGGCGGCGGTGCCGGCCTGCTCGCCGAGCAGGCACTCGCCAACCTCGCCGCCATCGTGTGGTCGTTCGTCCTGACCTACGCGATCATGCGGCTGCTGAAGGCGACCATCGGCGTGCGGGTCGACGCCGACGACGAGGCGACCGGCCTCGACCTCGCCCTGCACGGCGAGACCGCATACCACTCCGGCGGACTGCGCTGACCGGCCACACGAGAAACGAGACGACATGAAGCTGATCACTGCCATCATCAAGCCCTTCAAGCTCGACGACGTGAAGTCGGCCCTGCGCTCGGCCGGTGTCGAAGGGATGACCATCACCGAGGTGCGCGGCTTCGGCCGGCAGGGCGGTCACACCGAGACCTACCGCGGCGCGGAGTACCAGATCGACTTCGTCCCCAAGGTGAAGATCGAGGTCGTCACCGATGACGGGCGCGTCGACGCAGTGGTCGACGTGCTCGCCGAGGCAGCGCGCAGCGGCAAGATCGGCGACGGCAAGATCTGGGTGACACCCGTCGACGCGCTCGTGCGCATCCGCACGGGCGAGACCGGGCCGACCGCGATCTGAGCAGCTCGCCGCATCGCGCCGTGCCCCACTGCGTGGGCCCGGTGGCCGGTAGCCACGACGCTGAGGACATCCGATGACTGCCGTCGACGCAGCCACCATCCGTCGCATGCGTGCGCAGGTGGTGGGAGATCCCGATATGTCGGGGCGCCCGCTCGCCCGCCGACTCGCCCAGCAGGCCGACTCGTGGTTCGAGAGCCTCGCCGACGGACTGCCTGGGGGATGGGCGCTGCTGGCCACCGGCGGCTACGGCCGCGGCGTGCTCGCCCCCGGGAGCGATATCGACGTGGTGCTGCTCCACCCCGACAGTGCCGATGACCGGGCAGTCGGTACGGCCGCGGAGCGTCTCTGGTATCCGTTCTGGGATGGCGGCCTGAAGCTGGGCCAGGCGGTGCACACGGCGGGGTCGCTGCTGCAGCTCGCAGCCAGCGATCTCGACACGGCCACCAGCCTGTTGACGGCGCGGTGCGTGGCAGGCGATGCGGGTGCAGCGGCGGGCGCGCTGGCCGACGCCCAACGCCAGTGGCGGGCGGGCGGTCTGGCGTGGCTGGCCCGTCTGCTGGCCTCTGCCGAGGAGCGCTGGCAGCGGACCGGCACCGTTGCGTCACTGCTCGAACCCGACCTGAAAGACGGGCGCGGTGGATTGCGCGACCACGACATGGTCCGCTGGGCGCTGCAGACCGGCCGTGCCGATGTGGTGGCGGCCCTCGAGGAGCCATTCGACGACCTGGCCGGTGCCGCCGAGCTGCTGCTGGCAGCGCGGTGCGAACTGCACCGCGCCACCGGCACTGCATCGAACACACTGCTGCTGCAGGAGCAGGACCGCGTGGCTTCGGCGATGGGGTATGCGGATGCCGACGCCCTGATGCTGACCATTGCCGGCGCGGCCCACGCCATCGAGTGGGCCAGCGATCGCTTCTGGTGGAGGATCGGGGCCCTGCTCGAAGAACCCGGGGAGTCTGCGAGCAGCGCTTCGAGAATGCGCAAGCGCTCGTTGCTGCGCCGCCGCTCTACTCGCCTCGAGGGGAATGTCGCAGCGGATGCGGACGATTCGCCGCCGGAGATCACCGCCGGCGTGGTCGTCGTCGACGGCGAGGCTCACATCGCAGCAGGCACCGACCTCGACGAGCAGTCGGCGGTATTCAGGTTTGCCGCTGCCGCGGCGCATGCGGGCCTCCCGATGTCGGCGCGTTCGCTGCGCCTGCTTGCCAGCAGGGGCGTCGAGCCCGGTGAACCGTGGACCGAGGCGACGCGCCGGGCGTTCCTCAGCCTGCTCGGCTCCGGCCGGTGGCTCGTGCCCACAGCAGAGGCACTCGAGCGGTATGCACTCTGGAGCAGGTTCCTCCCCGAGTGGAAGGTGGTCCGCAGCCGGCCACAGCGCAATGCGTTCCATCGCTACACGGTGGACCACCACCTCCTGCAGGCGGTGGTGAACGCGAACGAGTTCGTCCGCGACGTGAAGCGGCCCGACCTGCTGCTCGTTGGCACGCTCCTGCACGACCTTGGCAAGGGTCGACCCGGCGACCACACCGAGGTGGGAATCGAATTGTGCGGAACGGTGCTGCCGCGAATGGGCTTCGACGAGGCTGACGCAGCGGTCGTGACCCAGCTCGTGCGGCATCACCTGCTGCTGTCCGAGACGGCGACGCGTCGAGATCTCGCCGATCCGCGCACTGCGGCGAATGTGTCGGCAGCGGTCGGCGACATCACCACGCTCGAGCTGCTGCGTGCGCTGACGGAGGCCGACAGCCGCGCCACGGGGCCGTCAGCGTGGTCGAGCTGGAAGGCGAGCCTCGTCGACGAACTGGTCGACCGGACTGCCGATGTGATCCGCCACGGGGTGCCTGACCGCGTCGAGATCATCGTTCCGGCCGACCTTGCCGATCTCGCAGCAGCGGCAGGTGCGGGCGGGGTGCGAGTCGTGCATGTTGCCGACGGATCCGTCGACCTGGTGCGGATCGCGGGAGCCGACCGCTCAGGCCTGTTCGCGACAATTGCCGGTGTCCTGGCGCTCCGCGGCCTCGACGTCCTCGGTGCCTCGGCATTCACCGTCGACGGCACGGCGATTGACGAGTTCAGGGTGGCGCGGTCAGGTGACTCGCCCGTCGACTGGACAGTGGTCGGCCGCGAACTATCGGCAGCGGTGGCGGGTGAGTTCGAGGTGGGCGACGCGGTGACCGCGCTGATGCGTCAGCGCGCCCGGCGGCGACGAGCGGTGGCTGCGGTGCCGCCTCGGCTGGAGGTGCTCGTCAGCAACGCCGAGTCAGACGCGACCACGCTCGTGGAGGTCCGTGCCCCCGATGCGCCGATGGTGCTGTACAGGGTGTCGCATGCGCTGTCGGCACACGGGCTCGACATCCGCTCAGCGGTGATCGCCACGCTGGG
>JBJOMQ010000183.1:0-5216 GCA_046052275.1 Actinomycetota bacterium | reverse complement strand
GGTCCCAAGGGTTGGGCTGTTCGCCCATTAAAGCGGTACGCGAGCTGGGTTCAGAACGTCGTGAGACAGTTCGGTCCCTATCCTCCGCAGCCGAAGGTGTCTTGAGGAAGGCTGTCCCTAGTACGAGAGGACCGGGACGGACGGAGCTCTGGTGTGTCTGTTGTCCTGCCAAGGGCATGGCAGATTAGCCACCTCCGGAAGGGATAACTGCTGAAAGCATCTAAGTAGGAAACCCGTTCCAAGATGAGGACACCCATGCGGTCAACGCAGTAAGGCCCGTGACAAGACCATCACGTTGATAGGCCGGAGGTGTAAGCGTGGTAACACGTGTAGCCGACCGGTACTAATCGGCCGAGGGCTTGGTTTGAACACGCTCGTGCTTGCTCTGGAGTGCTCGGAGGGCCGCGCCTCCTTTCACCGAATTCGGTGAAGAGGATGCGCCTTCCTTGACAATAGATTTCGGTGGCTATAGCGGCAGGGTCACACCCGTTCCCATCCCGAACACGGAAGTTAAGACTGCCAGCGCCGATGGTACTTGGGGGTAGACCCCCTGGGAGAGTAGGTCGCCGCCGGATTTCGCTCGCAACGACGCCCCTTATGGGGCGTCGTTGCTCTTTTTGGCCCTAGGCTCGGCAACCGTGCCTGAACGACCTCGATCCTCGCCGCGCCCGCAGGGTCCTCGCAGTAGCGGAGGCGGCTCACGGGGGGCGTCGTCAGGGTCTCGCTCGAGTGCTGCCGGTCGTCAGGGCTCGCCCGCCGGCCGCGATGGGCGACCTCGGCGCACAGGCTCGTCCGCCGGGACGAGCGGTGGCGCGGCGGGATCTGGTCGTCCAGCGCGCGACGCCGGCCGGACTGGGTCGGGTGGCGGGCGCCGAGCTGGCTCAGGCGACGCACGCCGAGTGGGCGGCGTAGCTGGTGAGGGGCGCAGAACGGGATCGGGTGACGGACGCCGGACCGGGCCGGGCGGTGGAACCGGTGACGGGCGCCGAGGTGGGTCAGGTGATGCACGCCGAGCGGGCGGCGGAACTGGTGGCGGGCGCCGCGATGGGTCAGGCGGCCAGTCGACTCGACGTAGCGTCGACGGACGCTACGACGCAGCGCCACGTCGAGGTCGAGACGCCGCGGATCTGAGGCGAGGTGACGATCGTCGATCGTCTGGGGGCACCGCTGGCCGTGATGCCGGCGATGCTGGTGGTTTTCGTGGGGCGCCCCGCGGCGGGCGGACGCGTGATGGCGGTCCGGAGCGCCGGATGCGCTCCGGCGACGTCCAGGGCGCGAGAGGAGTGCGCTCGAACCGCGATGGTGCTCCACGGCGAGCGTCGAGTGAGAGGCCCGACGAAGGGGGCAGCGGCGGCTCGCGGGGCGGCCGTCCCGGCGGACGTGCGGGCGGTCCTCCGGGTGCGCGCCAGGGAGCCTCACGGTACGGAGCCAGTCGGCCCACGCGTCGTGATGGCGACGCACCGGGCAGAGGCCGGTCAGGAGATAGTCAGCGTCGCGTCGCACCCCGCCGCGTCGAGCGGCAACTGACCGCTGCAGAGCGCAGGGCGCAAGAAGTACGCGAGCGCCGTGGGCCGCGTGCCGAGCGTCCACCGGCTGAGCGCCCGGACTCACCAGCAGAGATCTGGGTCGACGAGGGATCGGTTCGCGACGAGGCTCGTCGCGCAGCGAATCGTGCTCGAGGCGGAAGCGCACGCGACGAGGACAACGCCGCCCCGAGGCGAGTCGACGAGCACGTCGAGCCTGGAAAGCGACGCCAGCGGGAGCGGCATGTGGCGCCGGAGGTGCGCGAGGAACTGATCGAGGCGGGCGCTCCCGGAAGCCTCGAGCGCTACGAGCAGCGGCTTGCGTCGGCGGCAGAGGCACTCGACAGAGAGCGCTTCGCCGACGCGCGACGCATGGTGCAGCCGGTGCTGCGAGAGCTCCCCGATGTGGCGTTCGCCCACGAGATCGCAGGGCTCGCGCTATACCGCATGGGACGCTGGCGCCAGGCGGCGCAGGAACTGGAGGTGGCGCGTCGTCTGGATGGATCCGTGCGTCATCATGCCGTCCTTGCCGACTGCTACCGGGCGCTGCGTCGGTACGCGAAGGTGGACGAGCTATGGCGAGAGCTACGCGAGGCGTCACCCGACCTTGAGTTGATGGCGGAGGGCCGCATCGTCGCAGCCGGCTCGCTGGCCGACCGAGGCGACATCGCGGGGGCACTCGAGGTGATGTCGAAGGCGATGGCCGACGCTGAGCGGTCAGGTCGCAAGGTTCGTCCCTTCCACCTGCGCCAGTGGTACGTCGTTGCGGACCTCTACGACCGCCTCGGCAACGTTGTCAGCGCCCGCCGCTGGTTCAGGCTGGTCGCCCAGCATGACGCCGAGTTCGCCGACGTCGACGAGCGTCTCCGGACGCTTGGCCGCTGACGGGCTGTCTTCCACCCTCGCGTCACACCCCTTGCGTAGGTTGAGCGTCGACTTCCTCCGAGGGGCAGCACTCGCTGCCTACATCATGTGACGACGGCTGCGGCCGTCGGTGGGGGTTGTGATGAACGTCGTGGTGCTCTCTGGTCGGCTCAGCAGTGATCCGCAACGGCGGGAGCTTGCGTCTGGCTCGGTGCTGTGGTCGCTCGAAGTGTCGACCGAGACAGAACATGGAATTGCCTCGGTTCCGGTGGCGTGGTTCGATCCTCGAACCGAACCCGAATGGTCGTCGGGTGACGTGGTGGTCGTGGCCGGCGAAGTTCGGCGGAGATTCTTCCGTGGGGCTGCGGGGACGCAGAGTCGGACTGAGGTCGTGGCATCAGACGTGGCCCTGCTCAGACAGCGGGCACGCGTCCGCCGGATCGTCGAGCGAGCCCACTCGGCTCTCGGGGCACACGACTGAGCAGGGCTACCATCGGCCCAGCGGCGAGTGCCGCGGCGCGAAAGGACACCCTGTGAACGACGAGATGCTTGCCCGAATGGCGTCGGGCGAGGGATTCATCGCCGCCCTCGACCAGAGTGGCGGCAGCACGCCGAAGGCGCTGCAACTCTATGGAATCGAGCCGAACAGCTACTCGGGCGACGAGGAGATGTTCGCCCTGATGCACGCCATGCGGACTCGCATGATGACAAGCCCGGCCTTCGACGGCAGTCGGGTGCTCGGGGCCATTCTCTTCGAGGGGACGATGGACCGGCAGGTCGAGGGACGTGGCAGCGCTGAGTACCTCTGGCAGCAGAAGCAGGTGGTTCCATTCCTGAAAGTCGACAAGGGACTCGCCGACGAGGCGGATGGCGTGCAGGTGATGAAGCCAATGCCGCACCTCGACGACCTGCTCGCCAGGGCAACGGCACACGGCGTGTTCGGCACCAAGATGCGATCCGTCATCAAGTTGGCCAACGCCGACGGGGTAGACGCCGTCGTGTCCCAGCAGTTCGAGGTCGGTCGTCAGATCCTTGCCGCTGGCCTGGTGCCGATCATCGAACCCGAGGTCGACATCAAGAGCCCCCAGAAGTCTGAGGCCGAGTCGCTACTGAAGGCCTCGCTCCTCCGGCATCTCGAGTCGATCGACGGTACGCACCGCGTGATGCTGAAGCTCACCCTGCCGTCGACCGACGGCTTCTACGGAGAGTTGGTCGCCCATCCGCGGGTGCTGCGGGTGGTCGCCCTGTCGGGCGGATACTCGAGAGACGAGGCCAACGACCGACTGCGGCGCAACCACGGGATGATTGCCAGTTTCTCGCGTGCGCTCACCGAAGGGCTCTCGGCCCAGCAAAGTGACACTGAGTTCAACGCTGCGCTGGATGCGGCCATCCAGTCGATCTTCGATGCCTCACGGGCATGATGAGCGCTCAGTCCCGCGCTGCACACGTCGTCAGAGGCGGCGTACCACGAGACCGGTGCGCAGTTTCGGCGTGAAGAACGTCGACTTCGGCGGCATCAGCAGGCGCTCGTCGGCTGTCCGCCGGATCTCGGTGATGTCGGTGGGGCGAATCAGTACTGCCGCGCTGCAGGCGCCACTGCGAACGGCGGACGTGACGTGATCGACGCCGTGCTGGTACGCCACCTCGACGTCCGCGGCACTCAGCGCGTGCTCGAGCAGAGCCCCATCGAGGTTCCTCACACCCTCGAAGGCGCCGCGCCTAGGCGTAAGCCATGTGCCTCGACCGTCGGGACCGACGAAGCACAGCGATCCGCGTCGCATCATCTCGCCCGCCGTGCCGGCATCGACCACGCCTGCGTCAGAAGTGTCGAAACTGCGTCGCAGGACATCGAGCAGACCGTCGGCGTCGATGCCCGAGTAGAGCCTGTGGATTGCGTCGATCGACAACTGGTTCTCAACGAGCTCGGCGACGTAGGTGAGGGTGAGCTCGGCGCCGGAGTTCGTGGCGCCGGATGCGCGGACCTCGTCACGGTAGGTGCGGCTTATCGCGTAGCGATGGTGGCCGTCGGCGATGAGCACCGGGCTGGCGCTGATGGCCTTGCTGATGTGCGCGATTCGATCTGTGTCGTCGATTCGCTCGACGGTATGAAGCACGCCCTGCTCGTCGCGGCATGAGCCCATCTCTGTTGCCGGTGCTGCCAGCAGCGAGGTGAGGCCCTTGGCCAGCGAGAGGCCCCATACCGGAGAGAGGTTGGCCCGTGTGGCGCGCGTGAGATCGAGGCGATCGGTCTTGGCCTTCGGTGTGGTTCGCTCATGGGGCAGCACGCCACCAGCGCCCTCGTCGACGACCTCAAGCGCGCCGAGTACGCCAACGGTGTTGCGGGAACGCCCCTGCGAGTCGGTGAACGACATTCGGTAAAGGGTGAAGCTCGGTGTCGCATCAGCGACCATGGTTCCCTCGGCGACCCACGCCTCGAGCCTCTGGGCGGCATCGTCGTAGCGAGTAGGACCATCGGCCTCGCGGGGTACATCGACGTGAACGATGTTCGAGGGGTGCAACCGGCGGAGCCTGTCGACGTCGGAATCCGACAGCACGTCGTACGGCGGCGCTGCAACGGCGTCGAGCGGGAGCGACGATGCATAGCGAAGTGCGGTGAATGGTTCGAACCGGGGCACGCCGACAGGTTGTCATCTCCGGTCGTTACAGTGCGAACGTGTTCCCGATTTTGTGCGACCTCGACGGCGTTGTGTGGCTGACGCGAGAGCCGATTTCAGGGTCTGTGGACGCAATTGCCCGACTTCGGGCAGCAGGACACCGCGTCCTCTTCGTGACCAACAACTCCTCGGTACGGGTCGAGGACCAGGAGGC
>JBJOMQ010000182.1:0-5240 GCA_046052275.1 Actinomycetota bacterium | reverse complement strand
GGCTCGAGCATCGACACATCGACCCGGCCGAGTGCCGGGCGCATGCCTGCGGGTGCGGCGAACACGACGACGCCGCCATCGACCGATCCCACGGGCTGCAGCGGGTCCGAGGTGAAGGCGTCGAGCGACGCAGCATCACGCTTGCGAACCCGGTCGGCAGCGTGCAGTGCACCACCCATGCACACAACGACCTCTCGTCCCGCGGCCGCGTCGGCGGCCGCCACGGCGACAGCGTCGCGGACGTTGCGAGGGCCATCGGGGGCCCGGTGCGAGTGCACGCGCATCGACCCCGTGAACACCGCCGGCCGCCGAACGGGATCGGTGCCGAGGACGAGCTGCGCGGCGAACGCCGTGAGCTCGATGGTGTCGGTGCCGTGCACGACGACTGCGCCGTGCGGATCGTCGCTGCGCTCGGCCTCGTCGAGAGAGTCGGCAACGCCATTGGCAATCGAGAACATCGCTGCCAGCGTGAGGCTCGAGCTCGGGCCCGCAGCGACGTCGACGACGCTCACATCTGCGGCAAGGCCACCGGCTGCGATCTCGTTGAGGAGTGTGACGCCGCCGATGTTCGACCACGTTGCGCCGTCCCAGTGCGACGAGATCGTGCCGCCCGTGGTGATCACGCGCACCGTCATGTCGTGGCTCCTCGGATGGCGGCGGCGCTGTCCCCGATGAACCTGCTGCACCGGCGGGCCAGGCCCCCCTCGATGCAGGCTGTCGCCTCGAAGCCGGCCACGCTGTCGATCGGGAAGACGGGCCGGCGAAGGTGCTGCCAGTCGACCGCCGACAGGTCGTTGGTCGCCACGCCCGGCGCACCGACCTCGATCACCTGAGCACCGGTGAACAGGTGGTCGAACCCGGCGCGGAAGTGGCCCCGCGACTTCACCACCACGACCCGCGCCTGCGACGGATCGACACCGGCATGGCAGAGCGTGTCGTCGTCGGCGGCCTGCACGGGACGCTCTGAGACGGCGACGAGGATGCCGTCGATGTCGAGCGCACAGCAGCGGCCGGGGCGCCGGGCCGTGCCCGCGTACACGCCGCGCCTCGGCACGAACTCTCCATCGGACAGCGCAACCACCTCGGCCGGCGCCGTGAACGGCCGGGCGAGCGGGCGATCGCTGGCATCGTTGAATCGCGCCTCGATCCGCGCTCCCACTCCGGCCGTCCATGCCGCGTCGACAACCATCGGATCGCAGTGCAGGCCCATCACTGCGCCGCGCACTCCGGCGTCGTGCAGCGCAGCAAGGATGAAGGTGGCGTTGCCGGGTGCGCCGCCGCCGGGATTGTCGGATGTGTCGGCGAGGATGACGGGCGGCGTGTCGCCGCGCGCTGCTGCGCCAGCGCGTGCCACGGCATCGTCGAGCGTCACCACCGACAGCCGATACCTAGCACGGCGGTCCCACGCTGCAGCAGCGATCTGCTCGGCAGTCGACACGGCGAGCGCCGCACCACCGTCGTCGGCCGTCACCACGACCGTCAGCCCGCAATCCGGCACGTCGGCGAGCGAGAAGCCGCCGAACACCGACACGTTGCGCACCGGTGGCACGATCGCCTCCTCGGCGAGGGCCATCACCTCGTGCAGCGTCTCGCCGCGAGTGGTGAGCTGGGCAATCTGCGGCAGCACCATCGGCACGGCGCAGCGGACGACAGCCGTGCCGCCGGGGTGGCCCGCCCTTCGGTCGACGGCCATGCGGTGCACGTGGTCGGCTGCCTCGCGAAGCCGCTCGTCGATGTCGACATGCGGATTCGTGCGATAGCCGACGATGGCATCGACCTCGGCGCACATCGCAGCCGACACGTTGGCATGGAAGTCGAGGACCACGACCACGGGAACCTCGTCGCCGACTGCGTGGCGCACTGCGGCAAGAAACGTCGCGTCGGGATCGAGATCGGAAGTCGTGCGTCCTGCGCCGTGGCCCGACACGAGGACGGCATCGACCGGCAGTGCTGCCCGCAACGCAGTGATGGCATCGGCGAGCACGTGGTCGAAGTCGGCGGCCTCGATGAGGCCCGCCGCACCGAAGTCCCACACCGGCAGGCAGACGATCTCAGCCGCTGCCCCGCACAGTTCGCGCAGGCGGCCGATCGCGCCGGCGGCGTCGAGTGCTGCGGCGAGCCCTCCGGCCGACCGCGAATGATCGACCGCACGGTCGAGTCGCACGGTGTCGGCGAGGGAATTCGCCTCGTGGAGAAACCCGACGATGGCCACCCGGAGCGGCCTGGATGCGGCATCGGGCGAGTGGGCGGGTGCCGTCGCCATCGTGCCCTCCTCCGTGCTGCGGTCGCCGATCGGCGTCCGACGCCGTCTTGTACAGCGTACAACAGCCCGCCGCCCCGCCATCCCGGCGCCACCCGTCACTCAGCGGCACACGGACTCAACGCCACACGGGCTCAACGCCACACGGGCTCAACGACGCGGCGCGTCGACGAGGTCGTACACCGTGCTGCGCTGGCGCAGCCGTCGGCCGAGCGGCGCCACGAGCGACGCGAAGCGCTCCTCGGTCATCGCCTGACCGTGTGCGGCACCGGCGGCGCGCGAGATGTTCTCGTCCATCAATGTGCCGCCAAGGTCGTTGCACCCGGCTTGCAGCAACTGCAGTGCGGCGGTCTCGCCCACCTTCACCCAGCTGAGCTGCACATTGTCGATCAGCCCCCGGTAGGCGATGCGGGCCACTGCGTGCACGAGCAGGGTCTCGCGGAACGTCGGTCCCCGACGCGCGGCACGCTGCAGGTAGATCGGCGATGCCATGTGCACGAACGGCAGGCCCACGAACTCGGTGAATCCACCGGTGGCCTTCTGCAGCGCCCGCGTGCGCACGATGTGGCGCGCCCAGCTCATCGGATGCTCGATCGCGCCGAACATGATGGTGATGTTGCTGCGTAGTCCGATGTCGTGCGCAGCGGCATGGCAGTCGAGCCACTCGTCGGTGGTGATCTTGTCGGGGCACAGCACGGCCCGCACCTCGTCATCGAGGATCTCGGCCGCAGTGCCGGGCAGCGATGCGAGCCCGGCGTCCTTCAGGCGCTGCAGGTACGAGTGCAGGTCTTCGCCGAGACGTCGGGCTCCCTCCGTCACCTCGAGGGCCGTGAACCCGTGCACATGCATGCCGGGCACGGCGTCCTTCACCGCACGTGCCACGTCGACGTAGTAGTCGCCATCGAAGCTGGGGTGGATTCCGCCCTGCAGCGTCACCTCGGTCGCACCCAGCGCCCATGCCTCGCGGGCGCGTTGAGCAATGTCATCGAGCGTGAGCAGATACGGCGTGCCGCGAAGGTTGAGACTCAGCGGCCCCTTGGAGAACCCGCAGAAGCGGCACTTGAACGTGCACACGTTGGTGTAGTTGATGTTCCGGTTGTGCACCCACGTGATGGTGTCGCCCACCGCCTCCACTCGCAGGCGGTCGGCAAGAGCTGCAACGGCCACCACCTCCGGCCCCCGTGCGCCGAACAGCGCCACGAGTTCGTCGATGCCGGGCTCGTGGCCGAGTTCGACACCGGCGATCACCTCGGCCACCCTGCCGCGGATCGGCTGCTCACGGGCCGGCAGCAACGTGGGCGCAGCAGTGTCGGCGCCCGAATACCACTGGGTGCTGCGATGGCCGACCAGCACCACCTCGGCACCGTCGCGCACGACGTCGGCCGCCGTGACGCGCTCGGGCCACACTGCACCCGGGTCGTCGCGTGCCAGTCCCTCGGCATCGCTGCGGTCGAGCACGGCAAAGCGCACGGACTCTCGCAGCCACAACGCCGGACGGCGCACGTACTCGGGATAGACGGTGAGCCGCGGCGCCAGCGCGAAGCCGCGGGCCTCGGTGACCTCGCGCAGCCGCTCGAGTGCCGGCCATGGCCGCTCGGGATTGACGTGGTCGAGGGTCACCGGCGAGACGCCACCCCAGTCGTCGATGCCCGCGTCGAGCAACCCGCCGAAGTCGTCGCTCAGGTTCGGCGGCGCCTGGAGGTGGATCTCGGGCGGCAGCAGCACCCTGGCTGCAGCGATCGACCACAGGAACTCGACAGGGTCGCACGGCGGTGCGTCGTGCATCGCAGTGCCAGCCTTGGGCAGGAAGTTCTGCACGATCACCTCCTGCACATGGCCGTGGCGGCGATGCGAGTCGGCGATGGCGACGAGTGCGTCGATGCGATCGGCGCGGGTCTCGCCGATACCGACCAGGATGCCCGTCGTGAACGGCACGCCGGCGCGACCCGCCGCCTCGAGCGTGGCGAGTCGCCGCTCGGGTGTCTTGTCGGGGGCGCCGCGATGGCAGGCGAGGTCGCCGCGCAGCGTCTCGAGCATCATGCCCTGGCTGGGCGCGACGTCGGCAAGCAGTCGCAGGTCGTCCTCGGGCAGCGCGCCGGCGTTGGCGTGAGGCAGCAGCCCGGTCTCGGCGAGCACCAGCGCTGCCATTGCGTGGAGATAGTGGACGGTGCTGTCGTAGCCGTGCTCGCGCAGCCAGTCGCGGGCGATCGGATACCGCTCCTCGGGGGCCTCGCCGAGCGTGAACAGCGCTTCGTGGCAGCCCATGCGCGCCCCTGCCGAGGCGATGCGCAGAACGTCGTCGGGCGTGAGATACGGCGACGCGAGCCGGGCCGGTGGCTGTGCGAACGTGCAGTAGCCGCACCGGTCGCGGCACAGCATCGTGAGCGGGATGAACACCTTCGGCGAATAGGTGACGCGAGTGCCGTGGACTCGGTCGCGCACTGCCCGGGCATCGGCCATCAGGTCGTCGAGGGCCTTCTCGAGCAGGCTGTGCATCGGCAGCACCCTAGCCCGAGTGAGTTCTGAAACGAAACCCACTCGGCCGGTACGCTCGACGAATGGCCGACACACCACGACCGGCAAGCACGCTCGACCAGACACTGCGCCTCGTCGGCGACCGCTGGAGCATCCTCATCGTGCGAGCAGCACTGCGCGGCATCCGCCGCTTCGACGACTTCTGCGCCGACCTCGGCATCGCCCGGCCAGTGCTCACCAACCGACTGCGCCGCCTCGTCGACGGCGGCATCCTCGCCCGCGAGCGATACCAGGAGCATCCACCACGCTACGAATACCGGCTCACCCCCGCCGGCGTCGCCCTCTCGCCCGCCCTCGTCGCGCTCATCCGCTGGGCCGAGCAGCACGCCGACGGCGGCGAGCCGGGCCCGCCACTGGTGCACGCACCGTGCGGCACCGAGTTCGAGCAGGGGTTCTGGTGCCGCACCTGTGCCACCACCTTTGGCCCGTCGGCCATCCGCGCCGG
>JBJOMQ010000181.1:0-5288 GCA_046052275.1 Actinomycetota bacterium | reverse complement strand
CCGCAATCCGGCGCTGCTCCGCACGGTGAACGTCGATGGCACGCTGACACTTCTTGACGCGTGTCGCGACGCTGGCGTGGCCAAGGTGGTCCACACGTCATCGAGTGCAGTGTTCGGCATTCCCGATTCGAATCCAGTGCTGCCGGCAACCGTGCCCCAGCCGGTCGAGGACTACGGCCGGGCAAAGCTCGCTGCTGAGTGGGCGTGCCTTGAGGCCGTGCGCCGCGGACTCGATGTCACCATTGTCCGGCCTCGCACGATCCTCGGGCATGGTCGACTCGGTATCTTCGGGATCCTCTTCGACTGGGTCGCCGACGGGGCCGACATCTTCGTTCTCGGCGACGGATCGAATCGATATCAATTCGTCCACGCCGACGACCTCGCCGAGGCCTGTCGTCTCGCCGGCGGCACTTCAGGTCCAGCCCTTCTCAACGTCGGCACAGACCGCTTCGGCACGATGCGCGAGACACTTGAGTCACTGTGCGACCATGCGGCAACCGGCTCGCGTGTGCGATCGCTTCCTGCCCGGCCGGCCGCCGCAGTCATGCACGCTGCTGCTGCGCTGCGTCTTGCACCGTTCGCGCCATATCACTGGATGATGTACTCGCGTTCGCTCTGGTTTGATACTGCACACGTCACCGAGCTCATCGGATGGCGGGCCACCTCGTCGAATGCCGAGATGATGGCCGACAGCTATGACTGGTTCCTCGACAACCGGCGCACCGTCGCGGATGGTGGGCGCTCGCACCACCGCACGATTGCCCGGCAGGGAGCCCTTCGCCTGCTGAAGCAGGGGACGCGGCTGCTGCCCGGCTAGCGACTCCGCCGAGTCGCCTCGGCATGCAGAACGCGCAGCAGTCCGAGTGCGGCGCTGTCCCATGTCAGCGTCGCAGCGCGGCGGACCGCGGCATCGGCGAGACGACGTCGCCGATCGTGGTCGGTCAGCAGGGCAGCGATCGCCGATCCCAATCGCTCGGGTGGCACGAGATCGCCCGTCGATCCGTTGACGACGCTGCTCCGATGGCCGTTGATGTCGGTAGCGACCGCCGGCGTGCCGCACGCTGCGGCCTCGGTGAGCGACAGGCCCCATCCCTCAGCGAGCGAGGCGCTCGCCACGATCCACGCCCGCCGGTACTGCTCGACCAGCTGTCCCCGGTCGAGATGACCGGTGAAGGTGACCCAATCGGCGGCACTGTGCTCCCGTACGAGCGACTCGAGTGCGGGCCGCGTCGGCCCGTCTCCGACGAGGACCAGTCGCAGGTCGGGAACCGACCGGCGGGCCTCGACCGCTGCCTCCACCAGAAGGTGATGCCGCTTCACTGGCGCCATCCTCGCCACGCACACGACCGTCGGCTCGGCCGCCTTGGAGCCACCCACGCTGAACTCCTCGTCGATGCCGTTGTTGACCGCCGTCACCATGTGGTCGCGAAAGCCGAGTTGCAGCAACTCGTCGCGGGTGGACTCGCTCGGCGTGACGACGCGGGTGCGTCGATACAGCGGCGGGGCTATCGAGGCTTCGACGCGCCGTCCGACCGCCGCCATCGGCCCCGGCAGCACCTGGTCCCACATCGGGCCGTGCACATGGTGGATGAAGGTGATGTTCGGCCTGCGACACCACACCGGAGACAGCCACGGCACGCCATTCCACACTTCGACGAGGGCGTCAAATGGACCCATCCGGCCGAACAACTCGCTGAGAACCACCCGTGGGAAGACCGACATCCGTCCACCTCTGCGAATCACCCTGTAGCCGTGGCGGATGTCCTCTGGTATGCGCCCGTGAGCATGCGATGTGCGATGCACGATGTCGAGGCCGACGCCCGCCCAGCGTCGCATGAAGTGATCAGCATGGACCTCGCTTCCCCCTGCGTCGGGATCGTCGAGATCGCGCCACGCCAGCACGTGCACGCGGCGCACGCCACGCGCCACGAGGTCGGCCGACACGTCACCGAGCGTCGGCTCAGATCCGCTGTGTGCGCCCATCGCGTGTGACGAGACCGACTCTGGCACCGGGTCAGCCGAGTGGAAGGCGGCGCCACACGGTCGCCGGCAGGTGTCGGAGGACGACGAAGACCACCTGGAGGAGCGGAGGTGCCCAGACGATGCGCCGACGGCGTCGCAGGCCCCGTGCGACCACCGACGCCACTGCCTCCGGACTGGTTGCAAGCGGAGCCGGCTTCATCCCCTGCGTCATCGACGTGCGGACAAAGCCGGGACGTACCACCATGACGTGCACACCGTCGGCGGCCACACGGTCTCCATAGCCCTGGGCGAAGCCGTCGAGGCCCGCCTTGGTCCCTCCATAGACAGGGTTCGACGAACGCACTCGCTCCCCCGCAACACTGCTGAGCACCACGATGTCGCCGTGGCCCTGCCCCCTCAGGCACTCGCCGGCCGCCACGACTGCTGCGACTGCTGAGCCCATGTTCACCTCGACGAGTCGAGCGGCGGCCACGGGGTCGGTGCAGGTCGTCGACGCCTCCCCCAGGAGGGCGTGCGCCACGATCACCACGTCGATGTCGCCGTGCGCCGACGACGCCTCAACGAGAATCCGTTGCGCCGCAGCGGCGTCGGTAGCCTCGAACGGCACGACATCCACGCGAAGGCCACCATGCCGGAGCGAGACGGCCGCAGACTCGCCGCGTTCGACGTCCCTGCACGCAAGGACGACGAGGCGGGTGGAAGGGGCGAGGAGCTCACGAACGACAGCAAGTCCGATGTCGCTCGTGCCGCCGAAGAGAACGATCGTCTCATGCTCGCCGAGTGCGCTGTCCATTGTCTGCTCCCCACTCCGTCGATCAGTCGAGCAGGCCCAGTCGCCTGCCGAGGTCGCTCTGCCACCTGCGTTCGGGGTCGGCCGATGTCCGGATCTGCCGCCACTCCGCAAGCCGCGGGTAGCCGCGCTCTATCGCTGCCCGAGTAGTGCACGAGTCCTTGGCAAAGTAGTGGCGCCCTCCTGCGTCGAGCACGATGTCGTCGAGGCTGTGCAGCAGGCCCGAGAGGCCCGGCGAGGACGCCGGGACATCGAGAGCCAGGGTCCAGCCCGCTCGCGGAAAGCTCAGGGGTGCCGGATTCGCCTCACCAAGCCGCTTCAAGACCGCGAGAAAGCTCGTGATCCGACTGTCGGAGAGTCGCTCGACGACGGTTCTCACGGTGTCCTCCTCGCCGAAGGGCACCACGAACTGGTACTGCACCATGCCTCGCGCTCCGTACAGGCGGTTCCACGAGCCGACGAGGTCGAGCGGATGGAAGAACTCTGACACTGACTGCAGCTCGTCGCAGCGGTGACGGGGAGCTCGGCGAAACCAGAACTCGTTGAACGCAGCCACGCTGAGGCGGTTGAGCACACCGGGCGGCGGGATGATCGGCGGCACCGACGCCACCTGCCGCGGGTCGAACTCGAGCGGATCGCCCGCATCACGCGCATCGAGCTGGGCGACCCGGGCATGGTCGCCGCGTGTCAGCACGCTGCGGCCCAGACTGCGCCCTCGCGCCATGAGGTCGATCCACGCCACGCTGTAACGGAACTTCTCGTCGTCCTCGCTCATCGCTGCCATCAACGCGTCGAGGTCCTCGATCCTCGACGTGTGCACCGACATTCGGCTTGTCTCGATCGGAACCAGTCTGATCGTCGCGTCGAGAATCGCTCCAGTCAGCCCCATGCCGCCCACGGTCGCCCAGAACAGCGGCATCGAGGGATCGAGCAGCTCCGTCGATCCGTCGGCTCGCAGCAGCGTCATCCTCGATACGTGCGAGCCGAACGACCCATCGACGTGGTGATTCTTGCCGTGCACGTCGCTGGCAATGGCACCTCCCACCGTCACGAACCGAGTACCCGGGGTGACGGGCACGAACCACCCCATCGGGATGATCATGCGCAGCAGCGCGTCGATCGAGGTTCCAGCGCCGACCGTGATCTCGCCCTCGTCGACACCGCCGTGAACGCCGACACCACCCTGCACGCCGACATCGGGCAGCAACGCGACGAGTCCGCCGGCGTTCTGCGCCGCATCGCCGTACGACCGGCCGAGACCGCGGACAAGTGCACCGCGGGCGCCGCAGCCGAGAACAGCAGTGCGAAGCACGTCCGCGTCGAGGTGTCGGACCTCGGCGACCGACGGGTTCGTCCGTCCCCAGCCCGTCAGGGCGACGCGATGCGCCGAGCCTGCAGCCATCAGTACGGCCACTCGAGGTCACGGCGGATCACGAGGCGAGCGATGGGTCCGAGTCGGAAGGCGATGATCGTCTTGACCGCAAGGTTCTTCACCCACCAAAGAAGGGTCCCTGCGATCCGAAGCGCGTTGCCGACGCGGGGCAGCCAACCGGCGGGCATGTCGGCGGAGAACTCGGCGAGCGATCTCGACCGCCCGACATATCGGAACCGGCTCGAGAACATCAGCTCGACGAGGATCGCCAGCGTGACGCCGACTGACGAGAACGAGTCGTGCACCAACAGCGTCCCCCCGGGAACGACGCGCCGTCCCCAATCACGGATGTCGGCCCGCGCCGGCCCGAAGCGATGGGCGCCGTCGACGTAGAGCACATCGACCGGCCCAGGCAGGACGGGCAACGCAGCGTCGCTGAACATCCTGAGGTGCCGCACTCGGCCCGCTACGCCCGCCGCAGTGAGATTCGCAAGGAAGATTTCGTTGTCTGACTGTGCCTCGGCGACGAAGCCCTCGATCTCGTTCGGTCCACGGTCATTCCCCGCATGCGGGTCGATCGCGACGATCTCGGCGCCCAGCGCCGCTGCCGATGCCAGCACGATCGTGCTTCGGCCGCGGAACGAGCCGATCTCGACGATCCTACCGTTACTCGGCACGCGTGTCGCCGCTTCGAACAGGAGCGTCGCCTGTCCGGTGGTGAGCCAGCCGTCGACGCCCTCGATTCGGCTCAGCACGGCATCGAGCGACAGCGGGTTCGGCTCAGCCTGCATAGACACCAGCCGCAAATATTGCCAGCCACGCAGCGCCCAGCACCTGCAGGACGCGGTCGGACGCGAAGATCTCCTCGGGTGCCGAGCCCCGTCCCTGCTCCAGCACGAGCAGATAGCGCAGGAGAGCCATCGCCATCGGGATGATCGACAGTTCGTAGAACGGCAGCGAGGTGCCCGCGACCTCTCGCACCTCAAAGGCCCAGAGGCAGTACGTCACCAGCGCCGCCGTCACGCTGGCTGACACCACCGACTGCAGGTAGCCGGAAGTGTACGCAGCAAGGCTTGGGCGCACCTCGGCTGCGCCATCGCCAAGCTCGCGGAGTTCGGCGAAACGCTTGCCGGTGACGATGAA
>JBJOMQ010000180.1:0-5295 GCA_046052275.1 Actinomycetota bacterium | reverse complement strand
TGTATCCCTTGTGCACGCCAGCTGGGCACCAAGTGCTGCAAGAGTACCCGTTTGATCACCCCTTCCACAATGGCTGCTTTGTCGGCCTGCATCCTGTTATTCATGCCGGAGTGGCACATAACTTTTGGGTGACCCCACCGCAACGCCAAGTAAACGACCCCTTGATGCGCAACCTGGGGCGTGTGGTGATGGAACCAGCCCCGCGCCTCGAAGCATGCGACGAGGCCGGCGGCAATCGTCGGATGGCGTACGAGTGTGTGTTCGATGTACTGCTGGCTGAACGGGAATCCGATCTGACGCATGTACCGGCCGTATGCGCGCAGTACCGACACCTGGCGAACGGTCAGGCCTGCTGCCAGGACGAGTCGGTTGAAGCCGTCGAGCTCGATCTCGCCGGCGAACTCGGCGAGGAATGCCCGCTGCACCTCGGCGCGGCGGGCGGCGGCCTCGGCAGGCGACAGCGACACCAGATCGACGGCGACCTCGACGCCGACGTCGTGCACCCACACGGCAGTCGAGGGCATGTCGAACCGGAACGCCCGCTCGTCGATGACCCGGAATCCGAGGTGGTCGAGGAGTGGCAGCAGGTCGGCGAGCGGCACCGCCCTGTCGCCGTGGTACATCCTGAACCGCCACTGGTGCGGTGCGGCCTCGGCGAACTGCATCATCGCGGTCGCCGGTGCGGCATCGGGTCCCTCCGCAGCGAGGCGGTCCACGAGCGGGAGGTCGACTGTCGCGCTGTTCGGCCAGCTCAGCTCGTCGTATCCGGCAGGCACGTGCGGCGATACGCGGCTGATGACAGCGTCGGCGACCTCAGGTCCATGCGCTGTGGCAATGGCGGCGCGCACTTCCTCGAGCCACGCAGACCCGACGGTCGACCCAGCCGGGGGTCCCACGTTCGACATGCTGTCCGTTCCTTCCCGACGCCGTTGTCGCGAGTACGTGGCAACCAGTGTGTCACAGCACCCCTTCCACGGTTTAGCGTCGGGGGCATGCGCCAGATCAATGTCCTCGGTGAGGAACTGCAGCCCTGCTCGTTCGACCCGCTCACCGGGTACTACCGCACCGGATGCTGCGAGAACCGTGGCGATGATCCCGGCATGCATGTCGTTTGCGTGGTCTGCACCGACGACTTCCTCGCGTTCTCGCGCAGCGTGGGCAACGACCTCAGCACGCCCATGCCGCAGTACGGGTTCGCGGGACTCAGCGACGGCGATCAGTGGTGCCTGTGTGCCAGTCGGTGGCAGGAGGCATTCGAGGCGGGAGTCGCACCACGGGTTCGGCTCGCGAGCACGCACGTATCGGCACTCGAGTTCTGCGATCTCGCCGATCTTGTCAGTCATGCGGTCGACGCTCCCGACAGCGCGTCATGACCTACCGCTCCGGCGACGCGACCGACGGCGTGCTGGATGCGCCCGGTGAGGCAACTGCCGCCCTCCCGTCGCGTCCCGTGCTGCGCGGATGGCTGCATGCCGGAGCGTTCCCACTGATGCTCGCCCTCGGTGCAGCGCTCGTCACGGTGCCCGATGTGTCAACCGGTGGACGACTGCTGCTGGCGGTCTATGTCGGCGGCACGTCAGCGATGCTCGGTGCCTCGGCCGCCTATCACCGGTTGCGCTGGAGCCCTGCCGCCCGCCGGATCGCCCAGCGAGTCGACAGGTCGGCAATCTTCCTTGCGATCGCCGGTGGCTACACGCCGGTGGCGTGGGTGTGCCTCGACGGGGCGTGGCGAACCACCGTGCTCTCGACGGTGTGGGGCGGTGCAGCGACCGGCATCGCGCTCCACTGGATTCCCCGCATCCACCCAGTCGCAAAGGGGGCGAGTTTCATCGTCGTCGGCTGGACGGCAGCGCTGGTGCTGCCCCAGTTGGCCGATGCTCTCGGCACGCTGGGCTTTATGCTCATCCTGCTCGGCGGGATCGCCTACACGCTCGGTGCGCTGTGCTTCGCCACTCGCCGGCCGAACCCGTGGCCCCGCGTCGTCGGGTTCCACGAGGTCTTCCACGCATTCACGGTCATTGCCGCGGGACTGCAGTTCGCCGGCATCGCGCTCACCGTCGTTCCCCTGCTGTGAGCACGGCCTCGACCCGCGAGGTCGCTGCGGCGTTCGCCCGACTCGGCGTCACAGCGTTCGGCGGGCCGGTCGCCCACATCGCAATGATGCGAGATGAGATGGTGGTCCGCCGCCGCTGGGTCGACGAGCGGGAGTTCCTCGACATGGTGGCTGCATGCAACCTGCTCCCCGGGCCGAGCTCGACCGAGCTGGCGGCAGCGCTTGGTCGGCGGCGCGCCGGGTGGCCGGGCTTCGCAGCTGCAGGTGCCGCGTTCGTGCTGCCGGCCGTCGTGATCGTGATGGCACTGGCCTGGGCCTACGAGCGATACGGCACGACGGCGACGGCGGTCGACCTCTCGTATGGCATCCTGCCTGTCGTCGTCGGCGTGATCGCCCATGCTGTGGTCGGGCTTGCCCGTTCCGCCACCGATTCGTGGCGGCACCGCTCGCCGCTGCTCATTGCCGGTGCCGCTGCTGCCGCCTGGGCTGCCGGCCTCGGCGAACTGCCCATCCTGGTTGCAGCCGGGGTCATCGGTGCGGCCTGCGCGCTGCGCAGGCCGCAGGACATGGCCAGCTTCCTGCTGCCGGTGCTCCCAGCCGCTGCCGGCGGCGACAGCGTCGAGACGTGGCGCCTGGCGTGGGCGTTCCTGCGAGTCGGCGCCCTGCTGTTCGGCAGCGGGTACGTGCTCATCGGCTTCCTCGAACGCGACCTCGTGCAGACACTCGGATGGCTCACCGAACGGCAGTTGCTCGATGCGATCGCCATCGGCCAGGTGACACCCGGGCCGCTGTTCACCACGGCGACCTTCGTGGGCTATCAGGTCGGCGGGATCCCCGGCGGGCTGGTGGCGACAGTCGCAATCTTCACGCCCGGCTTCGCAGCCGTAGCCGTGGCCGACCGTCTCCTTCCGCGGGTGCGCAGTTCGCGGCCAGCCAGTGCGGCGCTCGATGCAGTCGTCGCTGCATCGCTCGGTCTGATGGCGGCGGCACTCGCTCGCATCGCCGCCACTGCGCTTACCGACTGGCTCACGTGGACGCTCGGCATCGCATCCGCCAGCGTGCTCCTATGGCGGAGGCCCAACACCGCCTGGCTCGTGGCAGCCGGCGCCGCCGTTGGCCTCGCACATGGTGCCCTCACCTGAGCGCTGCCACTGCGCCGGCCGCCTCAGTTCAGGAACCGTCTCACCGGGCTGGCGACCGGAGCTGCACCCCAGCAGCGTCCTCGTAGAGCTTCACCACCGACATCTCGCCCGACTTCGGCCCGTATGCGGCGAGGGCGCGTCGATGAATCTGCTCGACCAGCCGAGAGACCTCGATGTCGACGCCCGTCGAGGCGCCGAGCCCGAGGGCGAGCTGGAGGTCCTTGCACACGAGGTCGATCGTGAAGCCTTCGTCGTAGTCACCCGACTCGAGCACGCCGTTCACGTCGTACTCGAGGAAGTTCGACTGCGACGGCGACGCGCAGAGCGCCTCCTGCACCATCCTGATGTCGAGGCCGAGACGTGCTGCCATCACCAGCACCTCAGAGGTGCCGGTCGCGTAGATAAACCACAGCAGGTTCAGCAGCACCTTCATCGCGTAGCCGGCGCCCTGTGGGCCGGCGTGGTAGATCTGCCCCGGCAGTCCGCCGAGGGCACGAAGCAGCGGCAGGTGCTGGTCGTACTGCTCGCGCGAGCCGCCGACGAATATCTGCAGCGAGGCAGCAGCCCGCGAGCCACCGATGGGCGCCTTGGCGAGGAATGACACCGGTGCCTCCATGACCGCAACACCGAGCGGGGCGGCACGTTCAGACACCTCGCGGGCGACCTCGGCCGACGAGGTGCTCATGTCGATGAAGGTGCTTCCGGGTCGCATGTGAGCGAGCGCACCGCCCTGTCCGATCATGATCTCGCGTACCTGCTGCGGGCCGGGTAGCACCGTGATGACGACATCGCTGCGCGCTCCCACCTCGGCGACCGAGTCGGCCCACAGCGCGCCGAGCGCTTCGAGGTTCGCCGCCTCATCTCTCGAGAGGCTGTGCACCACGAAGCGGTAGCCGGCGGCAATTGCGCTCACGGCCATCGGATTGCCCAGATTCCCAAGTCCGATGAGGCCGACCGTTGGCTTGGTGTCTGGTGCTCCTGTCATCGCCGGAACGTAGCACTCGACCCCTGCAACGGGCGGTGGGTGCCGGTCAGGGCGCTGACGACGTGCCGAGCACCTCGAGCTCGCGGATGCGCTGGCGCTCGTCGCGCAGCCCCACCCACTGCGCGAGCAGCACGGCGGCGATCACGACGCCGGCTCCGGCGTACTGGATGGCACGGGGACGCTCGCCGAGGAATAGCACCGACCACAGGATCGCGAGGGCGATCTCAAGGCTCATGATCATCGCGACGACGCCGGGAGATATCCGCCGCATCGCCCGGAAGAAGCACGCAGTGGCGATGACTGTGGGCACCAGCGCGAACATGAGCACTTCGAACGCCAGCAACTGCGTGTCGGGCACGACGAGGCCGTCGGCGACCACCATCGGAGCCAGCGCGATCGCTGCGCCGAGCACCGTCCAGGCTGCCGTGACCGTACCGTCGGCATGGGCCGGCACGATGCGGCTGTTGACGATCATGTACGCGGCGAACATCACGGCTTGGGCAATGGCGAGCACCATGCCACGAGTGTCGATCTCTCCGACGCCTCCGAAGAGCTCGGGCACGGTGAGGACGATGCCACCCATCACCATCGCGAGCGCGATCCACATCACGGGCGAGGTGCGGTGCCCGAGCAGCGACGATGCGACCACGACAATGACCGGGTAGACGTAGACGACCACGATGTAGACGCTCGCATCGAGCGTCTCGAGCGACTTGAACCCTACGTAGACCAGCAGTCCGAACATCACGCCGATCACCAGCGACAGCCACGGAGCGACGCCTGGCACGCGCATCCCCTGCGCTGGTCGCGTGATCAGGACGACGGCCCAGAGAACGACAGTGGCGATCCCGAAGCGCCAGAAGAGCAGGGATGGCGCACCGAGCGCACCAAGCAGGTCCTTGTCGACCACTGCCGACAGCGAATAGGAGAACGCAGTCGCGACTGCCCAGAAGACGCCCGACACGGTTCCCGACGCCTCGGGCGCCACGCTGCGCTCAGCCGTCACGCCCGCCACACCTCCTGCCGCGTCGCCTGCAACGGCTGCTCAGCCTGCGATGCCGACGAGCGACCGCCAGTCGACGGTCCGCGCAGCGGCCACCTGATGCGGTGCGAGC
>JBJOMQ010000179.1:0-5316 GCA_046052275.1 Actinomycetota bacterium | reverse complement strand
CGAGACCATCGTGGTGCCCGATCCCGGCCCCGGCGAGGCAGTGGTCAAGGTGCAGGCCTGCGGGGTGTGCCACACCGACCTTCACTATCGCGAGGGTGGCATCAACGACGAGTTCCCGTTCCTGTTGGGGCACGAGGCGGCAGGAGTGGTGGAGGCAGTGGGTAACGGTGTCACCAATGTCGTTCCGGGCGACTTCGTGATCCTCAACTGGCGGGCGGTGTGCGGCACGTGCCGCAGCTGCCTGCGCGGGCGCCCGTGGTACTGCTTCAGCACGTTCAACGCCACGCAGAAGATGACGCTGGAAGACGGCACGGTGCTCTCGCCGGCACTCGGCATTGGGGCCTTCGTCGAGAAGACGCTCGTCGCTGCCGGCCAGTGCACCAAGGTGGACCCGGGCGTGCCCGCTGCAACCGCCGGCCTGCTGGGGTGTGGCGTGATGGCCGGCATCGGGGCCGCCATCAACACTGGCAACGTCGGCCGGGGCGACTCGGTGGCGGTATTCGGCTGCGGGGGCGTGGGAGACGCGGCCATCGCCGGGGCGCTGCTGGCCGGCGCGCACACGATCGTCGCCGTCGACATCGACGACCGCAAGCTGGCACTGGCCCGGCAGTTCGGCGCCACGCACACCGTGAACTCGAGCAAGGACGACCCGGTCGAGTACATCAAGTCGGTGACCGGCGGCAACGGTGCCGACGTGTGCATCGAGGCTGTCGGGCATCCCGCTGTCTATCGCCAGGCCTTCGAGGCACGTGACCTCGCCGGCACCGTGGTGCTGGTGGGCGTGCCGCGGCCCGACATGACCCTCGAGCTGCCGTTCATCGAGGTGTTCGGCCGCGGCGGAGCGCTGAAGAGCAGCTGGTACGGCGACTGCCTGCCGTCGCGCGACTTCCCGATGCTGGTCGCCCTGCACCAGCAGGGTCGCCTGCCGCTCGACAAGTTCGTCAGCGAGACGATCTCGCTCGACGCAGTCGAGGAGGCATTCCACAAGATGGAGCGCGGCGAGGTGCTGCGCTCGGTCGTGGTGCTCTAAGCCGATGGCGATCGAGCTGGTCACCACCGACGGCATCTTCGCCCTCGACGGCGGCGAATGGGAGGTGACGAACAACATCTGGCTCGTCGGCGACGACCGCGAGGTGGTTGTCATCGATGCTGCGCACGATGCAGCGGCGATCACCACCGCCGTACGCGGCCGGCGGGTACGCGCCATCGTGCTCACCCATGGGCACAACGACCACATCAACGCAGCCGTGCCGCTGCGCGATGCGGTCGATGCGCCGATCCTGCTGCACGACGCCGACCGAATGCTGTGGGACGCGGTGTGGCCGGGTGAGCAGCCCGACGGGTCGGTGTCACCGGGCGACGTGGTGCGAATCGCCGGCCACGAGCTCGGCGTACTGCACACGCCCGGGCATTCGCCGGGCTGCTGCTGCTTCCACGATGCGGCATCGGGCGTGGTGTTCAGCGGCGACACATTGTTCTGTGGGGGACCCGGTGCCACAGGGCGCAGCTACAGCGACGAGCCGACCATCCTGTGCTCGATCCGCGACCGACTGCTCTCGCTGCCCGACCACACGGTGGTGCACACGGGCCACGGCGACTCGACCACCATCGGCGCCGAACGCGAGCGGGTGCTGGCGAGGGCCGCCGAACTGGGCGTGTAGGGCGCTGTCAGCCGGCAGTCGAAGAGGGGGTCATGCGCCGTTGATGGGCACCTCGACGGCGCCGACCGCGATGGCCTGGGCGATGGTCTGCTCGTCGTGCGTCATCAGGATCACCTGGTGCTGGACGGCGAACTCGGCCAGCACCTCGAACAGCCGGGGCGCCCGCGTGCTGTCGACCGACGCGGTCGGGTCGTCGAGGATGATCGGCAGCGCTGTGCCCTTCTTCGCACTGTGCGCCTCGGCGACAGCGAGTCGGATGACGAGTCGCAGTACATCACGGGCGCCGGCCGAGAGGCTCTTCTGGGCGATGAAGTCGGCACCCTGGCGAACCACGAGTTCGCCGTCGTCGGTGGAGATCGACTGCCAGTGTCCGCCAGTGATGCGCCTCGCGAGTTCGCTCGCCCGGCGTACGAGCTCGGGCTGCTGATTCGCCTCGACCTCATCCTTCACGTCAGCGACCAACCGGTGGGCGACCCACCAGGCAGCGCCCTCGGTAGCAACCTCGCGCTGTTCGGCTGATGCCTGTTCGATCGCCTGGTTGATGGCGGCGAGGTCGGCACGTGATGTGATGTCGTCGAGCTGGTGCAGCAGCGAACCACGCGATTCGAGCAAGCCGTCGAGCCGCTGGGTCAGCTCGGTGAGCGTGTCGTCGAGCTCGGTGATGCGGAAGTCGAGGAGCTGCTCGCTCGTCTCGGGATCGTCGAGGATCGATCTCGCCTGCTCGTTGGCCGTATCAAGCGACTGGCGGGCACGGGCGATCGCTGCCATGAAGTCGCGTCGCTTCTTCAGCAGGGCGGCCATCGCCTCGACCTCAGCCTGTATCGCCGCCGCGGCGAGCCCGGGTGGAAGGTCGGGGAGGAGTTCGCCCACTGCTGCCTGCCGCTTGGTGAGCTGGTCGACCTTGGCGTCGTGTGCTCGACGGGCCCGAACGACGTCGAGCAGCCGCCGGCCGGTGGCGCCGTCGAGTTGGGCACCTAGGTGGGCAACGCCGATCCGCTGAGCGATCGCCGCTGCCTCGCTGTCGACAGCTGCGAGCTCGGCACTCGCAGCGTCGGCCGCCGCCGTGAGGTCGTCGATCTGCCGCTGCAGCCCTGCGACGAGGCGCTCGTCGTCGACGATGGGGTTCCGTTCGGCGCGGAGCCGTGCTGCGCGGGTGGCAGTGTCGATCTGGGGAAGGCCGTACTCGGCGAGCACCGCAAGCGCCCGCTGCCGGCACCGATCGAGGTTCTCCATGGCCTGTCGCTCGACCTCAATCGCGGCGCCGAGCGCGGCCTCGGCCACTGCGTCAGCCGTTCGGGCTTCGATGAGATCACCGGCCAGGGCGACGACATCGTTACTGGGCGTGTGGCCGCCCGACGCTGCCGATTGCGTGCGGCGGAGAACGGTGAGAGCCGCCCCGGTGACGACGACAACAGCGATGACTCCCAGCCACCACTGCACGGCAGTCGCCCCGGTGACCGCCAAGGCCGCGAGCGTGATCTGCCACCACGCGACGTTCCGTACGGCACCACCGGCACCACTCGGCAAGGGGGCCGCAGTCCCGCCGCCAAGCACGGCCTCGGGTGCCCGCGTCTCGCCGGTGCCATTCCAGCGACGCTCGAGGTCGGCGCGGTGTCGGGCCGTCGACTCGCGATGATCGTGCGCCCGCCCATGAGCGAGGGCGGCCGTGGACAGCGACCCCTCAGCGTCTGGCCACGCCTTCACCGGATCGCCAAAGGCGAGGTCGTCCGCTGACATCCTGGCGAAGGCGAGCAACTGCTCTGCCGAGCAGCCGAGCCCGTCGGCGCGTTCCGCGACGCGACGCAGTGCATCGGCGCGGTCGCGTTCCTTCACTGGGCGGTTGGCGCGGTCATCGGAGATCTGCTGGTGCGCGTGTGCTCGCCTGGCATCGAGCGCAGACAGGGCATCGACGTCGGACTCGTCGATCGCGAGGTGTGCCACCTGCTCGGGCGTCAGGTCGGCCCGGAGGCGTGCCTGTTCGAGTTCGGTGGCCGCGATGTCCTCGGAACTCTCGTCGTCGCCGAGATGGCTGAGCGCGACGCTGAGCTGCCCGAAGTGGTCGAGGGCAGTGACCCATGCGGACGGCACGTCGCGCAGCGCATCGAGATCGTGCTGTGCGGCAAGAAGGTCCGCCCGTGCCGAGAGCAGTCTGCGAGCGTCTTCGGCAGCGGCCTTGTCGACGACCACTTCGTGTCGCTCGGCCTCGAGCGCCTGGCGGTCGCTGTCGAGGGCGGTGATCTGCTCCTGCAGGGTGTCGATGCGCCGTTCGTCGCTGAGGGCCTGCTGGCGAAGGGCGTTGGCGGCTGCGAGGGCGTCGGTCGGCGACTTCAGCGCCCGCTGATCGTTCAGCCTGCCGTCGGGGTGGGGCACCAGCGAATCCGCAGTAGCCCTCAGCCGCTCGAGCACGCCACGCGGCGATGCCGTGGCCGTCACGCCCATCGCAAGTGCCTCGAGCAGATCGCCGATATCGACGTGGTTGTCGGCGTCGTATGGGCCGGTGATCCGGTACTTGCGGAAGTAGTCGTCGCCGGTCTCGACGCCGATCGTGCCAGCCCACGAGGCAGGTGTCAGGGCGGTGCCGCCCACCCTGATCGTGGGAGCAGGCTCGGCCGGTTGGCGCCCCTGCTGGCGGCGCCGGATCTTGAACAGGCGGCCCACTTCGAACGGACTACCGTCGACGGTCCCCTCGATTGCCGCCTCGATGTCGACGGTGGTGGTGTCAGGTGATGGGAAGGCGGCGAGGCGCAGGCCTGCCTCGTGGTCGTTGCGCCGGCCGGCGAGCACCCACGAGAGCACCTCGGCGAGCGTCGACTTGCCGCTCTCATTGGGCCCGCTGACGACGACGAAGTCGTGATCGCCGAAATCGATAGATCGTCCGCGCAGCGGAGCGACCGACTTGCCGTGGGCGAGCCTGATGCGAAGACGTCTCATTGCAGCGCTGCTCCCTCGTCATGGATCGCCTCGATGAGCGCCCGCTCGGCCCCCAGCCTCAGGCGCTCGACCGACACCCCGGGCTTCCTCAGTACCTCGGCGGCCGTCCTTGCGACGTTCGAGGTGGCCAGTGCGAGGAGCTCGTCGTCGCTGAGCTGATCGAGGCGTTGCAGCGCCGTGGCGAGGAGGGAGTCGCCCTTTCGGATCTCGGCTGGGTCGACTGCAGGTCTCACCTCGGAGACCGCTCCGGCAACGATCGTCGTGCCGAGTTCGTCGTGGAAGGAGTCGAGCAGGTTGTCGAGATAGCTGCCGGCGGACGCCAGTCGGCGGAACTCTGCATGCTGGGCATGCCGGCCGACTAGGCGGACACGCGCGACAAGGCGCCGCCCATCGGCGGCTGACGCGTGCTGAGCGAGTGCGTCGGCAGCCATCTCATATGACTCCTCGACGCCGCCCGCCTCGCTGATGTCGATGTCGACCGAGGCGAAGCGGACGGTGTCGCATGCCCTGAACTCGGGGGCTTCGAACCCATCGTGGGCGAGGCGCACCAGCAGGGCTCCCTTGGGGTGGCACTCGGCCGGCTTGAAGCTGCGCCCCTGCAGGTTGCCCGGATACGCCCACCAACGCCCCGGGCCGAGCGAGTTGCGGTCGCGACGGAGGTGAATGTGCCCCAGAGCCCAGTAGCCGACCGGTGCGTTGCGGAGATCGTCGACGCTGCACGGGG
>JBJOMQ010000178.1:0-5323 GCA_046052275.1 Actinomycetota bacterium | reverse complement strand
GCGGGGGGTTCCGGACCGGGTGTGGGTGGCCCTTCGTGGGCGGTGCCCTCGTGGGATGTGCTCACGATGCACCACCGAGGTAAGTCGTCAACCCTTCCCCGGTGAGAGTTCGGTAAGAGGCTCCGGCGGGGCTAGGTCATCAGGTGACGACGTCGCCGCGGTCGAAGGCCTCCTGCAGTTGCAGGAGAGCGACTTCGTTCACCTCGTTGAGCGCGGGATGGATCCACACCTGGCCGACGGCCATCTCGTCCACCGTGCTGCCGAGGTGCATGCCCTGCACGAGTTGCTGCACCAGCATCGAGGCCTGGTAGCCGATCACGTGTGCGCCCAGCAGTCGTCGCGTGCGCGGGTCGCCGATCACCTTGCAGAACCCGGTGTCGTCTTCCATTGCCCAGCCGTATGCCGAGCCGCCGTAGCCCTGCACCGCCACGCAGTAGGGCTCGCCGGTGGCGGCAGCCTCCTCTTCGGTGAGGCCGACTGATCCGATCTGCGGATTGCTGAACACCGCGTGCGGCGCCGGCCGTTCGTCGTAGCGGCGCAGGTCGTGGTGGTGCATCACGTTGTGGCGGATCACCCTCGCTTCGCCGTTGGCCATGTGCTTCAGCTGGTGCCGGCCGTTGATGTCGCCGAGTGCCCACACGCCGTCGGCGCTGGTGCGGCCGTACTCGTCGACGCGCACGTTGCCCCGGTCGTCGACGTCGATGCCGCCGTGCTCGACGCGCAGGATGTCGCTGTTGGGCACGCGACCGGTGGCGATCAGCAGTGCATCGCCCTCGACGGTGCGGGTGCCGTGCGGTGTGTCGAGCTCGAGCTGCACACCCGTGCCGCCGCGGCGGGCACGACGCACGGTGGCGCCGAGTTCGAGGTCGTAGCGCTGCGCGGCGATCTCAGTGAAGCGGGCCGAGATGTCGTGATCTTCAGCCTGCAATAGCCGACTGCTGCGGTTGATCAACGTGATTCGCGAGCCGAGACCTCCGAACACGTGGGCGAACTCGACACCGATGAAGCCGCCGCCCACGATGACGAGGTGCTCGGGCAGCGCGCCCATCCGCATGATGGTGTCGCTGGTGTGGAACTGCACGTCGGCGAGGCCGTCGATCGCAGGGATGAACGGGCGTCCGCCGGCGGCGATCACCACCTGCTCGCCGCGGACCTGCACGCCGTTCACCTCGAGGGTGCGCTCGCCGACGAAGTGGCCGGTGCCCTCGTAGACGTCGACGTTGGGCAGGCCGTGCCGGTACTGCCGGCCGCTCTCGGCGATGGGGTCGATGCGGCCGAACACCCGGTCGCGGATCGCCGGCCAGTCGGCACCGTCGAACCGGGTGCGCACGCCGAGTGCCTCGCCATGCGCAGCGTGGTGGGCCAGGTCGGCGGGCCACACCAGCATCTTGGTGGGGATGCAGCCGACGTTCAGGCAGGTGCCGCCGAATGCGCCGCGTTCGATGATGGCGATGCGCCAGTGGTCCATCTCGGGGCCGATGATCGAGTTACCCGAGCCGGTGCCGATGATGACGAGGTCGTAGTCGTGCACGCGGTGTCCGTGCTCGACGTTGCCGTGCTGGTCGGCATGGGCGTTGCTCACAGGCCACAGTGTGCCGCCGGCGACGGCAGCCCACGCCTCCGAGCGCGCATTCCCCCGCTGTCGCCGGCTCTAACGTCAGCCGGTGATGCATCCCGCGACCGACGGTTCACCCGACGACGACGCCGTCCGCGACATGGCCGGCCAGGTGGTGGGCGATGCGGTGCCGGGCGATGCGGTGGTGATCGCAGACCCCTCCGATCCGTCGGTCGAGTGGCAGTTCGATCGCGACTTCATGGCGTCGCACTGGGAGTGCACGTGGGGCCGCGGGTGCCTCGGCATCCTGGCCGAGCCAGCGGCGCATCTCGGCCAGGGGTGCTGTTCGGTCGGCGCGCAGTTGGCCGACGAGATCGAGTCGATGACGGTGTCGGCGAGCGCTGCTGCCATCCCATCTCATCTGTGGCAGTACCGAGATGCGGTCGACGAGCACGACGTGTTCTCCGATGCGACCCGCACCTTCACCAAGGTGGTCGATGGAGCGTGCATCTTCTTCAACCGCCCGGGCTTTGCCGGTGGTACCGGCTGTGCCCTGCACCTTGCTGCGGTCGAGTTCGACGAGCGGCCGCTCGACTGGAAACCGGCGGTGTGCTGGCAGGCGCCGATCAAGGTGATCGAGCGCACCGAGCGACGCAGCGACGGATCCCCTGTGACGATGGTGACCGTGCGCCCGTGGCGTCGGGCCGACTGGGGCGACGGCAGCGATCCGCTTGCATGGTGCTGCACCGATCAGTCCGATCGACGTGAGTTCGACTCGTTCACCGGCGGGGCAGCGGTCGTCGAGTCGCTGCGTGACGAACTGGTCGAGCTTGCCGGCGAGCAGGTGTGGTCGGCACTGCGCGACGCCATGGCCGACGACACTGCCCGTTGAGTCGCAGCCGGCCCGCTCGGTGCCATCGCCGGCTCATCGTGGCGGGCATTGCACGAGCGATGACGGCCGGTCTCGGCGGCGGCGACGGCCACGGCAACTGCGCATCCCCTACGCTTCGCCCGTGGTTGCTGAGCGTCTCGGTCGTCTTGCGGCACGGCTCGTCAACGCCGTCGAGCCAGCAGCGGCGAAGGTTCGCGCCACCGAGTTCGCCCAGAAACTGAAGGCCGAGTACGAACGCGGCCTTGCCGAGGAGCGTGGCGAGGGCGACACCGGGAACCCAGCCAGCGACTCGGCATCGCCGGCCGCATCGAGCGCCGCCCACGACGCCGGCACGCCTGCCAGCGGCGATGCCGTCGACGGCGACGACGTCAGCACTGTCGCTGCGGCACTGCGATCGGTCGACTGGAGCAAGGTGCGCGCCGCTGCCGGCGGCCATTCGTCGGAGGCCAGGGACCGCATGCGCTCGCTGGCCAAGGACGTCGACTGGGGCAAGGTGAAGTCGGGAGCCGCCGTGGTGTCGAGCGCGCTCATCGCTGCGGTGGCGTCAGGTCAGATCCCGCTGGGCGGCAAGCTTGCCGGCCCGGTGGCCCGCGCCATCCTCAACGACTCCGACCTTGCCTCGAAGGTGAGCAGCGCAATGGGCAACGATGCCCAACCCCCCGACCTCACCGCCGACGTCAAGCCCTGATTCCCGCCGCCGTCCCCGCTGACACCAGAGCGCGAGTTGCCGCCCGGCTCGTGGTGATCAGTGTCGCCGTGCGGTCGAAGCGCAGCGTTCGGTTTACAGCACCATGCCCTTGCTGATGACGACGATGCCGCGGTCGCTGACGGTGAATCGCTGTGCGTCGGCGACGGTGTCGAATCCGATGCGCATGCCCTCGGGCACGGTGACGTTCTTGTCGATGATCGCCCGGTTCACTCGGGCACCTGCGCCGATCACCACGCCTGGCATCAGGATGCTGTCGGTGACGTGTGCGTCGTGGTGCACCACGCAGCCCGGCGACACGATGCTGCGCTCGACGTGGCCGCCGGTGACGATGCTGCCGTTGCACAGCAGGCTGCCGTCGACGAATGCGGGCTCTCCGAACACGCCGCGCGAGATCTTGGCCGGCGGGTAGCTCTCGTGGCGGGTGAACACCGGCCACTGGTCGTTGTAGAGGTTGAACACCGGCACGGGGGCCAGCAGGTCCATGTTGGCGTCGTAGTACGAGTCGATGGTGCCCACGTCGCGCCAGTAGCCCTTCTCGCGCTCGTCCTGGCCTGGTACCACGTTGGTGCTGAAGTCGTACACGTGGGCGACACCCTGGCTCGTGAGCGCCGGGATCACATGGCCGCCCACATCGGTGGGAACGTTGTCGTCGCCGGTGGGCGTGACGATGTCGATGAGCGTCTGCGTGTCGAACACGTAGTTGCCCATG
The DNA here is from genome assembly GCA_046052275.1 of Actinomycetota bacterium. Taxonomy (GTDB): domain Bacteria; phylum Actinomycetota; class Acidimicrobiia; order Acidimicrobiales; family Ilumatobacteraceae; genus UBA668. The sequence goes on along the minus strand of JBJOMQ010000178.1, from coordinate 1,458 downwards.
CTGGCGAGGCAGCGCGTGCTGTCGCCGGGCATGGTGGGCGGGTTCGGCGACTTCTCGTGGAAGGCGAGGATGCGGCCGCTGTCGTCTGATTCGATGACGCCGAACGATTTCGCCTCGTCGTACCCCACTGGGATTGCGGCCACGGTGACGCCGGCACCGACGCGCAGGTGGTGCTCGACCAGTTGGCGGGGATCCATGCGGTAGATGTGGTCGGCGCCGAACACGCACACCACGTCGGGGTTCTCGTCGGTGATGAGGTTGATGTTCTGGTAGATGGCATCTGCCGAGCCGGCGAACCAGTAGGGGCCGCGCCGCATCTGCGCAGGTACGGGGGTGACGTAGTTGCCGAGCAGGGCGCTGAACCGCCATGTCTGGCTGATGTGCCGGTCGAGGCTGTGGCTCATGTACTGGGTGAGCACGACGATCTTGAGGTAGCCGGCGTTGGCGAAGTTCGACAGCGCGAAGTCGATGATGCGGTAGGCGCCGCCGAAGGGAACGGCGGGCTTGGCGCGGTCCTTGGTGAGCGGCAGCATCCGCTTGCCCTCGCCACCGGCCAGCACCATCACGAGCACCTTCGGGCCGGCCATGCGCACAACGTATCCCCTGCGTCCGCTGGCCGACAGGGGCGATTACGGTCGTGCGTGCATGAGGGTGCTGTTCGTCTCGTCGGAGTGCTATCCGCTGGTGAAGACCGGCGGACTTGCCGACGTGGTGGGCGCGCTGCCGCCGGCGTTGCGTGGTCTCGGCGTCGAGGCGCATGTGCTGCTGCCGGCCTATCCGGGCGTGCTGGCTCATCTCGACGTGCAGTTGGCGATCGCCCGGTGGCCCGATCTGTTCGGCGGCCCGGCAACGCTGGTGACGGGTGTGGCGCCCACTGGGGCACGGGTGTTCGCGCTGGTTGCTCCGCACCTGTACGACCGGGAGGGTGGCGGCCCATACGCCGGACCCGATGGCCGCGACTGGCCCGACAATCACCTGCGGTTCGGTGCGCTCGGCCGCGCTGCAGCCGACATCGCGCTCGACCGTGTCCAGTGGCTGTATCCCGATGCGGCGTTCCGGCCCGATGTCGTGCACCTGCACGACTGGCAGGCGGCACTCACCGCGGCCTATCTGCACTACGACCCTCGGCCCAGCGCACCGGCGTCGCTGCTCACGATCCACAACCTCGCCTTCCAGGGGCAGTTCCCGCTGTCGACGGCGCGTCTGCTGGGCCTGCCGTCCGAGGCCGAGCGACTCGACGGGCTCGAGTTCTACGGCAGCATCAGCTTCCTGAAGGCGGCCGTCACCTGGTGCGATCACATCAGCACGGTGAGCCCCACGTATGCAGCCGAGATCGTCACGGCCGAGCACGGCATGGGATTCGACGGATTGCTGCGCTCGCGTGCGGGTTCGCTGACGGGCATCGTCAACGGGATCGACGACGCATTGTGGAATCCGGGTACCGATGCGGCGCTGGTG
>JBJOMQ010000177.1:0-8257 GCA_046052275.1 Actinomycetota bacterium | reverse complement strand
AGCGACGCGAGGTGACACCCTGCTGCACGAGTTCGCACACGGCCCCGTCCTGTGCCGCCACCAGTTCATTGAAGTCGACAATCGGCTGGGGATCGAAGTCAGGCACCTCGAGCGCAGCAGGGTCGAAGAGGAAGTCCATCTCCATGCGCGTCCGGTTCGGACCATCCGGGTACAGCACCGACACCACCACGCACGCTGCGGTCGCATCGATGAAGGCGTTGGGGAACACGGTGCCGCCGAAGTATCCGTCGCGGTCGCTGTCGTCGAGGCCGTGTATCGGCAGTACCTGGCTCGGCACCGTCGACAGCGTCGTGCCACGCGCCAGCGTGACACCGCCGTCGGCCCGGCGTGCGTCCCACGTCCAGCCGGTGCCGAAGTGCGGCACGAGGTCGGCGAACTCGGGGTGCACATGGGCGCAGTGGAGGCACTCGAGATAGTTCTCGACGACGACCTTCCAGTTGGCTGCGGTGACGTTGACAGCACGCGCACCGACGCGCAGGCGGCCGAAGCCGAAGCGCTGCAGGTCGACGAGGGCTGCGGCATCGGTGTGCAGCCACTCGTCGAACGGGGGTGGCTCGTCGGCGACGCACAGGAAGATGAAGCCCTCCCACTCGCGAACGTGGTGCGGCCAGAGCGAGTGCTCGGAGCGATCGACCTCATCAGCGTCGAGACGCGGCGTGGCGATCAGCGAGCCGTCGAGCGCATACGTCCACTGGTGATACGGGCACATCAGCGAGCCCTGACCGCTCGAGGTGTGCCCCTCGCAGAGGCGCGAACCGCGGTGCCGGCAGGCGTTGGCGAAGGCGCGCAGGATGCCGGTGCGGTCCCTGATCAGCAGCACGCTCTCACCAGCGACGTCGACGGTGTCTCGCTCGCCCGGCGCAAGGCGCTCGCTGCGGCCGGCGACGAACCACGACCGATGGAAGATCAGCGACCGATCGGTGTCGTAGGTCTCGGCACTCGTGTACTCGTGACCGGTGAGCGTGCGACCAAGAGTGGCCATGCGGAGAGCCTCCTTCCCGCTGCGAGAGTAGCCTCGCTGCCATGGTGGCACTGCAGGAGATCAGCAAGACCGACGGTGCCGATGCTGCGCTGGCGGCACTCGACGCCGACGGTGCCGTCATCGTGCACGACTTCCTCGATCCCGACCTGCTGGTGCGCTTCCGTGCCGACATGGAGCGTCATGCGGCGGGGCATCACGCCGGGTCCGTCTCGGGTGTCGAGAGCGTCCACCGATTCTGGGGTTCCAACACGAAGCGCTTCACCCGACTCGCGCACCGCAGTGCTGCATTCGTCGAGATCCTGACCGATCCCTTCTACCTCTCGATTGCCGACTCGATCCTGCTGCCGGGCTGCAAGGACTACTGGATGAACACCGGCCAGATGATGATCATCGGCCCGGGCGAGAAGGCGCAGTATCTGCACCGCGATGCCGACAACTGGCCGTCGATGTGCCGGCTCGATGCCCCAGAGGTGACACTGAGCTGCCTGTTCGCGATCAGCGACTTCAGCGCCGAGGTTGGTGCCACCAGGGTGGTGCCCGGCAGCCATCGGTGGGACGACTACTCGCGCAAGGCCACACCCGACGAGGTCTGCCAGGCCGTGATGCCTGCCGGCAGCGGCGTCATCTACACCGGCCGCGTGATGCACGGCGGCGGCGCCAACCACACGGCCGACACGTGGCGATTCGGCCTGCATGTGTCGTACCTGCTCGGCTGGCTCACGCCCGAGGAGGCCGGGCCGCTCGGGGCGACGTGGGATGACGTGGCGCACCTGTCGCCGCGAGCCCAGCGCCTGCTCGGCTGGCGGAGCAGTGCTGTCGACGACACCTACTCGGCGCGCGTGTGGACCGTCGACTACGAGGACGTGCCCGTCGGCCTCGGCTACGAGTGACAGGTGCGGGCCTCAGCGGCCCTTCCACACAGGTGCGCGCTTCTCGCTGAACGCTGCGGTGCCCTCGGCTGCGTCCTCGCTGTCGATCGCAGCCCGGTACGACGGGAGGTCGCGGATGGCCTTGATGGCGGCGATCGAGTCCATGTGCGCGGTGCGCCGTCCGATATCGAGGATCGCGGCCACGCTGAGCGGCGCGGCGGCGATGATGTCGACGGCCATTGCCCGAGCGGCGTCGATGAGTTCGGCGGCGGGCACGACCCGGTTGACGAGCCCGTGACGGTGGGCCTCGTCGGCGCCCATCCGGCGACCGGTGAGCAGCAGCTCGCGGGCGAGATGTGCCGGGAGGAGTGCCGGCAGTCGAACAGCGCCGACGTCGGGCAGGATGCCGAGCTTCGCCTCGGGAAGGAAGAACTGGGCGTGTTCGGCGGCGACCACGAGGTCGGCCGACATGGCGATCTCGAAGCCGCCGCCCACCGCCATGCCGTTCACGGCGCAGATCACCGGGACGGTGCGATCGGGCAGGTCGGGAAACCCTCCGAAGCCGCCGACGCCGTTGTCGACGTCGAAGGCCTCGCCCTCGGCGGCGGCGCCGAGATCCCAGCCGGCGCAGAAGAACTTCTCGCCGGCCCCCGTGACGATGGCGACCCGGACGGCCGGATCTCGCTCGAACGACTCGAAGGCTGCTCCCATCGCCTGGCTCGTGACGGAGTCGATCGCGTTCGCCTTTGGCCTGTCGATGGTGACGAGCGCGATGCCGTCGGCGATCTCGACGTGGAAACCCTGGGTCATGGCTGGTCCTCTCGGTGAACGGCGGTAGGGGAGGCGTGGCTCAGTCGGCGACGACCATGAGGGCATCGACGGCGACCGCCCCTGTGGCGCCGACGAGGACGGGATTCATCTCGATCTCGACGATGTCGGTGCCGACCACGGCGTCGGCGAGGCGGACCACCATCGAGGCGAGTGCGTCGACATCGGCTGCGGGCCGCCCGCGGAAACCTCGCAGCAGCGGCGCACTGCGGAGGCGACCGAGTGCCGCGACAACGTCGTCGGCCGTGACCGGTGCGAGGAGGTGTGTGAGGTCGCCCCAGAGCTCGGTGGTGACGCCGCCGTGCCCGAGCGTGATCAGCCACCCGATCGGTGCGTCGCGTCGCACGGTGACGAGCACCTCGGCAACGATGTCGGTGACGGTGCTCTCGACGAGGAACTCGCGCGTGCCCGACGGCATGGCCGACAGCGCTTCAGCGAGTGCGGCATGGTCGCGGATGCCCACCTTCACCGCCCCGGCCTCGCTCTTGTGGGCAAGTCCGAGTCCCTTCAGCGTGACCGGGAATCCGATGGCATCTGCAGCGGCAGCGACGCCGGCGGCTTCGACGACACGGCCCTCGGGCACGCTGATGCCGAGCGACCGGAGACGCGCCTTGGCCGCTGCCTCGTCGACGAGCCGGGTGCTGGCAGGTGCCTCGACGGAAGCGTGCCGCACGGGTCGCGCCGGCGGACGCGTCGCTGCGGCGTCGAGTGCGGTGAGCGCATCACCGAGGCCGAGCAGTGGAGTGAGCGAGCGTCCGGCGAGATGCTGCTGGAAGCGAAGGTTGATGCATTCGGCCATCGTTGCCACCACGACGGCCCGTCGGCCGGTCCGCTCGGCAGCGTCGGCGAGGGCGTCGGCGGCGACGTACCACGATGACGGGTCGTTGTCGGGCGACGGCGGGGCGTCGAGTACGAGCATCGTGGCGTCCTGCGGCCCGTCCATCACTGCCGCGAACGTGGCTGCCATCGCGTCGCGGTCGCCCCACATGAAGGTGTGGTAGTCGAAGGGATTGCTGACCGACACCAGCTCGGTGAGCGTGGCTTCGATACGTCGGCGCTGATCGTCGGCGAACGGCTCGAAGGAGAGGCCGGTCTGCTCGCTTCGATCCGCCACGAGCGATGCCTCGCCGCCCGAGCAGCTGAGCGACACGATACGCCGGCCGCCGAGCCGGCCGCCGTTGTCGAGCAGTTTGAGGGTCTCGAGCAGTTCCGAGGGCGTCCGCACCGTGGCGACGCCGTAGCGGGCGAAGAGGGCGTCGTATGCGGCGGCACGGCCGGCCATCGAGCCGGTGTGCGAACTCGCGATCGCCGCTCCTGCGGCTGATCGTCCCGTCTGCAGCGCGACCAGCGGCACGTTGCGGGCAGCGGCGCGCTCGGCGACTTCGGCGAACTTCTGGGCGTCGCGCACGGCCTCGAGGAACAGTCCGATCGCCGTGATCCGGTCATCGTCGAGGAGCGCCTCGACGGCGTCGTCAGAGCCCAGCGACGCCTGGTTGCCAACCGTGATGATGCTGCCGAGGCGCAGGCCGCGTTGCTGGAACGTGAGGTTCACCGCCACATTGCCGCTCTGCGAGACGATGGCGACGCCACGCTCGTGCCGACTGCAGCCGTGCTCGTCGGGCCACAGCGCGACACGGTCGAAGGTGTTGACGAACCCGTAGCAGTTCGGCCCGAAGAAGGGCACGTCGCCTGCGGCCTCGAGCAGTGCCTCCTGCAGGCTGGCGTCGCCTGTCTCGGCGAAGCCGGATCCGTAGCACACTGCGCCACCAGTGCCGATGCGGCGAAGCGAGTGCATCGCCTCGACCGTGAGATGCCGGTTGACGCCCAGGAACACCGCGTCGGGAACACCCGGCAGGCTGTCGAGGGACGGCACGCAGGGCACGCCGGCGAGATCGGCCCGACGCGGGTGCACGGGCCATATCTCGCCGTCGAACCCGAGCTTCAGGCACTGGGCGACCACGCGCTCGGCCGGTGCGCCGCCGACAACGGCGATCGAGCGCGGTGCGAGCAACCGCGACAGGCTGTGGTGACGCGGCGCTGTCACAGGGTCACGCCCCATACGGGCGCAGCATGGCGCGCGAGATGATGTGCCGCTGGATCTCGCTCGTGCCGTCCCAGATGCGGTCGACGCGGGTGTCGCGCCACATGCGCTCGAGCGGCAGCTCGTCCATCAGGCCCATGCCGCCGAGGATCTGGATGGCCTCGTCGGTGACGAACTGGCACATCTCGCTGCTGAACACCTTGGCCATGGCCATGTCCTCGTCGGTGGCACGGCCCTGCGCATCGAGCCACGCAGCCCGGAGGGTGAGCAGTTCGGCTGCCTCGAGCTGGGTGCGCATGTCGGCGAGCTTGAACGAGACTCCCTGGAACTTGCCGATCTGCTGTCCGAACTGCACGCGGCTGGCGGCCCACTCGGTGGCGATCTGCAGTGCCCGTCGGGCGCGCCCGACGCACACGGCTGCCACCTGGAGCCGAGTCGAGCCGAGCCACTCGTTGGCGGCGTCGTTGTCGAAGTTGATGATCATGTTGTGATAGCCGTGGTTCGACACGCAGTTGTAGCCGTGCACCACCTCGCAGCCGGGGGTGTCGAAGTCGACGAGGAATCCGGTGATCTTCTTCTTCGGGCCCTTCGGTGTCTGCTCCTCGCCGGTCGCTGCGAAGAGGATCACGTAGTCGGCGAGGTCGGCGTGGCTGATGAAGTGCTTGGTGCCGTTGATCACATAGTCGTCGCCGTCGCGGACAGCACTGCATTTCATGCCGCGCACGTCGCTGCCGGCGTAGGGCTCGCTCATCGCAAGGCAGTCGACCCTCTCGCCGCGGATCGTCGGAATGAGGTACTCGTCGACCTGCTGGTCCCTGCAGGCTCTCAGGATGTTGCTCGGGCGGGCAACGATGTAGTGCAGCGCGTACGACGTGGCGCCGAACTCGCGGTCGACCAGCGTGGTGCCGAACGAGTCGAGCCCGCCGCCTCCGAGGTCGGCGGGCATGTTTGCCGCATAGAGGCCGGCATCGATGCTGCGTCGCTTGATCTGCTCGACCAGTTCGGGCGGCACCTGGCCGAGCTTCTCGACCTGCTCCTCGTAGGGCATCAGCTCGCGCTCGGTGAACGTGCGGACGGTGTCGACGATCATCTGCTGCTCGTCGGTGAGCTCGAACTGCATGGTGGTCTCCTTGGTGGAATGCGTAGCGGTCGAGGGTGGTCAGTTGGGGGGACTCAGGTTCGGGGCTGCGGCAGTCGCATGACAGCGCCCACCTGGGGCGGAGTCGGCAGGGTGGCGTGCGCATCGGCGATCGCCTGCAGCGCAGCGGCGACGTGGGGGAGGATCGGCGCCGAGCGGCCGGCGTTCATGTCGACATGCACGAGCATTTGCTCGGCCGTGCACAGCAGGCCGCCATCGTCGCCGTGCACCATCGAGTGGATGAGGTGCACGCGCTTGGCATCGACTCCAAGAATCTGGGTGTCGAACACGATGGGCTCGTGCACGGCGACCTCGCGCATGTAGTGGATGTGCGTCTCGACGGTGTAGAAGCTGTGTCCAGCGGCTCGGTAGGCCTCGTCGTCGCCGATGTATCGGAAGAGCTTGTCGCTCGCCCAGCCGGCAGCGGTGAGGTACGCCGATTCGGTCATGTGGCCGTTGTAGTCGACCCACTCGGGCTCGACCGGCGTGCGGTAGATGCGCAGCGGTGCATCGGGCACGTCGCCGGGCTGCCATGGTGCGATGGCGTCCTCGGCGAAGCGGACAGCCTCGTGGTGGGCGACTGCCTCGCCCGCACCTCGTCCCGATGGCCGCAGGGCGCGCATCACGGCGATCAGCGCGTCGGGCTCGCCGTCGGTGAGCGCGACGAGCCCCTCGCCGAGTTGCCATTTCTCGTGCGCATCGTGGTCCGGCGAACGCGGTGCCATGCCCATCGACCGATACAGCGTTGCGAACTGGTCGGCGTACGGCCCGGACACCTCGACGAGTGGCACGAGGTGGATGGGCGAGCAGCCGCGGACACACGAGTCGTCGGCGAGCGCAGCGCCGGCCGGGACCTCGCCCGCACTCGCACCGTCGACGGCGTGCACCACGAGTGCACCCGTGCGGCTGCCGCCGACGACTGCCCGGTCGGGAGTGGCGCGCGGAAAGAGACCGAGCCGGTCAGCGGCAGGCCACAGTTCGCGCACGCGGGCGATGACGTCGGAGTGGTCGACGACGACGTCGTGGCCGGCGGCGAGATAGCGGGTGGCCCATTCGGCAGCGCGTTCGCCGGTACCGGTGACCACGATGAGCGACATAGACTAAATATAGATTCAGGATTGGATTCCATTCAATGCCGAGGCCTCGACTCGACCATGTCCGCAAGGCGCAGATCATCGCTGCCGCCGCCACCGTGCTGCGCGAGCGGGGCTACGCCAACACCCGTGTCGTCGACATCGCGAAGCAGGCCGGCACCAGTCCCGCAGCGATCCTCTACTGGTTCGATGGCAAGGACGGACTGCTCGCCGAGGCACTCCGCCTGCACGAGCAGGAGTTCCACGACCGCTACACCGTGGCGGCCGAGCGCGCCGAGACGGCCGCCGAGCGCCTGCAGGTGCTCGTCCAGGCGATGATCCGCCACTTCGACTGGCCGCTGTGGATGGAGCTCTGCGTGCAGGCGATGCGCGATCCGGCAGCGGCCGCCGAGCGCGACCGCATGGACCGTCGGTGGCGGGCTGCGCTGCGGGCGGCGATCCGCGACGGCCAGCAGGCCGGTGAGTTCGAGGGTGACGATCCCGAGGAAGCGATGTTCGTACTGGCAGCACTGCTCGACGGACTCGCGCCGCTGTTGGCGATGCGTGCAAAGGGCGTCACGCGCGAGCGGATCGAGCGAACGTGGTTCGCCGAGGCATCGCGAGTGCTAGGTGCCCAGCTCGGCTGACGCTGAGGCACATCTGACGCCGCAACCCGGAGGGGCAGCGGCTACTTCGTGCCGATCGATCGGCCGGCGTTGGCGGGTGCTGGCAGCGATGAATGGTGTGCGGCGATGGCGTCGAGCGCAGCCATGATGGCGTCGGCGGCAGGCACGGCGCGGTTGGCAGCCGTGTCGACGTGGAGGAGCATGTGTTCCGACGTGGCGACGACGCTGCCGTTGTCGGCGCGGTGGATCGACGTGAACAGGCGCATCTTCTTCGCGTCGTGGGAGAGCACCTGCACCGTGCAGTAGAGGTGGTCGCCTGCGGAGGCCTGGGCGATGAAGTTGAGGTGGCTCTCGACCGTGAAGAAGCTGTGGCCCCCGGCAAGGTACTCCGCATCCATGCCGATGTGCCGGAGGAAGCGATCGATCGTCTCGCTCGCCACCTGCATGTAGCGGCTGTCGTTCATGTGGCCGTTGTAGTCGACCCACTCGGTGGGAACCCTGACGTCGTGCAGGCGCAGCGGCCCGGTGGCTGCATCGAGCGGGGCGGCGCTGGCACCCATTCGGTCGACGAGCATCCGCTCGTAGCGATCGAGGACACGACCGGACGCATAGTCGCGCGTGCGGAGGCCCTGGATCACCGAGACGAGACAGTCGTCGCGCAGGGCCTCGAGCTCGCGGA
>JBJOMQ010000176.1:0-5403 GCA_046052275.1 Actinomycetota bacterium | reverse complement strand
GGGCCGGCGCGCCATGCGACCGGTGGCGATCGCCATCGCAGTGTGGGGCGTGGTGACCGGCGTGGCGATGGTGAACGCCGGACTCGGCGTGTGGCCCTCTGTGCTGATGACGCTCATCGTGTACGCCGGCTCTGCACAGCTGGCCACCCTGCCGCTGCTCGTCGTCGGCACGCCGCTTCCCATCGTCTGGGTGACGGCAGCACTTGTGAACCTGCGATTCGTCATCTTCGCTGCGGCCGCCCGGCGGTCGTTCGTGGGGCTCCCATTCAGGCAGCGCGTCGTGGCCGGCTACTTCAACGGCGACCTCGGCTTCGCGCTGTTCTCGCAGCGCTTCCCCGACCAAACGGACCAGGGCAGCCCCTTGCAGCACGGCTACTACTACGGCTGCAACTCGATGAACTGGCTGGTGTGGGAAGTGGCCTCGATGGCCGGGATCTTCATCGGCGACCTCGCGCCCACCGAGTGGGGCCTCGAGTTGGCAGCGGTGACGGCGCTGATCGCGGTACTGGTGCCGATGGTGGTGAGGGTGCCGGCACTCGTCGGCGCCGCGACAACGGGCGCGTGCTCACTGGCGACGCTGCACCTGCCGATGCGGCTCGGGCTGCCGATCTCGGTGCTGGTCGGCGTCGCCGTTGCACTGGGCGCCGAGCGCATCGTCGGCCGGCGCAGCGGTCCGTCCGAGTCCGGGGATCCTGCCGAGGTGGCGGCGTGATCGCTGCCGGCGCGCTCTACCTCACGGCCGGCATCGTCGGCCTCGCCGTCGTCACGGTGCTGACGCGCGCCAGCTTCTTCATGCTGCCTGCGCGAGTGCAGTTGCCGACGATCGTCGAGCGGGCCCTGCGCTACGCACCGGCCTGCGCGCTGGTGGCCATCATCATGCCGAGCGTGCTCGCGCCGTCGGGCGAGGTGACCATCGGCATCGACAACTACCGCATGTGGGCGGTCGCTGCCGGCACGCTGGTGTTCCTGCGGTTCCGCAACATGCTGACGCTGATGGTCGTCGTGATGGGGGTCTTCACCGCGTTGCGGCTGCTGGCCTGAGCATCGGGGCGGATCAGCTCAGCTGGCGCGTGCGGGCACGTCGAGCTGGAGGTGCACCTCGGGGTTGCGGCGCTGGCGCCACACCACTGGCAGCATGTCGCGGTAGCCGGCCCAGATGGAGGTGGCGGGCGGCGGGAAGTCGTCCTTCAACAGGGCGTGCAGTTCGGGGAGCCGGTGGTACGGCACCATCGGGAACATGTGGTGCTCGGCGTGGTAGTTCATGTTCCAGTAGATGAACCTGCTGATCGGGTTCATGTACACGGTGCGGGTGTTCAGCCGGTGGTCGAGCACGTTGTCGGCGAGCGCCCCATGCTGCAGGAACCCCGTGAGCTGGATGTGCCACTGCCCGTACAGCCGCGGCAGGCCGATGAGCATCAGCGGCAGGATGCTGGTGGTGGCAACCGCCGTGACGATGGTGGCCGCATAGATGAGCACCCAGATGCGGGCGGTGGTGTGCACCCGCGTCCGCCGGGCTGCCGGCACGTACGACGCCTCGTCGACGCTGAGCCGGCCTGCAGCGTGGCGGACCATGGCGCGCATCGCGCCCCAGCTGTCGTAGAGGCCGAGCAGGTTGCTGACCTGGCGCCAGAACCGCGGCGGGCGCATCAGCGCGATCTCTGGGTCGCGCCCGACGATCAGCGTGTCGGCGTGGTGGCGTACATGGCTCCAGCGCCAGGCCACCGGGCTGCGCATCACCATGAACGAGCCAATCTGGTACACGGCATCGTTCATCCACTTCGTGCGGAAGGCGGTGGAGTGCCCGCACTCGTGCCAGCGCGAATCGCCACCCGACCCGTAGAGCACGCCGTAGACGACGAAGCACGGCACGCACCACCAGCTGCCCCAGGTGAGGACACCACCAACGCCCGAGACGAGCAACGCTGCGAGCCAGATGATGGTGTCGCGGATGGCGGGGCCGTCGGTGCGCTGGGCGAGTGCCTTGAGCGTGTCGGACGAGATCGGCGAGCGGTACCAGTCGCTGCCCACCAGACCGCTGTCGACTGCCTCGCGGGTGCTCTCGCCCGCGAGCGAGTAATCGCGCTGCCGGGGCTCGGAGGTGACGATGGCGGTCATGTCGGTATGGCTGAGACTACGCCGCTGACTTCTCGAGCACGTGCACGCCGCACGCCGAGCCGAGGCCGATCACATGGGCAAGTCCCACCTTGGCACCCTCGATCTGGCGGTCGCCTGCCTCACCGCGCAGGTGGTGGCAGATCTCCCAGATGTTGGCGATGCCGGTGGCCGAGATGGGATGGCCCTTCGACTGCAGGCCGCCCGACACGTTCACCGGCGTGCGGCCATCGCGCCACGGCGCACCCGACAGGAAGAAGTCGACGGCACCGCCCTCGTCGCAGAGCATGAGGTTGTCGTAATGCACCAGTTCGGCCGTGGCGAAGCAGTCGTGCAGTTCGACGAGGTCGAGGTCGTCGGGCGACACGCCCGACTGCTCGTAGGCCTGCTTCGCAGCGAGCCGGGTGAGGGTGTTCACGTCGGGCAGCACCTGGCACGCTGCCTGCCACGGGTCGGAGGTGAGCACCGATGCCGACACCTTGACGGCGCGGCGCTGCTGCTCGAGCGACAGCGTGCGCAGCTTGGCGCCGGAGACGACGACCGCTGCCGCTGCCCCGTCGCAGTTCGCCGAGCACATCGGCCGCGTGTTCGGGTAGGCGATCATCACGTCGTTCATGATCTCGTCGAGCGACATCCGCTTGGTGTACGCCGCCAGCGGGTTCAGCGTGCTGTGGGCGTGGTTCTTCTCGCTGATCTTCGCGAACAGCTCGAAATCTGCACCGCCGTACTTGTGTGCGTACTCCATGCCCACCTGGGCGAAGGTGCCCGGCATCGCGTCGGTGCCGATGCGGCCGTCGGTGGGCGCCACGGCGCCGAAGCGACCCGACGGGGAGTAGACGTTGCCGTCGCTCTTGGCGCGGCCTCCCGAGCCGAGGAGCCCGGCACCGGCGAGCTTCTCGACGCCGACAGCGAGGCCCATGTCGCACTCGCCGGCCTTGATGGCCATGATCGCAGTCCGCAGGGCAGTGGCGCCGGTGGCGCATGCGTTGGCGACGTTGTAGACCGGGATGCCGGTCTGGCCGATCTGCTTCTGGATCTGCTGGCCGATGCCGCCCGAGCCGAGCAGGTTGCCGGCCGCCAGCACGCCGATGTCGCGCATCGACACGCCGCCGTCGCGGAGCGCCGCAATCGCGGCATCCGATGCAAGGTCGACTGCGTCCTTGTCGGGGTGCTTGCCGAACTTCGTCATGGTGATGCCGAGGATGTAGATGTCGTCAGCCATCGTGGTGCTCCTTGTGGTCGATGATGCGGGTCAGGCGGGCTCGAAGCCGAAGCCGATGGCCTCGGTGCCGTTGTCGTCGGTGCCCACCACATAGGTGGCAAGGCGGACCTTCATGCCGAGTCGCACGTGCTCGGGTGACGGCTCGACGTTGATCAGGTTGGCGCGCACGCTGGTGCCGTGGCAGTCGACGACTGCGGCAACGAACGGCACGGGCACGCCGGGGGCAGCGAAGGTGACGATGGTGAAGGCACGCACCTCGCCGTCGGTGGCGATGTCGACCCTGCGGAAGCCGGTCTCGAAGCATCCGGCGCAGGCATTGCGGCGGTCGAAGTAGCGAGCGCCGCACGAGGTGCACTCGTTGGCGGTGAGGCGTGGCGCACCGTCGAGGCTCAGGTACTCGACCAACGGGATCTGCGCTGCCACCGACGACCTCCTGCGACCCGGCGGAGAATCCGCCGACGGGTGAACGCTATTCCACCACGGTGCGGCAGCGAGAGGCGGAGCCCTCGTCGCCTCGGCCCGGCGGCGGAATCGTCAGCGTCCCAGCTGTGCGGCGCGGGCGAACACGGCGTCGAGCATCGGCTCGGTGAGCCGACCGGTGAAGGTGTTCTGCTGGCTGGGATGGAACGAGCCGAGCAGCACGACGCCCGACGGCGTCGGGGCCTCGGCCCCGTGCCCGAAGCGCGGGCGGGGTCGCAGCCCGAACTCGGCGCATGCCACCTCGTGGGCGAAGGCACCTAGGCACACCACGACGCGCAGATTCGACAGCAGCGACAGTTCGCGCTGCAGGAACGGCCGACACGCCTGGCGCTCGGCAGGCAGCGGCTTGTTGGCCGGCGGGGCGCAGCGCACTGCCGCCGACACCCAGGCGCCGGAGAGCACCAGCCCGTCGTCACGCGACACCGACGTGGGCTGCGACGCGAGCCCGGCGCGGTGCATCGCACGGAACAGCCAGTCGCCAGAGCGGTCGCCGGTGAAGAGCCGACCCGTCCGGTTGGCGCCGTGCGCTGCCGGGGCGAGTCCGAGAACCAGCACCGCTGCCTGCGGATCACCGAAGCCCGGCACGCCGCGGCCCCAGTAGTGGTCATCGCGGTACGCGGCGCGCTTGTCGACGGCGACCTGCTCGCGCCACTCGACAAGACGTGAGCAGGCACGGCACGCCGCGATGTCGCGATGCAGCGCCTCGAACGAGTCCACGCAGCGAGGCTACGCACCAGTCGAACTGCGTCCGTTCCAGGGCGGGTGACGCGAGCAGCCAGGCGGGCGCGCACGACAGGCCGGTCCGCGCCGTGACGGCGTAGCGTCGACTACATGAGGCGCCTCGCCGAACGGATCGACCTGCGTGATCCGGCGGTGCTGCGGCGGATCTGGGGCACCGGCATCGGTGCGGTGATGACGGTGTCGGTGAGCCCCTACCCCATCGGAGCGTTCATCCTCGCCGACAAGGAGCCGCACCGCATCCACAACGTCGTCGGGGCGTTGCAGTACCTGCCGCTGTGGGCGCTGCCCGTGCTGATGCTCACGTGGGGCCGCGATGAAGATGCCGCCTGGCGGCTCGCCGTCGTCTCATCGTGCGCGATGGCCACGGTCGGACTGCTGAGCGGCGACCTGCTGCCCTCGCTGAGCTGGCTGCCACTGCTGACGCTCGTGCCGATGCGCCGCGCCGGCGCGTGGCGCGGCATCGGCCGTCCGAACCTGATCGCACTCGCCGCAGTGCCGCTTGCGGCGAACGTGGCCGTGCGCCATGCGCCGACGCTCATCGACTACCAGCAGCTCGGCCTCACCGACAGCCATTCGGCCCGCTTCCACTTCAGCGGTATGGCCGCCGCCTACGTCGCCGTCGCCGCTGCACTGGCGCTCGTCGCCGTCTTCCCGTGCGGACGCACGCTCCGCTGGACGGTCGCCGGCTCGGCGCTCGTCGCCGGCGCGATGAGCCTCGCCTGGCCGTTCAACGAGTCGGCACTGCCCCGTTCGGGTGCCCTCACCATGTCCGCTGCCGCGGCACTGGCCTGCATCGCGATGGCCGTCGACACCGCCCTGATCCCAGGCCTGAGCTCCCCTGCCGCGGT
>JBJOMQ010000175.1:0-5762 GCA_046052275.1 Actinomycetota bacterium | reverse complement strand
GACTTGGTCGCCGCCTCAATCCGGCACGGGCTTGACCTCGCAGACGTCCAAGCGGTCCTGATCACGCACCTTCACGACGACCACGTCGATCCGACGACGCTCTACTGGCGCGCACCGGGCTTCGCGGTGCCGCCCTTGCCGGAGGCGCTTGTCGTTGGTACCGGCCCGTCGCTCCGTCGGTTGCACGACCGCAACGGCGTGCCGCTCAACCCGGATTCGACACGCCTCCGCATGCATGCGGCGACGCTTGGTGAGCGGATAGAGGTCGCGACCGGCGGGATCCAATCGGCGGACCCACGCGCGAAGCCGGAGCGGACGCGCATCCCCAGCGGGGTACCAACCACGGGACCGGCGCGTCGATACGAAGTTGTTGTTGTGCCCGCGTCGCACGCCGGGCCGCACCTCAGCCGCACCAAGCCGCTGCGCACGGCGTCGCACCTGCCCGAGCTGCGCGCCGCCGAGGCCAGGCTCGCGCGCAACGGGCATCGTCCGTTCTCGATCTGGCAACTGCTGGGCGTCGGATCGGTGGGCAGCCAGTCGCTCACTGCCATTCCCGTGATGCACCAGGTGCGCACGCACCCGCTGCTCGAGACACGGTGTGCGGTGTGGCCGTTCGAGACCGGCCTCTGCCTTCCATCGCAACCCGACATCGTGATCGCTGAGGTGTGGCCCAGTTCCCTCGACCGGACGGTCATCGACGCTGAGCCATATCCGGTGAAGGACGCCCGCCAGGTGAGCGCGCTCGCCCACCTGCTCGCCGCCGAGCAGGGCGCCGGATCGCTGGCGGCGTGGTTCGAGCCGGGCAACGGCGACGACCTCGACCGCGCCGCCATCGTCGCCGAGGAGGGCTGGACCCTCGGTGTCGGTTGAGACACGACACGTGGCACCGCATGCTCCGCCCGGCCTCACCCTCGCCACGTTGCACAACTTCGCGGATCCGCTAAGTTGTGCGCATGATCGACGGCGGCACGCTTCGCTCGCTCCGCCTGCTGCGCGGGTGGACGCAATCGCAGCTCTCGGCCATCGTCGACATCCCGACGTCGGTGCTGAGCGCCTACGAGCGGGGTAGACGCACACCGGCCCTCGACACCGCCGCCCGCATCATCGAGGCCCTCGGCTACCGCATCGACCTGGTCGCCCTCCCCGATCCCGTGGCGTGCGGGCGCGACCTCGAGCAGGTGCTCGGTCTCGCCGCCGCGCTCCCCCATCGCCCGCGTCCGCTCGCCACGGCCCGCCGATGACCTCACTCGTCGAACAGGTCGCCGCCATCGCCACGGC
This sequence comes from Actinomycetota bacterium, assembly GCA_046052275.1. Classification (GTDB taxonomy): domain Bacteria; phylum Actinomycetota; class Acidimicrobiia; order Acidimicrobiales; family Ilumatobacteraceae; genus UBA668. Next base: position 4,484 of record JBJOMQ010000175.1, on the reverse strand, counting down.
CCTCGACGACCACTCAGTCTCGTGGGCATTCGGCGGTGCGATCGCGCTCGCATACGCGACACGCGAGCCGAGAGGCACGCGCGACATCGACGTCAACGTCTTCGTTCCGGCCGAGTCGGCCGCCGCCGTCTTTCGATCACTGCCTGCCGGCGTCCGACACTCTGCGGCCGATATCGCTGCAGCGCATCGCGACGACCAGGTACGGCTGTACTGGGAGGACACCCCGGTCGACGTGTTCTTCGCCGCCGATTCATTTCACGGTGATGTCGCGCAGCGCTGTCGAGTCGTGCCGTTTGCCGGGACGACGATCCGCGTGCTGTGCCCTGAGGATCTCGCCGTGTTCAAGGCGCTCTTCGACCGACCGAAGGACTGGGTCGACATCGCCACGATGGCCGACGCCGGAGCAGTCGATGTCGGTCTCGCCGCATCACGACTCGAGCAGCTGATTCCAGGCGACGATCGCGTCGCACGTCTCCGATCGACCGACGGGCTGTAGGACGGCCGCTTCGCACAGTCGACATCCGGTCGCACACCCGCCATCGGTCGCAATGGCACGCACGTCGGTCGCTACTCGAACTCACCCTGCCAGGTGCAGATGCACGCCTCATTGCCCTCGGCATCGGCAAGCACCCACCACGACGGTGCAAAGGCATCGGTGATCAGGCGGCCACCGGCTGCCAGTGCAGCGGTGAGCCGCTCGGGCGCCTCATCATCTGACACGTAGACGTCGATGTGGGTGCGGCTTCGGTCGGTGCGCGGCGGATCCATCTCCTGGAACCAGAACGACGGACCAGCGCCACGGGGATCCTCGAGACGACCATTGCGTTCGACGTAGTCGAGTACCGCCTTCCAGAACGGCAGGATGCGACTCGCATCGACGGCATCGATGGCAACCTCGACCGCCTGAGCCGTCGTGGGCGAGGCATGCGCCCCGGCAGCGGCGGCGAGCGACGAGATCACACTGGCCAGCCCGACGTCATGCACCGTCACGCTGCGCACGTCGTGAGTGGTGAGTCGCACGCGGACCACGCCCGGGTAGCGCAGGTCGACGTCGGGATGGTGGTCGGCTGCATCGGCGGCTGCAGCGATGTCCTGCACGAGCGATGCTGCATCCGAGAACGAGGCCGCGTGGAACGTGGCGGCGATCGACGACGTGATGTATCGCCAGTCGTCGAGCCCGGGCAGTGCGGCGAAGTCGGCCGGACTGACGACGATGTAGTCGGGCCGCTGGCGGGCCGGACTCACGCCGGTCCGACCTCGATGAAGGTGTCGTTGAAGCAGGCGCCGTTCACGAGTTCGTCACCTGTGTCGGGGCACAGCGCGTTGACGCCGACACCTTCGGGATGGTGGCGCAGCCACACTCCCTTTGCCATCACTGCGACACCGGGTCGCGTGTCGTCGCGCACCTCGAGCGGCACTGCGACGCTGCCCAGCGGGCTTCGCACCACCACCTGCTGGCCGTCGACGAGTTGGCGCGCCGCCGCATCGGCAGGATGCATCTGCACGCCGTGCGATACGTCCTGGAACTCGCCGAACATCGAGTTCACCAGCTTCGGCGAGGCCGGCGTGATGAGCGTGAGCGGATAGCCGTCGGGACGGGCCACCGGCTCGAAGCGCGGCACCCCGAACTGCGGGTCGACAAGGCGTGCCATGTGGTCGCGGTCGGCACCGGGCGTGGTGTCGACGGTCTGCAGCGTCGGCAGCACCACCTCGCGCGGTCCCGGATCGTCGATCGCGGCCTGCGCCGGTGGCGGCGACCAGTCGAATCCCATCGCCCTCGCCATCAGCAGGCCCACTTCGTCGTTGCTGCGCGACTCGCCGACCCGCGAGATCGCAGCCCGTACGGGCTGCACCACCGTCGAGCCGTAGCCCGTGGCGAGGTCGTCGATCTCGAACGAGGTGGTGGCGGGAAGGACGACGTCGGCATATCGGCAGGTGTCGGTGAGCACCTGCTCGTGCACGACAGTGAAGATGTCGTCGCGCGCGAACGCACGCACGACGGCATTCGTGTCGGGGCACATCACGATGGGATTGGCGCCCTGCACGAAGACGACCTCGGTGGGGTCGCCCGAGCCGGGTGCCAGCCACCGGCCCACCTGGTGCAGGGCCACGCTGCGGCGACCGGTGATGTCGATGGACTCTGCCGGCCAGCGGCGCTGCGCCGACACTGCGCGCGTGCGCACGGCACCGAGCACGCCATTGCCGCGGCGGCCCATCGTGCCGGCGAGCACCGGCAGGGCGAGCATGGCGCGGCACGCTGCGCCCCCGTTGGCGTTGCGCTCCTGCCCCCACCCGTATCGCAGCAGGGTGAGCGGCGTCGACGCCCACCAGTCGGCGAGCAGTTCGATATCGGCTGCATCGATGCCGCACACATCAGCGGCACGCTCGACTGTCCACTCGGCGGCGGCGGCGAGCAACTCGTCGGCACCGGTTGCGTGTCGCTGCACGAAGTCGCGGTCGATGTTGCCGCGCTGCTGCCAGCGATTCGCGATGGCGAGCGCCAGCACCACGTCGGTGCCGGGACGCACCGCGAGGTGCAGGTCGGCACGGACCGCCATCGCCGTGCGGCGAGGATCGACCACCACCACCCGAGCACCGCGGGCGGCTGCCTGCTGCACGAGCGGTGCGAAGTGGGTGTTGCTCACCGTGGGGTTGGCTCCCCACACCACCACGAGGTCGCTGTGCACCACGTCGCGGGGGTCGGCCGAGTTCATCGAGCCGAACACGCTCTCCCACGCCGCCGCGTTGGTGGCAGCACAGATGGTGTGCTCGACGACCGTGGCGCGGATCGCAGCGAAGAACGCTTCGGACATGCTGGCCGATTCGACTGCCGGTGACGACGAGTTGTAGGTGAACGCTGCGATCGAGTTGGCGCCACGGCGGTTGATCGCATCGCGCATGCGACCGACCACGAGAGCGATGGCGTCGTCCCATGAGACCGGGCGGAATTCGCCGGCGCCCTTCGGCCCAGTGCGCACCAGCGGTGTCATCACGCGCTCGGGTGCGTACACGCGCTGGGCGTATTTCTTCACCTTGGCGCAGATCCAGCCGTCGGTGTACGGGTTGTCGGCAGACGCATCAACTCGGACGATCCGTCCGTCGCGCACGGTGACGCTGAGCGAGCAGCCGTCGGGGCAGTCGAGCGTGCACGCCGTGTGCACGACGCGCTCGCCTCTGTCGGTGCCGCGCCCCCTGAGAACAGCCGTCACGGCAACGGGTCTATCACGTTCACCGCCGAGAGTTCACCTGCGTCGAAGCGGGTGAGCAGGCTGGTGAATGCGTAGTCGGGCTGCGCCTCCGTATAGGCGTTCGCCCAGAACGTGATCTCGAAGGTGATCCTGGCCTGCACGTACACCACACCCGGCCCGGGCGGGGTGAACATGCACGGGCCGTTCACGCCCGGCCGGGCAAGTTCCGGCAGGTCTGGCATGGCGGGCACCGACCGGCCATCGAGCAGCGGCACCTCATTGCGGGCCAGGCACGGCACCGACACGAGATAGGGCGTCGACGGCCGGTCGGGATCGGGCTGGAACGACAATCCGAAGTCGAGTGCCACTGGCCGGGCCAGCAGGTACATCGTCCAGCCCCGCCACTCGACGGCGGTCGACCGCTGCGCCCGCCACGCAGGCGGCAGCACGGCGAGCCACGACGGATACCTGGTGATGAGTCCGCCCCAGCGGTCAACCACCGGATTCTCGAACACCACCGGACGAGTCAGCCGCAGGGCGTTGTACATGGTGTCGAGCTGCTGACGCGGATCGATCATCGGGTCGTCGGCGTCGACGTCGATCGCGCCGAGGAAGTGGTACACGGTGTCGCAGAAGATGAGGAAGTGGCGCACGGCGTCGGCGAGCGGCCCCGATGACATGGGATCCTCAGGGGTGGGCTCGCCGAACGACGGCAGCGTGCCCTCGATGAAGATCCACCGTTCGCTGTAGACGGTCTGGCCGGCGACGTAGCGCTCGCCGCTCGACGTGGTGCCGCTGCCAGTGGCCACGAACGAGCACGCACCGCCGCCACCCTCGGTACGGAACACCGAACTCGAACGGAACACCGAACTCGAAGGAATGGAGTAGTGCCTCGTGATACCGCCATCGGTATCGCGGATGTCGACCACCCGCGCCCCATTCACATAGATCGGCGGCTGGCCGTCCTCTCCAGGCCCTCCGTTGATCGCGTGCGCCTGCCCGCCGATGAGCAGCGATGCGACGACCACTGCAACTACATGCCGATACATGCCTGCTCCGCTGGCCCAATCTGTCGTACGACCCACTCGCCGTCGATCACTTCCATGCGCATTCCGAGTCCGTACGTGCCGACACCCCATCTGGAGCCCTCCGCAAGTGAGCCGTCTGACGTGAAAAAGACGCTGCCGTCGAGCGTGCAATCCATCACGAGTGCCGTGGTGGCACTTCGCTCGTCGCCGGCCACCAGGGGCCGGAGCACAACTCCGTCGGCCAGGTCGGCGTACTCGCCGCGGTCGC
>JBJOMQ010000174.1:0-5432 GCA_046052275.1 Actinomycetota bacterium | reverse complement strand
CGGCGACGTCCGACAGCAACCAGGGCAAGCAGCCAATGGCCATCACCTAGCGGCAGCATGTGCCGTTGCCGGCCGACCTCTACGCCTCGTTCGCCGTGGCCGTCGCCTGAGTGCGGGCTGGCGCCGACAGCGCCCCGGCAGGCGATTCCTCCCCACTACGATCGGAGTCGATGCTCGGCATCTACCTGGCGGGGCGGATGACACTGATCCGTGGCGACCTCACGGTGACGCAGCGCGACCTGCCCGGCACCCTTGCACGATGCGTGCTCGCCGCGCTTGTGCTGCGCCGCGCCCCGCTGCGCCGCAGCGAGCTCGCCCACATGGCGCACCGCGGCGACGTCTCCCCCGACACGTGGGATGCCACCCTCAACTCCACCGTGTCGCGCCTGCGCTCGCAGCTCGGCCGGCTCGGGCTCGACGGTCGAGAGTGGCTGCAGTCAGTCGACGGCACCGTCGAGTTCTGCCGGCCCGATGCCATTGCCGTCGATGTTGAATCGGCCCACAGCGCCATCGATCGAGCCGACGTGCTGTGGCGCGCCGGCGAGCACCACGCCGCATGGTCTGAGGCCACTGTCGCCTACTCGGTGGCGAGCCGGCCGTTCCTGCCTGGGGTCAGCAGCCTGTGGGTCGAGCAGGTACAGCACGATCTCGACGGCGTCCGTCACCGAGCACTCGCGCTGATCGTCGAGTCGTGCCTGCTGTCGGGCGACATCCACCAGGCCCAGGCTGCTGCGCTGCGACTCGTCCGCGACGACCAGTTCAGCGAGGTGAACCACCGACTGCTGATCCGCGCCCACCTCGCTGCCGGCGACCGTGCCAAGGCCAAGCGCGCCCTCGACGATCTCGAGCAGATGATGGGCACCGAGCTCGGCGTCGCTCCGTCACCGACGACGCTCAGCCTGCTGGCCGGAGCCTGATCGCCTCAACCGTCAGCTGCAGCGAGTCGCCCAGCGCCGCATACCTGCCGCCTCGAACCGCAGCCGCGCTGCCGCCTGCATCTCGTCGGGTGGCTTCCCGGCCCGCCGCAGCCACCTGGCATGCGAGTAGAGGGTGCGGGCCGCGGCGATCGAGTAGCCGCGCTCTTCGTATCGCACCACGCCAGCCGAGAAGGACGCTGCGGCAGCAGTGGCATCCGAGGCAATCACCCCCTGTGCCCTGCACAGCGCCGCATCGAGCCACGGGATCGAGCACAGTCCCACGAGTCGCTCGAGACTGGCGACGACGGCAGACGCCCGATCGAACTGCCCGCCGGCGGCCAACAGTTCGACCAACTCGGCGTGCCACGACACGGGTGCTGTCGTGTCGTCGCAGTGGCGGTCGTGCACGCCGGCGAAGTAGCGCAGCGCCATCTCGTCGTCACCCACCGTCAGCGCGTACATCGCGCGGGCGAAGTCGGCGACGAGCACTGCGGGAGCCGCGCCGAACGCCGCAAGTCGGTCGGCGTGTACCGAGTACTCCGGCTCACCCAGCGACGCCTGCGCAGTGGCCAGTTGCGCGAGGGCGAACGGCAGCGACCGGAGATCGCCATCGGCGACGGCGAGGTCGACCGCGCGCCCAGCAGCGACTCGCGCCGATTCGAGATTCGACCGACTCCGGAATGCCGCCTCGGCGATGAGCAGCGAGCAGACCAAGCCCGGTGCGCCGACGTCGTTCGCCATTCCCGACACTCGAAGGAGCACGTCGAAGAACTCCGTCCCGAGGCCCGACCTCGCAATGGCTAGTGCCAGCGACTCAGCGATGAACCGAACCTCGTACTCCGGCAGTGGGCCGTCGAGCCTGGCGTTCACCTCGTCGAGCAGGGATCGCGCTGCAACCGCTGACCCACCCATGCTGTCGGCCACCAGCGACAGCAACCGCAACGAGCGACCGTGCTCGGCCGATCCTGCCGGACCGAGGTCGCGAAGCTCGACCATCGTCGCCAGGTCGTACATCCGGGCAGCCACCTGCATTCCGGCGATGCGAGCGCGATCGCGGACTTCCGCAGTGCGTGCGCCCGCAGCGAGGTGTCGCAGGATCGGCAGCGCAGTGCCGTACTCGCCCGACTCGACGCTGCGCAGGGCACCGGCGAGCGCTGCCCCGTGATCACCATCCAGCACGATGACACCCCATCCGCAGCGACCCCCGCCGTGGGCCGGCAAGGATCCGTCAATGCCGACCGGCGACACTGAGCGTATGGCACGCCGCCCCCCTACCCGGATGCGAGCCGAGTGCTCGTGCGGGACGATCGTCGAGGGGGCACGCGACGAGGCGGCACAGGCAATGGTGCGCCACGCCCGCGAAGTGCACGGCCGAGAACTCTCGGTGGATCAAGCACGGCGGATGCTCCACCCGGCCTGACCACCCGCAGGATGCCGGTGCCCCGGACCGCAGTCACCGAGCACGGCTACCGCCCGCTTACGACTCGCCCTTCGAGGCGCCGATGACGCCGCCACCGAGTAGCGCACCGAGGACGGCAAGCACGAGCCCCAGCCCGAAGGGCAGCGGAGAATCGACCGCCGCCACGCCCATCAGCATCAGCGCCACGCCGAGCAGTGCACCGAACACGGCGCCAACCACCGCTGCCAGCAGCCCACGGCCGACGCTGCGCTTCTTCTGCCTCGGCCCCCGTCGCAGCACGCCGGCAGTCGCCATGAATCCGAGGAACATCAGCAGTGCCACGCCGAGCGCACCCCACGCATACCACTTGCTGAACGCCTGCCCCTCGAGTTTCAGACGCAGCGTGCCCACGCACAGCCCCTCGCTGTCCTGGTGCTCAGCGCGCAGCCCGAACTCGACGCCGGGCGGAATCCCGCTCGGCAGGTCGTACGACGACAGTCCCGAGTTCGATCCCTTCTGCACCTCGCCGGTCCACTCCTCGATGCGCAGCGCGCCGAATGGGAACGGCAGCGCCACCTCGACGAAGCCCGAGTACGACCCCGAACGCGCTGGTGTCGTCGCCTCCCACAACACCTCGTCGGCCAGCGGAACCACATATACGTCTCCGCTCTCTCCCGACACGTCGATCGAGAGCGGGCCACCAGCGTCAGTGCCCTTCTGGAAGGCGATCGAGCCAGTGCACTCGCCATCGACCGTCTTCGCCGACGCAGGCCCTGCCGACCCGCCGATCACCACGGCCAGCGCACAGGCCGCCGCCATCCATGCCCTACGCGCCACGCTGTCTCCCCCCGTGCAGATGTCCGACGAAGTATCAGATAGCGACCTTGACAGAACATTGCAGCCCACCCCGAGGGGGGCCAGCGCCGATAGCGTCTCGCTGTTGGATCGGAGCAGGGCGTGACTGGGAATTCGAGCTATCGGCACACTCGGACAGGCATCATCGCCGTGCAGGCCATCGAGGCACCGGAAACCGTCACCTCCGCCTGGATCGACCAGCAGCTTGCCCCCACCTACGAGCGACTCGGGGTGCGCAGCGGACTGCTGGCCGAGCTGGCCGGCATCGTCGAGCGCCGCTGGTGGCCCGAGGGCGTCACCTTCGACCAGGCGGCGGCCATGGCAGGCAAGGCCGCCATCGAGGCATCGGGCATCGACCCGGCCCGCATCGGCATGCTGATCTCCACCTCGGTCTGCAAGCACCACCTCGAGCCATCGGTGGCCTGCGCCGTGCACCACCAGTTGGGCCTGCCCACCTCGTGCACCAACTTCGACCTCGCCAACGCATGCCTCGGCTTCGTGAACGCCATGCACCTCGCCGCCACGGCGATCGATGCTGGCGTCATCGACTACGCGCTCGTCGTCGACGGCGAGGGCAGCCGTCACACCCAGCAGGCCACGATCGCCCGCCTGCAGCAAGACACCGCCACCATCCTCGACCTGTTCGACGAGTTCGCCTCGCTCACCCTCGGCTCTGGTGCCGCGGCCATGGTGCTCGGCAGCCTCGACCGGCATCCCGATGCACATCGAGTAGTGGGAGGCGTCACCCGCGCCGGCACGCAGCACCACACCCTGTGCGTGGGCGACCTCGACCGGATGACCACCGACACGAAGCGACTCCTCGAAGCCGGCCTCGAACTGGCCCAGGCCGCGTGGAACGACGCCATCACCGACTTCGACTGGTCGAGCGGCATCGACCGCTATGTGATCCACCAGGTGAGCTCGGTGCACACGTCGCTCATCTGTGAACGGCTCGGCATCGACCCGGCACTGGTACCGCTCAGCTACCCGCGCTACGGCAACGTCGGGCCGGCGGCAATTCCCATCACGCTCGCAGGCCTCGCGCCCGAGCTCGCTGCCGGCCAGCGCGTGCTGTGCATGGGCATCGGCTCGGGCCTCAACACGAGCTTCACCGAGCTCATCTGGTGATGCGGGCAGTGCCCGCACGCCCGGCCGACGCGCAGTGGCGCGAATGGGGCGTCGATCCGTCATGGTCTCGCGACCTCGAGATCGATGGGCACACGTGGCATGTCCTCGAGCGCTCGCCCGAGTCGCCACAGGGCACCATCGTCTGCCTGCACGGCAACCCCACCTGGTCGTTCCTGTGGCGCGACCTCATCGTGCGCCTCGGCGACCGCTATCGGGTGATCGCACTCGACCAGCTCGGCATGGGTTTCAGCGAGCGGACCTCGCCGATCGGCTACGCCGACCGCGTGCGCCACGCTGCTGCAGCGATCGATGCGCTGGAGATCGACGGCCCGTTCACCCTGGTGGGCCACGACTGGGGTGGCGCCGTCGCCATGGGCTACGCAGTGCAGCACCCTGATCGCCTCGCCGGCCTCGTGCTGTGCAACACCGGCATTGCGATTCCCGACGGGCGCCACGCACCACGACTGATCCGAATTGCAGCGACCGGTCCCCTCACTGATCTGCTCTGCCGGCGCACGCCGACCTTCGTCGAGGGCACCATCGCACTCTCGTGGCGCCGCTTGACGCCCGCCGTGCGCTCAGCACTCCGCGCCCCGTATCGCTCATCCGCACGGCGCTCGGCGATCGCCGACTTCGTGGCCGACGTACCCTTCGACGAGCGTCATCCATCGGCCGCCGCCATCGCCGACGTCGCCGAGCGGCTCCGCTCGTTCGACAAGCCCGCCCTCATTGCGTGGGGGGCGAACGATCCCGTCTTCGACGACTCGTTCGCGCTCGACCTCGCTGGCCGACTGCCGCACGCAGGCCTGCACCGCTTCGTGCACGCCGGCCACCTCAGCCCGCTCGAAGCCGACGTTGCAGGCGTGATCGACACATGGCTGGCCTCGGCGCACGCCGGCGCCGTCGCGGCCGCGCCGAGATCTGCCGCCGCCGACTACTCGCCCACCTGGGCTGCACTTGCCCGCCGTGCCGCCGACCCGGCAACTTCCAGCAGCACCGCCTATGTCGACGGCGCAACCGGCGATCGAGTCTCGTTCGCCGACCTGCACCGACGCGTCGAGGGCATCAGCCGCGGCCTCGCAGCAGCAGGACTGCGGCCAGGCGATCGAGTCGCGATGCTCACGCCACCGAGT
>JBJOMQ010000173.1:0-5478 GCA_046052275.1 Actinomycetota bacterium | reverse complement strand
CGTCGGCGACAGTAACGGGCACTGGCGGTGGCTCGGCCACCGTCCCCGGGGACACATAACTCGAGCACCTCTGGCTGCTGCCTGCCGTCGGCGGGTAGGTTCGGCGGCGTGCGCGTGTGGATCGATCAGGACCTCTGCACCGGCGACGGTCTGTGCGTCGACCACTGCCACGAGGTGTTCACCCTCCTCGAGGACGGGATCGCCTACGTGATCGACGGCGGACAGGTGCTCAACGACCCCGGTGGCTCGTCGAGCCTGGCGGTCGTCGACTCCCGTCACCACCAGTCGGTGGTCGACGCTGCGCTGGCCTGCCCTGGTGAGTGCATCTTCATCGAGGTGGCCGCCGTGGAGATCGGCCCGGCCGAGCGCCCCTCCGGCACCGGTTCGGCGATGCCGACCATGCGCCCGGCAACCGACGACGAGTTCGCTGCCTGAGGCTGGGAGCGAGGATCGGGCCGTCCGACAAGTGGAGGGACCGGTGTCGAATTGTTACTATGCCGGTAGTGGAAATTCCCCCACGTGAACGGACTGCACGATGACCAGCTTCGACCTCGACCTCAGCAAGTACAACCTCGGATGGAGCGACACCGACGTCGAGTACGCGTTCACCCCGGCGAAGGGACTCAACCAGGGCGTCGTCGACCAGATCAGCTGGTGGAAGGGCGAGCCGTCGTGGATGTCGAAGTTCCGTCAGCGGAGCCTCAGCCTCTTCGAGCGCAAGCCGATGGCCGACTGGTTCGCCGTGAACATGCCCGACATCGACTTCCAGGACATCTTCTACTACCTGAAGCCGGCCACCGATCAGGTGAGCGAGTGGGACGATCTGCCCGAGCAGATGAAGGCCACCTACGAGAAGCTCGGCATCCCCGAGGCCGAGCGCAAGTACCTGGCCGGCGTGACGGCGCAGTATGAGTCGGAGGTGGTGTTCCACCGCAACCGTGAGGACCTCGAGAAGCAGGGGATCCTCTTCTGCGACATGGACACTGCGCTGCGCGAGTACCCCGACCTCGTGAAGCGATACTTCGGATCGGTCATCCCGCCCGGCGACAACAAGTTCGCCGCGCTCAACTCTGCGGTGTGGTCGGGTGGGTCGTTCATCTACGTGCCGCCGGGCGTCGTGTGCGACATGCCGCTGCAGGCGTACTTCCGCATCAACAGCGAGAACGCCGGCCAATTCGAGCGCACGTTGATCATCGCCGATGAGGGCAGCCAGGTGCACTACATCGAGGGCTGCTCCGCACCGGTGTACACCAACGACTCGCTGCACTCTGCCGTCGTCGAGATCGTCGTGAAGCCGTCGGCTCGAGTCACCTACACCACGATCCAGAACTGGTCGCCCAACGTCTACAACCTCGTCACCAAGCGCGCCCGTGTCGAGGCCGAGGGCCACATGGAGTGGATCGACGGCAACATCGGGTCGAAACTGACGATGAAGTATCCGAGCGTGTACCTCGTCGGCCCGAAGGCCACTGGCGAAGTGCTCAGCGTTGCCTATGCGGGCCCGGGCCAGCACCAGGATGCCGGCGCCAAGATGGTGCATGCGGCGCCCGAGACCACCAGCAAGATCGTGTCGAAGAGCATCAGCAAGGACGGCGGCATCACCACCTACCGGGGTCTCGTGCGAGTCGACGAGGGTGCCCACGGCTGCAAGAGCCACGTGCAATGCGACGCCCTGATCCTCGACGAGCAGAGCGAGAGCCGCACGCTGCCGTACATGGAGGTCGGCGAGCGGGACGCGCAGATCGGCCACGAGGCGACGGTCTCGAAGATCGCCGACGAGCAGCTGTTCTATCTGATGAGCCGCGGACTCTCGCAGGAGCAGGCGATGGGCATGGTCGTCAACGGATTCATCGAGCCGATCACCCGCACACTCCCCATGGAGTACGCCGTCGAGTGGAGCCGCCTCATCGAACTGCAGATGGAGGGCAGCGTCGGCTGAGAGCCGCCGGCCCTGCGCTGGGGCCGAGATGCTGTCGAATCTCGCGTCAGGCACGGCAGAATCTGCCCATGCCGATGCGCCACGACTGCCGCCACTTCGAGAGCCGCACGTATGCCAATGGCGAGACGGTGCGGAAATGCGATCTCGACCTTGCGCCGGAGGCTCCGTGGCGCTGCCCGGCTGACTGCCCGCGCTTCGAGCCCCGACTCGATGCCGGGTGGACGTACGGCTCGATGGTGTCGCCGTCGACTCCCGACGAGCCGCCGGGCCTCGGCGATGGCTCGGCGGCAGCAGTGCTCGACGAGGCCGAGGACTTCCTCAACTCTGTCGGCGCCCAGGTCCTCGCCGAGGTGCAGGCCGAGCGCAATGCCGAGCAGACCGGCAGTGGTGTTCTACGCCGTCTGTTCCACCGTCGGCGGCAGGGCTGACCCCTCGAACTCGGAGGCGTCAGCCGCCGTGGTGGTGTGATGCGGTCGACGAGCCAGTGCCGGTCGGATCCGGCGCACTCGTGGCGCTGGGTGTTGCTGTCGCGGTGGCCGTCGACGGGCCGACGAGGAAGGCCATCATCATGCCGCCATCTTCGTGCTCGAGCTTGTGGCAGTGGATCATGAACCGTCCCTCGAGGTCGAAGCGGATGAGGACCTCAACCCGCTCGCCATCATTGAGCAGGACGGTGTCCTTCCAGCCGCGCTCCCACGGAAAGACCGTGCCGCGGCCACCGGTGCGCGATTGCACCTGGAACGAGGCGCCATGCACGTGCACGGGGTGGGGGCCGTTTCCTCCAGTCGTGAAGACCCATCGCTCGACGTCTGCGCGTGGCACGGTGAATGCCGGGGTGGTCATGTCGAAGAGCATTCCGTTGATCTGGGTCATTCCGTCGAACGTGAACGTCCGCGTGCGGCGTTCTCCGGTGAGCGCCGTGATCGAGGACAGCGTCGAGGGTGTTCCCGGGTAGGAGATCGTCGAGGCGCCCGACCGGAGGCGGAACTCGACGAGGCTCCAGCCGGTCGTGGCGTCACGCAGATGTACCGACTGCGTGGCCGATCGCAGGTCGATCAGCACGTCGACGCGTTCAGCCGGTCCGAGGGTGATCTCGGCTGTGGAGACCGGGCTGGCCAGCAGGCCTCCGTCGTTTCCGATGAGCGTGAACGAGGCGGAATTCGACAGTCGCAGCGCGAAGACACGCGCATTCGACGAGTTCAGGAGTCTGAGGCGGTAGACGGCCTTGTCGACGAGATGGAATGCGCTCCGAGTGCCATTGGCCAGGGCGGCGGTGCCGAGGTAGCCGGCCGACTTGGCGCTGTAGGTGAGCGCGAGTTTCTTGTCGACCGAGTAGTCGCGCAGCACGATGGGCAGTTCGTAGGCACCGGAGGGCAGTCCGAGTGCCGACTCTTCGGCGTCGCGGATGATGAACAGGCCGGTGAGCCCGAGAGCCACCTGAGATCCGGTCTTCAGATGCGGGTGTGGGTGATACCAGTTGAGTGATGCTCGCTGGTCGATCGGCAGTGTGTACGTGCGCGACCCGCGGGCTGCGATGGTGTCGTGCGGTTGTCCATCCGATGCCGTGGGCACCACGAGGCCGTGCCAGTGGACGGTCGTCGGGTCGGCGAGGCCGTTGGTGACCTCGATCGTGGCGGTCGTGCCGTCTGCCACCGTGAAGAGAGGACCTGGCACGCTCGAGTTGAATCCGAGTCCTGACGCCGTCGCTCCGCCGATGTCGAAGGTCGTGGGGGCGGGAGTGAGAGAGATCGTTGTCGCCGTGGGGTCGAGGACCGTCGCCAATCGAAGGGGGTAGAGGTTGGGTGGCGGCGTCGTCACTCGAGTGGCGGCGCCGACGACTGCCGCACTTGCAGCGGCCGCTGAGCCCACTGCGGTGGTGGTGGCTGCCAGTCGCAGGAACTGCCGTCGGTCGAGGGATCCACGGTCGGCGTCGTCGGATGGGGACGACGGGAGATCCATCTCGTGGTTCTACTACTCCTGGTAGCAGGACACCAGCATCAGGGCTGGGCGATTACCACTACCGCCATAGTAGAATTTGCGCTCGTGCCCACGCCCACGATCGCCGTTCCCGACCTGCGTTCTGCGGTCGCCGGCCTGTTCCCCCATGCAGGCGACCGCAGCCTCCGCGCCGCTGCCGCCGACCGGGCGGCCTCCATGCCGATGCCGACCCCAGAGCAGGAGGTCTGGCGCTACAGCCGTATCGACGAGCTCGAACTGGCCGGCTTGGAGCCGGGACTCGTCGACACGACGGTCAGCGGCCTCGACGGGCTGGCCGAGGATCGGGCAGCGGCCGAGGCAGCGGCATCCTCGATGACGGTGCACGACCTGTTCGACGAACTGAACGCCGCCCTGCACAGCGCCGTCCATGTCACGATTCCGGCCGGCCGGGTGCTGCGTGAGCCGATCATCGTCACCCATCGCATACCTGCCGGCCGCATCCTCGCCTTCCCGCGCCTCGTGATCCACGGCGGGGCCGATAGCGAGTTCACGGTGGTCGAGCGATTCGAATCCGACCCATCGAGCACGTCGGTGGTCGTGCCACGACTCGTCGTACACGCATCGCAGGCAGCGCGGGTTGGCTATGTCGGCATCAACCTCGTTGGCCCGTCGGTGTGGATGCTTGGTCATCAGCAGGCGACCGGCGAGCGCGAGTCGAGCACGCTGCTCGCCACTGTCGCGCTCGGCGGCGACTACGCACGGGTGCGCACCGACGCACGGGTGGTGGGGCAGGGGGCCAGCACCCGGCAGGTCGCCCTCTACTACGCCGACGGCACGCAGATGCACGACTTCCGCACCCTGCAGGACCACGTTGCGCCCCGCACGAACAGCGATTTGCTCTTCAAGGGCGCAGTGCAGGACCACGCCAAGAGCGTCTACACCGGTCTCATCCGCATCCGCGAGGAGGCCAAGGGCTCGGCAGCCTTTCAGACGAACCGCAGTCTCACGCTCTCTGCTGGAGCGTGGGCTGAGAGCGTTCCCAATCTCGACATCCGCACCAACGACGTGAAGTGCAGTCATGCCAGCACGGTCGGGCCCATCGACGATGACCAGCGCTTCTACCTCGAGAGCCGCGGCATCCGCCCCGACATCGCCGAGCGACTCGTGGTGCTCGGCTTCTTCGATGACGTGCTCGGAGCACTGCCGGTCGGCAACCTCCGCAGCGAACTTCGTGCCCGCGTTGCGTCCAAGCTCGCCAGCGGCCGAGACGAGTCCGGCAGCCCAACGGGAGGCTCACGATGACCATTGTCTGCGCGCTCAGCGACCTGGCGCCGTGCTCGGCGAGGCGGTTCGACGTCGGCGGCCGTGCCGTCGCGGTGATCCGTATCGACGACGACGTCTATGCCATCGGCGACACCTGCAGCCACGCCAATGTCTCCCTGAGCGAGGGCGAGGTGTGGTGCGATCGCAAGGAGATCGAGTGCTGGAAGCACGGCAGCGCATTCAGCGTCGTGACCGGACAGCCTGACACGCTGCCGGCGACGCAGCCGGTGCCGGTCTACGTGGCCCGAGTGGTCGATGGAATGGTGCATGTCGATGTC
>JBJOMQ010000172.1:0-5508 GCA_046052275.1 Actinomycetota bacterium | reverse complement strand
GACTGCGATGCCGGCAAAGACGATGTTGCGTCCGCGGCGGTCGGCAGCCGGCTCGGGCGCACCGCGCTTCACCATCGTCGCCTCGAGCAGCGCATTGCCGAGGACGATCGCCGCGATGATGGCCATCGTCGTGAGGAAGCCGTTCCAGAGGACGACGACTGCGGCAATGGCGCCGATGAGAAGCTGGGCGCGGCGAGAGTGCCGTCGAGCGGCACCCTTGGCGGCGAGCAGTCCGAGGATGCCCACGGCACCGAGCCCGACCTGGACGGCGGAGCGGAAGCCCTGCTCGGTGCACAGCTGCAGGAACGTGAGCACGGCGATGAGCGTGGTGAGGCCGCCAGCGAGCGCGGCGAGCACGAGCAGCGGGTAGGTCATCGGGGAGCGGCGGGTGACGCCGACGCGGTCGCGGATGCGGCGCAGCCCGCTGCGGGCAACGATGGCGACGCCACCGGCAGCGGCCAGGATGCCGATGAGCACCTTCACGGCGTGCGGCGGGATGCTGAGCAGCACCCGGGTCTGCGACTTGTCGAGGAATCGGGTGATCAGCCACGCCAGCACCGTGGCGGCGATGCCGCCGGCGAACGCCTTGGTGGCGGCCGGGCACCACCACATACCCGACATCGTCGCTGTCTCGTAGCGCCACCGGGCGAGGCCGAGGGTGGCAATGGTTGCGCCACCGAGGATGACCACGCCGAGGGCGACGTTGATGCCGACACCGTCGGTGCTGTGCAGCAGCACGATGCCGACGACGGCTGCAGCGAGGCCGAGGATGAAGATGCCGAGCGCCGGCGCATGCGCCTTCTCGCGCCGCACGAGCGACTGCTCGAGCACGCCGACGACCACCAGTGTGATGCCGATGAGGCCGCCGAGGATGAGCAGAAGGTCGCGGGCGCCGAAGGGCTCGAGCACGTGGGTGGAGGCGAACACCTTGCGGAACGGCTCGAAGTCGCGGACCTCGTCGATGTTCTCGACCAGCACCTTGTCGACCATTCGCTTCGAGAACACGAGGTTGGCACCGCGTAGCACGAAGAACGTGGCAAGGGTGACGATGAAGCTCGGCAGCCCTGTCTTGTTGACGAACGTGCCGTTGAGCCATCCGATGAGCGCAGCGGCAGCGAATGCCACCGGAACGACGAGCCACATCGTGGCGCCGTCGCCCATGAACTTCTGTGCCATCAGGCCGACGAGGATGCCGGTAGTGCCGGTGATGACTCCGGCAGAGAGGTCGAACTCGCCGCCGATCATCAGCAGCGCCACGGCGACCGACATGATGCCGAGCGGCGCTGCGCCGTCGAGCCACGAAGCGGATGTCGCCGCCGTGGAGAACTTCTCGCTCGTTGCCCAGAAGAGCGCCCACACCATCACGGTGCCGATGAGCGCGCCGATCTCAGGCGAGATGAGCGTTCGCTGCAATGGGCCGCGGAATGTGATGCGCTCGTCGGCAGCCCCCGCTGCCCCGGCACGGGACACGTCGTCAGTCATCTGACCCCCCTTGTTCCCGATGACATTACAGAAACGGCGACGGGCCGGGGATCGCTCCCCGGCCCGTCTGCGTTGCTACCCCATCGCCGAGGCGATGGGTCACTGGCGTGTGATCAGCGGGTGCCTGCGGCAACCAGCGTCTTCACGCTCGCCACGTTGTCGGTGGTGACGAAGCCGGGGCCGGTGTAGACCGGCAGGCCGCCGCCGACAGTGTTGGCGTTGATTGCGTTGAGGTACAGGAACACGACCGACAGGTAGCCCTGCAGGTACTGCTGCTGGTCGATCGTGAAGGCGATCTCGCCAGCCTCGATCGCGTCGAGCAGGTCGGTCGACAGGTCGACGGCGCCGATCATGACGTCGCGGCCGAGTTCCTTGACCGCAGCGTTGGCGAGCACCGCACCGATCGGGCCGGTGGCGAAGATGGCGTCGATGTCGGCGTCGGCGTCGAGCGCAGCCTTGATCTCAGACTGCGACGTCGTCGGGTCGGCATCGCCCGAGGTGTTGAGCTTCACGACCTCGCCGCCGAAGGTGTCGGCAGCGCCGTCGCAGCGGGCCTCGAGACCCACGTTCGACTGCTCCTGCATGACGCACAGCAGCTTCTTCTTGCCAGCAGCGGCGAACTTCTCGCCTGCGCCCTGGCCGGCCACGAACTCGTCCTGGCCGACGTGGGTGATGGCGCCGAGCTCCTTGAACAGATCGGAGCCCGAGTTCATCGTGATGACCGGGATGCCGGCGGCGACAGCAGCCTTCACCGAGGCCTCGAGGGCGCCCGGATCGGCGAGCGACACGGCGATGGCGTCGACGCCCGCGGCAACCGCGTCGTCGATCATCTTCGCCTGGGCCGCGCCGTCGTTGTTGGCGCCCTGGTACTGCACGGTGATGCCGAGGTCCTTGCCGGCCTGCTCGGCGCCCTTCTGGGCAACCGACCAGAACACGCCGCCGTCGCCGTGCGTGATGATGGCGATGGTGACGTCCTCGCCCTCGGTCACGTCGACGCTGTCGCCGGTCGTGCTTGTCGTGTCCTCGCTGTCACCGCACGCGGTGGCGAACAGTGCGAGTGCTGCCAGCGGTGCCAGCAGAATCCGACTCTTCTTCATGTACTCCCCCTTGGGTTGTGGATGGGTACCGGTTGCCCGGTGGTTCGCTGACCGCGGTTCACGCTGCCAGAGACTTGAGGTACTCGATGCTCGTGCGAACACCGAGGACCGGGCCTTCCCCGAGCGGCGGTTCGCCGTCGGTGAGGGCAACATCTTGTTCGAGGACATACCACCCGCTGTAGCCGCGGGATTCGAGTGCCGAGATCGTATCGGAGATCGGGACGTCTCCGGCCCCGGCTGCCGGGAATAGGCCTGCCTGGGTGGCGGTCATCAGGGTCAGCTCGCCGGCCCGCATCCGGGCTGCGACCGCCATGTTGACGTCCTTGATGTGGACGAGGCCCACACGGTCGGCGTGGCGCTCGGCGAGTTCAACCGGGTTGGCGCCGCCGATGAAGAGGTGGCCGGTGTCAAGCGTGAACTTCACGTCGGTGCTGTCGAGGAAGCGCTGGAACTCGTCGGCGGTCTCGATGAGCGTGTTGACGTGGGGGTGGATCACCTGCACCAGGCCGTGCTCGGCGGCGATCTCGTCGACAATGGCGAGGTTGCGGAAGACGCTGGCCCATCCCTCGGCTGAGACGGGCGGGCGCTCCCAGGCCTCGTGGCTGGACACCACGGCCGTCACGAAGCAGGTCCCGCCGCCGGCCGCCAGGGTGGCTGCAGCGGCGCGTGCCTCGGCGACGACGGTGTCGGCCTGGTCGGGGCGATGGAGGATGAGCGGCACGAAGCCGCCGATCAACTGCAGTCCGTGCTGGGCGAGCATCGCCCGCAGTGCCGCTGGCTCGGTGGGCAGCCAGCCGAGGGCGCCGAGCTCGGTGGCGACGATGCCGAGGTCGCGCATCTCGGCGAGCACTCGTGTGGGAGGAAGTTGCATGCCCCAGCCGGGTGCCTCGCAGATGCCCCACGAGATGGGTGCTGCGGCGAGACGGTCGAGCATTGAGGAGGTCCTCCCTGGACGTGGTGGGCGAGATTGCCGGCGGGCACTGCCAGCCCCATATGTTTACAGCCCGAACAAATCGGGTCAAGCCGTATGTACTGACAAATACGACCTTCGCCGGCGGACGATGCCGGCGTCAGCGGCCCGGCACGACGGTCGGATCGTCGAAGACGTGCGCAGCGGCGAGGATCGTGCCCCCGACGGCGCCGGCAGAGAGTCCGAGCGAACTGAACTCGAGTTGGCAGGCGGCCAGCGCTCCGCTGAGTGCATGGTCGGCCAGCGACCGACGGGCGGCATCCTCGATCCACTCGGCCAGCAACGGCAGGAACCCGCCGAGCACGATGACCTCGGGGTTGTAGGCGTCGACGATGTTGGCCAGGCCAACGCCCAGCCACTCGCCGAATCTGCTCAGCCCGGCAAGGGCGGTCGGATCGCCCGACGCGGCGCGCTCAGTCACGGGTGCGATGCGCTGCTCTGGTGCGAGGCGGCGGTCGCCGAGCAGCGCGGGTGCAAGGTCGGGCACGGTGCTGGCCAGCAGGGCGCGCATGCCGATGGTGGTCTCCCAGCAGCCGCGGCTGCCGCACGCGCACGGCACGCCACCGGGCTCGACGGTCATGTGGCCCACCTCGCCGGCAAAGCCCGACGCGCCGCGCAGGAGGGCGCCGTCGACGATCACGCCGCTGCCGACGCCGCTCATGGCAAACACGTACACAAGGTGCCGGGCACCGGCGAAGCGACCGAGGCGGTGCTCGGCGACCGCCGCGAGGTTGGCCTCGTTGTCGCATGCCACTGGGATCTGAGCGCCGACGGCGGCCTCGAGTCGACGGCCGAGCGGCACATCGGTCCAGTCGAGATTGGGCGCGCGTCGCACCACGCCGCTCTGCGCGTCGACAATGCCCGGTACCGCAACGGACAGCCCGGCGACGCGCCGGCCGGCGGCCTCGGCGTCGGCGATGGCGAGACGGGCCTCGAGGGAGATGACGTCGACCACGCTGTCGAACGCCGTCGACTGCTCGCCAATGGGATGGCGGCGGCGGGCGATCTCGCGACCGCTGAGATCGGCGACCAGCACGGAGATGAGGCCGACGTCCACCTCGATGCCGACGGTGACGACGTGGGCGCCGTCGAGGCGAACCAGTGTCGCCGGACGACCGACGCGCTGGTCGGCCTCGGGACCCGCATCGTCGACGAGCCGACGCTCGATGAGCTCGGCTACGAGGCTGGAGACCGTGGCGCGGGTGAGGCCGGTGACCGCGGCCAGCCCGGCTCGGCTGCGCGGGCCCTGGGTAGCCAGCAGGCGGAGGATGAGCGACAGGTTGTGGCGGCGGACGTGCAGGTGCTCGACGGGGCCGGACACCTGGTGCACGTCGCCGAGGGTAGCGAGCGCCGCTGGGCTGCGCATCCGGATGGCGACGTGCTGCGTCGTGCGGGCTCCGACGATGCACGTGCGGCGACTGCATGGATCGCTGCAGACCGCGATCGCCAGTCGGCCGCCCCCTGAGTACGGTGCAGGGGATGTCAGAGCACCGACTCACCTCGGGACTCGGGACGAGCCGAACGGGCGTGCTCGCAGTGTGCGTCGTTGCGGTGATCGCCGTGGCGTGGTCGTTGACGATGCCCGACTCAGGCCGTGACGGCGTGCTGGCGCTGCGCACGGCGGTGCGGATCGAGGCGCTGGGCTGCTCGGCCCGACCGCAGTTGGGCGTCGGCAACGTGGTCGCCGACGGGATCGTTGCCACCGTGGCCCACGTGGTGGCGGGAGCCGACTCGATCACCGCCACGCTGTCCGACGGCACGGTCGTCGCGGCCACCGTGGTGGCGATCGACCGTGAGACCGATGTCGCACTGCTGCGGATCGACACCGATGTGCCGCCGCTCGGGCTGGGCTCGCCACCGGAGAGCGGCGACGGCACCTACGCGGTGTGGCGCGAGGGCCAGTCCGTGACGATGAAGGCGTACATCGTGCGGCGCACGGGGATCAATGCGCCCACGGTG
>JBJOMQ010000171.1:0-5583 GCA_046052275.1 Actinomycetota bacterium | reverse complement strand
TTCGGCGCAGCGGCGGTGTCGATCGTCATCAGTGTGGCGATCGTGTGGACCCTGTTCAGCGAGGCATGGACGTTCCTCTCCGATCTGATCGGCGAGCAGGGCATCGGCGGCCTCGTCGACCGGGCCGACGTGCCGAGCTGGGATCCTCGGCGAGGCCGCTTCGACATCCCCACCATCTTCCTCGGCACGGTGATCGTGTCGGCCGTTGCGATGGTCGTTGCAGCACCACTCGGCCTCGGCTCCGCGGTGTTCCTCTCCGAGTACGCCTCGCCGCGGGTGCGCCGGGTGCTGAAGCCAGTGCTCGAGGTGCTGGCCGGGGTGCCGAGCGTGGTGTTCGGCTTCTTCGCACTGCGCGTGCTCGGTCCCGACCTCCTGCAGCCGCTCTTCGACACCCCGCAGTCGACCGGGCTGCTGGTCACCGGCGTCGCCATCGGTGTCCTGGTGACGCCACTCATGGCGTCGGTGAGCGAGGACGCGCTGCGGTCGGTCCCCACATCGCTGCGCGAGGCGAGCACTGGCCTCGGTGCACGGAAGAGCTCGACCGTGATGAAGATCGTCCTACCCGCAGCGGTATCGGGAATCGTCGCAGCGCTCATCTTGTCGGTGTCCCGCGCGATCGGTGAGACCATGGTGGCCGCGCTCGCATCGGGACGACTCGGCTCGGCACCGCGAGTGCTCGATCCGCGTGAGCCGGGACTCACCATGACTGCGTCAATGGCACAGCTCGCGCAGGGGAGCGACCAGCTCGTGGGCAGCGGCCTCGCATTCCAGAGCCTCTTCTTCGTCGGTGCGCTCCTGTTCGTGCTGACGCTCGTCCTCAATCTGCTCGCGGCGCGCGTCGTCAAGCGAGTTCGGGCCAGGTACTAGGCGACTCGCATGGCAGTCTCGCAGTCCTCTCTCTCCAGCAGCGCTGCGGCGGTGCGCGCGTCGATCATGGGCGGCCGGCGCGACGTGCGCGGCATGCTCTTGGCCGGGCTGCTGCTTGCGTGTCTTCTGATCGCCATGCTCGTGCTGACGGTACTGCTGTGGGATGTCCTGGCCAGCGCCATCCCGGTGTTCGACTCGCGCAGCAGCGGCTTCTTCAAGGGGACAATGGGCTCGAATCCCGACCGGGTCGGCGTTAGCCAGGGGATCTGGGGCTCGCTGATGATCGCTGCATTCGTGATCGTGCTGGCATTCCCGATCGGGATCGCAGCGGGCGTGTACCTCGAGGAGTACGCCACCCCCGGACGGCTCACGAGCTTCATTCAGTTGAACATCCGCAATCTCGCCGGCGTGCCCAGCGTGGTCTACGGCATCCTTGGCCTGGTCGTGTTCGTCAAGGCGCTGGCGCCGCTCACTGGAGGTCGCAGCGTGATGTCGGCTGGCATCACCATGGCCATCCTCGTGCTGCCCATCGTCATCATCACGACTGCTGAGGCGGTCCGCGCGGTGCCCGACGGGCTTCGCGAAGCGGGCTACGGCGTGGGTGCCACGCGGTGGGAGACCACACGCCACCACGTGCTTCCCTACGCTGCTCCGGGAATCCTCACCGGCACCGTGCTCGCCGTGGCGCGAGCCTTGGGCGAGGCTGCGCCGCTGCTCCTCATCGGCGCCATCACCGGCCGACTCGCCGCAGCGCCCGGCCAGTCGCTCCTCGACCAACTGCAGGGCAAGTTCACGGCGATGCCGGTCGTGATCTTCGGCTGGGCCAACAATCCGAACTCGCCCGGCAAGCGGACAGGCCTGACATTCGAAGACCTCAACGCTGCCGCCATCGTCGTCCTGCTGGGAATGGTGCTCGTGCTGAACGCCGGTGCCATCGTGCTGCGCAATCGATTCGAGCGGAGGCGGCAGGCATGATTGGCACATTCCTCCGTCCTCGCCCCGACACCCTCCCTGGAGTCCGCTATGACTGACGCCACAACCACACCGTCAGCACCTGTGGCCGACGGCAGCGAACCGGTGTTCAGCGTGCGCGACCTCTCGGTTCACTACGGCACCTTCCGCGCAGTGAGGGAAGTGACCCTCGACATCCAGCAGCGCGAGATCACGGCGTTCATCGGCCCGTCCGGTTGCGGCAAGAGCACCGTTCTGCGCTGCTTCAATCGCATGAACGATCTCATCCCGCTCGCGCGTGTCGACGGAACGATCGAGTATCACGGCGTCGATCTGTACGACCCAGAAGTGAACGCAGTCGAGGTGCGCCGCCGGGTCGGGATGGTCTTCCAGAAGCCCAATCCGTTCCCGAAGAGCATCTACGACAATGTGGCATACGGCCCGCGGCTCACGGGCACGAAGAAGCGTGCCGAGCTCGACCTGATCGTCGAGAAGGCGCTACGAGGGGCAGCACTGTGGGACGAGGTGAAGGACCGGCTGAAGGAGAGCGGCCTCGGACTGTCCGGCGGTCAGCAGCAGCGTCTCTGCATCGCCCGGGCCATTGCGGTCGAGCCCGAGGTGCTGCTGATGGACGAGCCGTGCTCGGCACTCGATCCGATCGCCACCTCGCGAATCGAGGACCTGATGCAGGAGATCAAGCACACCTTCACGATCATCATCGTGACCCACAACATGCAGCAGGCGGCACGAGTGAGTGACCGGGTGGCATTCTTCACCACCGAGGTGAACCCGGAGAGCGATCGCCGCACGGGAGTGCTCGTCGAATTCGACAACACCAAGAAGATGTTCTCGACGCCCTCGGATGAGCGGACCGAGGCGTACGTGACGGGGAGGTTTGGCTGATGGAAGAGATGCGAAAGTCGTTCCACCAGGACCTGGAGGGGGCCAAGGAGTCGCTCGTCAGGATGGCGGCCGGTGTTACCGAGCTGATTCCAAGGGCGACGCATGTGTTGCTCGAGGGCGACCTCGAGGCGGCCGAGGAGATCATCCAGGGTGACGAGGACATCGACCAGCGTGCCGTGGAGGTCGAGGACCTCTGCCTGCAGATCCTCGCCCTGCAGGCCCCAGTCGCCAGCGACCTGCGGCAGGTCGTGGCGCTGATGAAGATGGTCGCCGATGTCGAGCGCAGCGCCGACCTTGTGGCGAACATCTGCAAGACGGCCCGGCGCATCTACGGGCACGACCTCGACCCGCGGCTGCGGGGTGTGATCGGCAGGATGGGAGAGCAGGCAGAGGCGATCTACGAGGCGGCAATCGAGGCATACGTCGAGAACGATGAGTCGAAGGCGGCAGCGGTCGACGACATGGACGCCTATCTCGACGGGCTGCAGCGCCAGTTCGTTCAGACCATCTTCGAGTGCCACGCTGCAGGGACCATCGACCTTCAGGTGGCGGTGCAGCTGGCCATCGCGTCGCGGTTCTACGAGCGCATCGGCGACCACGCAGTGCACGTTGCCGAGCGGGTGCGTTTCATCCTCACTGGATGGGTCCCCGACCATCGCAAGCGAGATCGTCCCAAGGTCGAGCTCCCGGCCACGGGAGACACGCAGGCGTGAGCCTCTTCGGCCGCGCCGAAGCCGAATCGCTGCGCGCCGATCTCCGCCGGGCGACTGAAGCCCTCGATCAGTGCCGCCGCGAAGTCGATCGGCTGGTCGACGCCATCGACGCCATGCCATCGCGACTCGTCCTGTTCGACACCGAGGGGCGGATTGTCCGTCGGTCGCCGGCATTGGCGGTCGGCGGGCACGAGGGTGTACTGCTCGATGAGGCAGTCGAGCGTCTCGGTCGCGACATCGTCGACCACGGAGCAGTCGACCGTCGACTCGAGATGTTCGGGCCTCCGCAGCGAGTGTTCAGGCTGCGAGGAGTCCCGCTGTCAGTGGGTGGCTCCATCGCCGTGATTGACGAGATCAGCGACAGCGTTCGCCTCGATGCCGTGCGCACCGATTTCGTCGCGAATATCAGCCATGAACTGAAGACCCCCGTCGCTGGCCTTGCGGTGCTGGCGGAGGCGATCGCCGACCTTGACGACATCGAGGTGATCCGGGGACTGGCGGGTCGCATGGTCGACGAGGCACATCGGGCCTCCTCCACCATCGATGACCTGCTCGAGCTGTCGCAGATCGAGATCGGAGGCCTCCTCGACACAGAGGTGGTCGATATTGGTGAGGTGATCTCAGACGCCGTACTGCGAATCAGCCGGGTTGCTGAGCGCCGCGGCGTCCGGATCGTGGTGGCGGGCGCAGATCGGTGCGAGGTGAACGGCGACAGGCGGCAGCTCGTCTCGGCAGTGGCGAACCTGATCGACAACGCCGTGAAGTACAGCCCGGTCGACTCCGACGTCGGTGTCACTGCAGTGCACTCGGACGGGTATGTCGATATCGAGGTCGCCGATCACGGCATCGGAATCCCGGCCAAGGACATCGACCGGATCTTCGAGCGCTTCTATCGCGTGGACAGGGCTCGCAGCCGCGACACGGGCGGCACGGGTCTGGGGCTCGCCATCGTGAGGCACGTGGCCGGCAACCACGGGGGCGACGTGCTGGTGCAGAGCCGTGAGGGCGAGGGTTCGACGTTCACGTTGCGGCTGACGACGGCAGGTCGCTGAGGCATGGAGAATTCGTCGTACACGGTGCTCGTCGTAGAGGACGAGGTGAGCTTCGTCGAGGCGCTACGCGTCGGACTGGGCCGGGAGGGCTTCTCCGTCGCGGTCGCTTCCGATGGCCGCCAGGCGCTCGAGATGTTCGATGCGGTGCAGCCGGATGTGGTGCTGCTCGACGTGATGCTGCCGAGGATGAGCGGCATCGATGTCTGCCGGCAGCTCCGCGCTCGCAGCCAAGTGCCGATCATCATGGTGACCGCGAAGAGCGCCGAGATCGACACGGTCGTGGGGCTCGAAGTGGGTGCCGACGACTATGTCACGAAGCCGTACCGGATGCGCGAGCTCGTGGCCCGGATCCGCGCAGTGCTGCGACGCAAGGCCGGGCTCAGTGACAGCACCGGCGAGGTGGTGCTCGGCGCGATCACGGTGGGTGACGTCGCCCTCGACACTGACGCACATCGGGTGACGGTGAGTGGCAGCGCAGTGGTGTTGCCGTTGAAGGAGTTCGAGCTGCTCCAGGTGCTGCTAGCCAACGCGGGACGAGTGCTCACCCGCGACACGCTCATCGATCGAGTCTGGGGAAGCGACTACGTCGGCGACACGAAGACACTCGACGTGCACGTCAAACGACTTCGCTCGAAGATCGAGCCCGACCCGGCAAACCCGACGCGAATCGTCACGATCCGCGGCCTCGGCTACAAGTACGAGCGCCCGGCCAGCTGACATCAGAGCTCGAGGCGGGCCACCCAGAGGCCAGGTGCCTCGAGCTCGGCCGGCGTGGGCAGTGCGTCGCCGCGTCGGAAGAGTTCGGTGAGACGACGCTCACCGACCCGGTCGACGACACCGGCAACGAAGTCCTTGCCGCGCTGTACCTGGTCGATGGTGAGGCGGAGGCCGAGCAGTCGCTCGACGAAGAGGTCGTCGGGTGTCGCGCCCACGCGTCGGCGCCTGACGGCGTCGGCGATTCGCAGCGAGTTGCCGCCGATCACCCTGACTGCGACGGTATCGACCAGATAGTCGACGTAGCCGACCACGCCGGCTGCAGCCGCATCGAGCGCTGGCGCGAGTGCCGCCTGGTCTGGTGACTGCACTGCGCCGAGCAG
>JBJOMQ010000170.1:0-5595 GCA_046052275.1 Actinomycetota bacterium | reverse complement strand
GCGCCGCGGACGTGCGCCGCGTCGGCGCCGGCGGGACCTTCACCCGCACGCTGCCGGCCGGGGGTGCCCATTATTACGTCCTGGACGTGACGAACGACTCGTGTGTGGCCTTCTTCTCGGCCCAGGGTGAAGAACGTCAGAAGATGATGACCGCGATCAGCGAAGCCACTGGCAAGCACCCTTCTCTTTATTCTTGGGCTCTACGTGCTTGCACGCTTCCTCTTCGGCCGAGCGCGTGTGCAACGAGCGGGCCTCCCTGGCCTCAAGTTTCTTGCTCCACTCGGACTCATCGGCGGGTTTATTGATGCAACAGGTGGTGGAGGTTGGGGACCCGTGACAACGCCGACACTGCTTGCCGATGGACGGCTTGCACCGAATCGCGTAATCGGCACGGTCAGTGCGAGTGAATTCATCGTTGCAATTTCAGCAAGCCTCGGGTTCTTCACATCGCTTGGCGGCGAAGGGGTACGCATTGAGTTTGTGTTGGCCATGCTTGCAGGCGGCCTCATTGCAGCACCGATTGCCGCCTACCTTGTTCGCCATCTCAATCCACGCCTGCTGGGGGTAACGGTAGGTGGCTTTATCTGCTTCACCAATGCGCGTGTTCTGCTTGCAGCAGTTGGAATATCTGGCGAGTTGTTCCTTGGTGCCTACGTCGTCATCGTCGCCCTCTGGCGGACACCGGTCTCGACCCCGCCACGACGTCCGTCGACCCGACCCGGCGAGGAGCTGATGACCGGCCTGCGAATCGCCCGCAGCCGGCCCGTGATCGGTCGACTCCTCGTCTCGCTCTTCACGTTCTCGCTGCTGTCGCTGCCCTATGTGGGGCTCTTCCCCGCTGTCGCCCGCCTCAACTTCGGCATCGCCAAGGGCTCGACCGCCTACGAGTGGCTCTACGCGGTGTGGGGACTCGGCGCAGCTGCAGGCGGACTCGCCGTCGGCACCGTGTTCGTGCGAGTCGACAAGCGCCGCCTCATCAGGCTCGGCTTCGCCGCGTTCGCCGTGTTCATGGCGGCGTTCGCGGTCTCGCGCAGTCCCCTCGGCGCATTCCTGGCGGCACCGTTCCTCGGCGCGGCCTACTTCGGCACCACCACCGCCATGAACACCGTGCTGCAGATGAACCTCGCCGACCACGAGCGCGGGCGCGTGATGAGCCTGTGGTTCATGTCGTTCGGTGGCACCGTGCCGATCGGCAACATCATCTTCGGGCCGGTCATCGACGCCGTCGGCAGCAGGTGGGTGCTGCTGCTCGGCGCCGCTTGGGCAGTGGTACTGGCATGGTGGTGCGACATTGCGCGGATCGAGCACGCCGCATCAGCGGCAGAGCACAGCCGCAACACGGTCGAGTCCCGCCACGCGGCTCCCCTTGACGAGCACGGCATCTCCGGCGGCGAGTGAGCCGAACTCCGCTGCGAGTGCCTCGGCCACCGAGTCAGCGTCGACCACCGGACTGATTCCGTAGAGGTCGGTGCCCACCGGCATCACCACCACACCGCGCTCCGCTGCATAGGCGGCCACCTGGCGATGCTCGCGCTCGGCATCGGCGATCTCTGCCATCACTCCCATCACGGCGATCCGGCGAGTGGCCGGCAGTGCGGCGAGCGCATCGAGCGCAGCGCGCATGCTGGTGGGGTTGGCGTTGTAGCTGTCGTCGAGCACCACTGCACCACTGCCGGCATGGCGAACGTTCATGCGCATCTCGCCGGGCGCCACGTCGGAGAGAGCAGCTGCGGCGTCGCCGAGATCGACGCCGAGAACTCCCGCCACGGCGAGGGCTGCAGCAGCGTTGAGTGCCATGTGCGCGCCCCTGAGCGCAAGCCTCACCTCGGCGGTTCCCCACGGTGTGCGCACGGTGAACGCCGGCCGCGCTTCGACGTCGACGACGATGTCGGACACGCACACATCGGCCGAGGGCTGCGTGCCGAATGTCACGATCTGCGCCGGCGTGAGCCCGGCCATCGCTGCGACGCGGTGGTCGTCGGCGTTGAGCACGGCGGTACCTGTCGCAGGCAGGGCACGCACCAACTCAGACTTCGCGCGCGCCACGCCCTCGATTCCCCCGACCCTGTCGCTGTGCGCCTCGGCCACCCGCGTCACCACGCCGACTCCCGGCGCTGCGATGTCGCAGAGCGCCGTGATCTCGCCATGGCCGCGCATGCCCATCTCGAGCACCATCACCTCGGCATCCACCGGCGTGTTCAGCACGGTGGTGGGCAGCCCCTGCTCGTTGTTGAAGCTGCGCTCGCTCGCCCAGGTGCGACGGCCCGCTGCCACTGCCGCCCGCGCGAGGTCCTTGGTGCTGGTCTTGCCGACCGACCCCGTGATGCCGACGACCGACCCATGGAAGCGCTGTCGCATGGCTGCAGCGAGCCGTGCGAGCGCCGCCATGGTGTCGCCGACCTCGATGGCCGTCCCGCCCTCCGGCGGCCGGGATGTCAGATATGCGGCGGCCCCACGTCGCATGGCGTCGGCGATGAACTCGTGGCCGTCGCGGTCGGCGACGATTGGCACGAACAGCTGCCCCGGCTCGATCGATCTCGAGTCGAAGCTGACACCGTCGATGGTGACGTCGGGCCCGCTCAGCGAGCCGCCCGCCATCGCTGCGGCCTCCCCTGCCCCGAATCGCATCGGCCCACACGGTACCGTCGGCGGCGTCATGGGACCCGACACCCGGCTCCACCTCATCGTGCTGTTCGGCGGCCAGTCGGCAGAGCACGACGTCAGCTGTGTCACGGCTGCGCACGTGCTGCGCGCCATCGATCCGGCGCGATACCGCATCACCCCCATCGGCATCGGGCGCGATGGGACGTGGATGCGATCGGCATCCACCGCCGCAGCGCTCGCCGAGGGCCCGGGTGCTCTGCCCGGCACGCTCGACCCGGAGGGCGATGTCGTCGCTCCATCGGAGGTGCTCGTACCGGCCGCCGACACGGTCGTCGTTCCACTGCTCCACGGCCCGCTCGGCGAGGACGGCACCGTGCAGGGACTGCTCGAACTCGCCGGGCTGCCGTACGTCGGCTCCGGCGTGCTCGGGTCGGCGCTCTGCATGGACAAGGTGGCAGCCAAGTCGATGACTGCGCATGCCGGCATCCCGCAGCCCCGCCATGTCGGCCTGCGCGCCGACGCCATCGGACCCACCACCCCCGACGCGCTCGTCGCAGAACTCGGGCTGCCGCTCTTCGTGAAGCCGGCCAACATGGGTTCGTCGATCGGCGTGTCGAAGGCAGCGTCAATCGAGGAGGTTCGACGCGCCATCGAGGTGGCGCTCGGGTACGACGAGTGGATCGTGGCTGAGGAGGCCATCCGCGGCCGCGAGATCGAGGTCGCTGTGCTCGGCGACCTCGAGCCACGAGCGAGTCTCGCCGGCGAGATCATCCCTGGCGGAGAGTTCTACGACTACGCCGACAAGTATCTCGACGAGCGGTCGCAGGCCATCGTGCCGGCCGACCTGACGGCATCGCAGAGTGCAGAGGTGCAGTCGCTCGCCGTGCGCGCCTTCTCTGCGCTGCGCTGCAGCGGACTCGCCCGCGTCGACTTCTTCTTCGAGGCCGACGGCCGGGGCTTCCTTCTGAATGAAGTGAACACGATGCCCGGTTTCACGCCGATCTCGATGTACCCGAAGCTGTGGATCGCCAGCGGGCTGCCCTATCCCGCACTCATCGACGAATTGGTCCGCCTTGCGCTCGGGCGCCATGCCCGACAGCGCCGAAACACCTCACGCTGACGGAGCGAGCGCGGCGCGCAGGAACTCGAGCAGCGAGCTGCGCAGGCGGCGGAGTTCGGCGAGGTCGGGAGTCCAGCCCACTGCACGGAGCGCCTCCGGCTCGGTGGCGATGCCGGTGACCGTGGCGTAGCACAGCGCTGCCACCATTCGCGGATCGCTGCGCCGCAGGCGTCCCGCATCCATCTCGCGGCCGAGATAGGCCACGGCGCGATCGACGAGCGGCCGCACGGCATCGACGAACCTGTCACCGGCGGCTGCAGGGAGGCGGCTGGCCTCGCGGGCGAGTCCGAGCAGCGACGGCCGCTTCACTGCCTGGCGGAACACGGCCTTCACCACGGCCTCGACGCGGTCGAGCGGGTCGGCGGTGCTTGCCCGGATGGCTGCCTCGATGCCGAACGACAGCTCTTCGATCGCATGCACCAGCACCGCCTGGGTGAGCTCATCCTTGCTCGGAAACCAGTACAGGAGGGTCTGCTTGGTCACCCCGACCTCGGCGGCGATGACGTCGAGCGACACCGCCTCCACCCCCCGCTGGCCGAACAGGTCGGTGGCCACGTCGAGGATCTCGCCCCGCGTATTGCGCCGTCCGGCGGCCACGTGGTGCGGTCGTAGGTGCGGTCGGGGATCCGGTCGAGCGCCCATCTGCCGTTCTCTCTACCACATGGTAGAGAACTGTGCTAGAACCTCGCCCCATGATCGCCGAACGCCTCGACGGCCGCCGGATAGCCATCACCGGCTGCACTGGCTTCGTCGGCACGGCGCTCGTCGAGCGGCTGCTGCGCTCGGTGCCTGGCTGTGAACTCGTGCTGCTCATCAGGCCAGGCTCGCGCCACGACGCTGCCGAGCGCGCTCGCCGGGAGATCTTCAAGAACAACGCCTTCGACCGGCTGCGCAGCCAGCTCGAGGGTGGCTCCGAGTCATTCGACGAGATGGTCGCCCGCCGCGTCAGCGTCATCAGCGGCGACGTCACGAGCGACGGCCTCGGCCTCAATGCGGAAGACCGCGCGCTGCTCGCCACGTGCCACACCGTCATCCACTCGGCTGCAGCCGTCAGCTTCGACAGCCCGCTCGACAGCGCTGTCGAGATCAACCTCCTCGGACCGGTTCGCATCGCGCAGACGCTGCACGAACTCGGCGTCGCACCGCACCTCGTCGCAGTGAGCACCTGCTACGTCGCGGGCAATCGACGCGGCAGTGCACCCGAGGAGCTCGTCAGCGACGGCCCGTGGGACATCGGACTGTCATGGCGCCGCGAGGTCGCATCCGCACGGCGCCTGCGCGCCGACACCGACCGCAAGCGCGGAACACGCGCAAAGCCACCAGGCGGCACGCGCGATGAACAATACCAGTGTGTGCATGACTGAGTCCCCCACGTACGAGCGTAAGGCTACCACCGGCTGGCGAGCAACTCCGCGCCCGCTCCAGCGCAGCGGAATTGACGCGCTCGCGGTTGCCTTCGAGCGCCCATGTCCCTAGGGTCACATTTCTAGGCGCGGGAGTGACGGATGAAAGCGTGGTTCCGAATCGACTTGTGGAAGCGGGTACTGGTCGGCCTCGTGCTCGGCGCGGCGGTAGGGCTCGTGCTACGACAGGCCCTTGGAATCGATGCCGCGGCAGCCAACGTCACTCTGTGGGCCAAGCCGATCGGCGATGCGTTCATCAGCCTGATCCGGATGCTCGTCGTGCCGCTGATCTTTACGACGCTCGTTTCGGGCGTGCTCGCGATGGGCGACCCCAAGAAACTCGGCAGTCTCGGCGGGCGGGCGCTCGCACTCTACATGGCCACGACGGTGATCGCGATCTGTTTCGGCCTCGCGATCGGCACGCTGGTTCAGCCCGGAGCCGGATTCGACACGAGGATGGCCAGCCCG
>JBJOMQ010000169.1:0-6383 GCA_046052275.1 Actinomycetota bacterium | reverse complement strand
GGCGTGCAGGTGTCGCTGCAGTTCCTCGACCTCGAGCGCGATCCCGTCGAGCCGCCGCCGCTCGATCCCGATCTCGTGGCCGCCGCACACGAGGCCGAGAGCGTCCATGGCCCGATCGACCTCATGCGCGACGTCCTCACCGGCACGTTCCGGATGCCGCTCGGGGCGCTCCGCCAGCTGCGCGATCTCGTCGAGGACCCTGCCTCGATCCCCGGCGTCGGCGCTGCCGCCGTCGATGCGGCGCGGGCGATGGTGCAGCAACTGTCGGAGATCGACGGTGCACGGTCGCCGCTGTGGGCCACTCGGTCGCTGCGGCGCAGGATGGAGGTGCTGCGCGCTCCGTTCGGCCCCACCCGGGATGCGGCGCGGCGACTCGGCGGCACCCTGAACACGGCGTTCCTCGCCTGCGCCGCCGATGCAGCGGGTCGCTACCACCGCGAGCTCGGCACGCCCGTGGCCGAGCTGAGGGCGAGCATGGTGATCAGCACGCGTACCGAGGCGTCGGGCGGCAATGCGTTCTCGCTGGCGCGCATGCTGGTACCCACCGCCGAGATGACCGTTGCCGAGCGATTCACCGCCATCCGAGATGCCGCCGAGTCCGCCAAGTCGACCGGCGCATCGGCGTCACTCGACGCACTCGCCTCGTTAGCGGGCACGCTGCCCACGAGCGTGATCACCAGGCTCGCCCGCCAGCAGGCCCAGACCGTCGACTTCGCGACCAGCAACGTGCGCGGCGCCCCGATTCCGTTGTTCGTGGCCGGTGCGCGCCTACTGCAGAACTACCCGCTCGGACCGCTGGGCGGGGTTGCATTCAACCTCACGCTGCTGAGCTACGACCACAGCCTCGACATGGGCGTCAACATCGATGCGGCGGCAGTGGCAGAACCGGAACTCCTGCAACGCTGCCTGCAGGACGCGTTCAGGGAATTCGCCGAGTACGACTGACGTGTAGTACGCGCCCGCCGTGCGGCGGGCGCCAAGCGGCTCAGCGAGCCGACTGGGCCGGCGTGGTGAGCAGCGTGCGGACGTCGAGCAGGACGTCGGTGATCTCGCCAGACGACACCAGCTCGCGGCGCATCATCTGCCCGAGCGCAGTGTCGATGATGCTGAGCGCCTCGGCGAGGACGGCCTCGCTGATGACTGTCTCGGCGCCATGGCCCGCGAGCTGCTCGGTGACGCTCTGCTCGGTGTCGGCGGTGGGCGTTCGAGTGGCCATCGGTGCTCCTGGTCTCGTGTCGGTGTGGGCGGGTATCCGTCCTGGTCGCGAACGTAACTCGCGCGGTTTCGACGTTCGCGAATGGTACCCAAGGGGTGCTACGGACGCACTTCGGAGCCGTGTGACGTAGGCGACGGGCGTACGATGCACGACAGGCCGAACGGCGCCGCAGCCGGCGGTGCGGCGGCAAGGAGCCCAGGTGGAACTCGAACGTCGGCACGTGGTCGTCACCGGCGCCGCCGGCGGCATCGGTGCCGCCCTCGCAGCGCGCTTCCACGCCGACGGGGCCCGAGTCACGCTGAGCGACCTCCACGGCGCTGCTCTGAGCCAGCTCGCCGCCCAACTCGAGTCGACCCGACCCGGCAGCGCACATGCCGTGATCGCCGACATCGGCACCGAGGCAGGCAACCGGTCGCTCATCGAAGCGGCACGCGATCGCTTCGGCACCATCGACCTGTTCTTCGCCAATGCGGGCGTCGCCATCGGACGCGATCCGATGAGCGACGAGAGCGAGTGGCGCACTGCATTCGATGTCAACGTCCACGCCCATCGCTGGGCAGCGCGGTACCTGCTGCCCGACTGGCTCGAGCGCGGCGAGGGCTACTTCTGCAGCACGGCGTCGGCGGCCGGCCTCCTCAGCCAGATCGGCTCGGCTCCGTACAGCCTCACCAAGGCGGCCGCCGTGGCGTTCGCCGAATGGCTCAGCATCACCTACGGCGACCGCGGCCTCAGGGTCAGCTGCCTGTGCCCGCAGGGCGTGAACACCGCCATGCTTCGCGGCGAGGCACCGGGCACGGCCGCTGCGCCGACCCCACCTCGCAGCGGTGAGGGCGTCGGCGACCTCGGCAGCGCAGTGGTGCGGGCTGCCGGCGCCGTCCTCGAACCGGCCGAGGTGGCCGACGAGGTCGCCCGCGCCATTCGCGACGAGCGGTTCCTGATCCTCCCCCATCCCGAGGTACAGCGCTACCGCGAGCGCAAGGCAGCCGACCCCGAGCGCTGGCTGGCCGGCATGCGCGCCCTGCAGGCGCGAATGACGGGGGGCGCATGACTGGCTCGTCCGGCCCCGGACTCCACGACCTCGGACTCCGGCGCGCCGAGCCGGTGCGGTTCCGCAAGACCGACACCGGGCGCTGGTTCCACGGCACGCTGGCCGGAGTCGCCCCCGACGGCAGCATCAACCTCTTCGATGCCAACGGTGCCGCGCGCAGCATCCGGCCCGAGCGCGTCGAGGTTCGCCGACCCAACGGTCGCGGCCGCCTCGTGTGGCGCCTCGTCAGCGATGTTGCCGTCACCTGGGAGCAACTGGAACTCTTCTAGGCATCGCCGCAGACGGTACGGTCGGGGCGCATGGGCGTGCGACTTGACGCTTCCGACGAATACATGCACGCGCTCGGCCCCGAGCCGAACTTCAACGAGAGCATGTACATCAACTGCTTCGACCCCGACCAGGAGGTCGGTGGCTGGTTCAGGATGGGCAACCGCGCCAACGAGGGCTACGCCGAGATGACCGTCTGCCTCTACCTGCCGCCCGCCGCTCCCGGCGGACGCCGTCGGGTGGCATTCATGTATCGGCGGCCCGAGATTGCGTCGAACGACCGCCTTGACGCCGGTGGACTCACGTGGACGATGGTGACGCCGTTCGAGGAACTGCGCGTCGAGTACGCCGGTTCCGTCGTGCTGCTCGACGAACCCGAGCAGATGGCCGACCCGCGGACGGCGTTCCGCGACAATCCGCACGTCGAGTGCGAGGTGAGGCTGGTGTTCACCGGGCAGGGACGACCGAGCATGTTCGGTGGTGAGCCCGACACACCGCACGAGCCCACCGGCGAGGAGTTTGCCAAGGGCCACTACGAGCAACTCGTCGAGGGCACGGGCACCATCCGCGTGGGTGACGCCGAGTGGCATCTCAGGGGATGCGGGCTGCGCGACCACTCATGGGGACCGCGCTACTGGCAGTCGCCCTGGTACTACCGATGGCTGACCGCCAACGTCGACCGCGATTTCGGGTTCATGGCCAGCCGCGTCGCCCGACGGGACGGACCAGGCACTCGCGGCGGCTTCGTCTGGGAGAACGGGGTGATGCACTACTGCGACGACGTGCGCATCACGACGCAGACGCGTGGTGACGAGTCGTACCACGAGCGCATCGAAGGTGTGCTGAGGTCGTCGCGGTCCGACCGCGAGTGGCGAGTCAGCGGCGAGGTGGTCGACCTCATCCCCCTTCGCAACCGGCGACAGGACCCCGATGGCAACTGGCTGATGACGCGCATCAGCGAGGGGATGACCAGGTGGCACGTCGAGTCGGGACCCTTTGAGGGCCGTACCGGGTATGGGATGAGCGAGTACCTCGACCAGATCATCGACGGCCAGCCGGTCGGCCTCGCCGAGTAGCGGCACCGCGACGGCCGACACGCAGTGAACGCCGCCCTCGACGACCACCTTCCTGTGAGTGCCCGTCGCCGCGTGGCGCTGGCGACGTGGGGCCTGTTCGCCGCACTCGCGCTCGTGCTCGGTTCAGGCGGCCTGTCCAGCACGCTGCTCGGCATCAGGGCAGAAGACCGCGGGCTGCCCACGGCGGTGAGCGCAGCGCTCACCGCCGCCTACTACCTCGGCTTCCTCGTCGGATCGCGGCTCGCACTCCGCGCGCTCACGCTGGTGGGTCACATCAGGGCATTCGCCGCACTGTCGTCGATACTCGGCGCAGCAGTGGTGTTCACGGGCGCCACCAGCTCGCCGATCGCGTGGATGGCGCTGCGCGTCGTCACCGGCCTGTCCTTCGCAGGGATGTACGTGGTCGCCGAGAGCTGGCTGAACGGGATCGCCGACAACTCGTTCAGGGGCCGACTGCTGGCGCTCTACTCCGTCATCGTGATCGGCTCGTTCGGCATCGGCCAGTCAAGCGTGTTCGCCTTCGACGCCTCCTCACCCACCGGTTTCGCGATTGCCGGCGCCCTCGCATCACTCGCGGTCGTTCCCGTTGCGCTCTCGGTGCAGGCAAGCGCATCGACCAGCAGCACTCCAGCCGCCATGTCGATGCGCGAACTTGCCCGACTGGTGCCAACCGGCGCTGGCGCCATGCTGCTCGTTGGCTTCGCACACGGGTCGACGATGGGGCTGGCCGTCACGCACGCCACGCGAGAGGGCCTCGGCGTCGCCCGCACCGGCCTGCTCGTCGCCGGACTCGGACTCGGCGGCATGATCTCGAACTGGCCGGTCAACGCAGCGTCGGACGACATCGACCGGCGCATCGTCGGCGTCATCGTCGCCCTGGGAACCGTCGGCATGGCGGGACTCTTCGCCGCCGTCGACATCGCCGGACCATGGGCGATTCCGGCGATGCTCGGCATCGGGATGATGAGTTCGCCGCTCTACGCAATCTGCTGCGCGTACACCAACGACTGGATCGACGCCGACCGGCTCGAGGCCGCGGCGTCGCAGCTCGTGATGCTGTACGGCATCGGCGCCCTCATCGGTCCGTTCATCGCATCGGCATTCATGGATGCGCTCGACTCGGACGGCTATCCCGCCGCAGTGATGGCGTTGCACGCGGCGATCGCGCTGTTCTTGGTGTATCGGATCAGGGCGTGGGATGCGCCGCTCACGCGTCGGCCATGGAGCGAGGTCGGCATTCCGGCACGAGCCTTCTTCGTGCCGGCCACGATCGTCTCGATCGGGCTGCGCCGCCGCCGACGCCCAGGACCGCCGCCCGAGCGCTAGCGACGCCGCTACAGGCGCGTCGATGCAATGAAGCGAGACGCCACGTCCGCATCACCGACGACGTCGATGGCCGACTGCGGCAGCCGGCGCCAGAGCGCGAGCAGCAGGTCGCTCGCCGGACCGCGCAGTGCACAGTCGCCCTTGGCGTGCTCGCGCGACGTGGTCCACGCTCCGGTGGCGGCGTCGGGTCGGAGTGTCCACTCGCCCGGCACATCGCCGCAGTGCACGTGCACGGACCCACCCACGGCAGCAGCATTGCGGTCGCGCCGGTGCACGAAGTGGTGCACGAACTCGTCGATGCCCTCACTGGCGAGTATGCCGTCGATGGCCGAGCAAGTCCCGGCGGCGAGCTCCGCATCCCAGCGGTGCACAGCGGTCTCGACTGCCATTCGACGGCGGACGAAGCCGACCGTGCGATCGGACGTGAATGTCCAGACGGGGGTGCTGTCGTCGGCAGCCTCGAGCGACTCGGCGAGCGCATCGAGTGCTGCACGGCAGGTCTCGACGAGTTCGCTGTCGGGCGGTCGCTGGCCGCGCACGACATCATCAGTCGACGCGAGGCGCCCGGCCACGACCTGGCCGAACAGCGAATACACCTCGGTGACGTGCCAGACAAGGTCGCCGATCGACCACTCACCGCACGATGCCACCGGCGCGCCGATGCCGCGAGCAACGCCGCGCCCTCTCGGCGAAGCGCTTCGGTGAAGTCGATCTGCACGGGAGCGGTCGATGTCGGCTGGTCCACGGGATGAACGTAGACGAAGCCGCAGCGGGTACGGTCACGCGCCATGAGCCCGTCATCCCACAGCACGTCGCCGGGTGCCGCAGTGCCCGACGCCTCGCCGCACCGCGCCATCGCCGAGCGGGTCATCGGCACGATCGCCCAGGCCTCGGCGCCCGCCGTGTCGCCCGACGGCCGCCTCGTGGCATTCGTCGTCCAGCGCGTCGACATGGACGCCAACCTGTATCGGTCGAGCATCTGGCTCGCCGCCACCGACGGCACCAGCGCACCGCGACCGCTCACCTCAGGTGACCGCGACGGCTCGCCGGCATGGAGTCCCGACGGACGCACGCTGGTGTTCACCAGTCGACGTGCCGAGCGCAAGGCCGACACCACGCTGCACGCCATCGCTGTCGACGGACCCGGCGAGACGCGCACGCTCGCAGTGATGAAGGACGGCATCTCGATGCCCGCCGTCAGCCCCGACGGGCGCTGGGTGGCGTTCATCAGCCGGACACCCGACGAGCGCTACTCAGTGACCGGCGCTGACGACGGTGACACGAGCTGGCAGGCACCGCGTCGCATCGACCGCTTCTTCACCCGCCTCGACAGCGAGGGCTGGGTCTTCGATCGCCCCTCGCACCTGTACGTGGTGCCCGCCGATGGCTCAGGACCGGTGCGCAACCTCACCCCCGGCGAGTTCCAGCACGATGACCCAGCGTGGGCGCC
>JBJOMQ010000168.1:0-5654 GCA_046052275.1 Actinomycetota bacterium | reverse complement strand
ACGACCGGCGGTCATCCGTCGTGCTGCGGGCACTGCGGCAAGGAGGGCGGCTGCCTTGTTGCGGCATTCGAGGGCCTCATCGGCTGCAACCGAGTCGGCGACGATGCCGGCACCCGCCTGCACGCTTGCGCCACTGTCGCCCACGAACATCGTGCGGATCGCGATCGCAGTGTCGAGGTTTCCGCTGAAGTCGACGTATCCCACCACACCGGCGTACGGCCCGCGCTTCGCCGGCTCGAGTTCGTCGATGATCTGCATGGCGCGAACCTTCGGTGCTCCCGACACCGTCCCGGCCGGCAGCGTGGCACGCAGCACGTCGACAGGGGTGAGGCCGTCGACGAGCTCGCCGCTCACCTGGCTGGTGAGGTGCATCACGTGGCTGTAGCGCTCGAGCGACATCAGCTGGTCGACGTGCACGGAGCCGAATCGGGCCACGCGTCCCACGTCGTTGCGGGCGAGGTCGACGAGCATCACATGCTCTGCCCGCTCCTTCGGATGCTCCTGCAGCTCGGCGGCGAGGCGTCGGTCGTCGTCCTCGGTGCGGCCGCGACGTCGCGTCCCCGCGATCGGCCTGCTCACCACCCTTCGACCCTCGACTTTCACGAGCGGCTCGGGCGACGATCCGACGATCGTGATGGCCGAGTGGCGCAGGAAGTACATGTAGGGACTCGGGTTCACCTGGCGAAGCACCCGGTACATGTCGAAGGGGTCGGCGTCGAGGTCGACATCGAACCGCTGCGACAGCACGACCTGGAAGATGTCGCCGGCGAGGATGTGCTCCTTCGCCGCCTCGACGGCGCGTTCGTAGGCACCGTCCCGCATCGAGCTCCGCACTGTCGGGGGCGCCTCGCCTGCTTCAGGCGGCTCGACCACCGGCAGACGCAGCGGCTCTGCGAGGGCTTCGACCGAGCGCCGCACACGTGCTGTCGCCGCCGCATACTCCGACTCGAGCCCGACCGTGTCGAGGCCGAGCACCGGCACGCTCTCGATGAGGTACACGCGCTGGCGCCAGTGATCGAAGGCTGCGAGCGACCCGATCACGCTGATGACGGCGTCGGGGAACCCGCGGTCGTCGGGGGGTGCGGCCGGGAGGTGCTCGATCTCGCGGACGATGTCGTAGCCGAGGAAGCCGACGAGGCCCCCCTGCAGCGGCGGGAGGTCTGCCACGACCGGCGCACGGTAGGCCGCTACGAGCGCGTCGAGCGCTGCCAGCATGCCCCTGTCGAGCGGCGGGTTGGCGCTGAGGTGCTGCCCCGTGAGCGAGATGACGCCGTGTCGCAGTTCGAGCGTCGCCACGGGGTCGTGGCCGACGAAGCTGAACCGGCTCCACCGCTCGCCATGCTCGACCGACTCGAGCAGGAAGCCCTCGCCGTCCCCGACGAGCTTCAGGAATGCCGAGACCGGTGTCTCGGTGTCGGCGAGCACCTCGGCCCACACGGGCACCACGGTGTGCTGGCCGGCCATCGAGCAGAACTCGTCGAACGACGGCCGGATCCGAATCCCGCCCGACTCGCTCATCGACCGCCCCGCATGCTCATTGCCGGTGTCCTGCCGCCGACGCTGCCGCCGTCAGAGGTAGAGGCCTGTCTGGGCCTCGATGCGGCTCGCTGCGACGGCATGGATGTCGCGCTCGCGCAGCATGATGTAGTCGTCGCCGCCCACCTCGACCTCGTAGCGGTCCTCGGGGCTGAACAGCACGCGATCACCCACCTCGGCACTGCGCACGTTCTGTCCCAGCGCGACGACCTCGGCCCACACGAGCCGCTTCGACAGCTGCGCAGTTGCAGGGATCAGGATGCCGCCGCTCGACCGCCGTTCGCCATCCTTGTCGGGGATGCGCACCAGCAGTCGGTCGCTGAGCATCTTGATGGGAAGCTTCTCGGCGGACACGACCGGCAGGGTACCGCCCCAGTCGACGGCACCGCTCACTGCATCGGGTGCAGGCGATCAGCCCCTGCGACGGCTGCGACGCTCTGATGCTCCAGCTGCCGAGGCCGGGCTGGTGAGAGGACCCAGTTCGGCCACGATCGTTTCGATGTCGGGGCATTCTCGGCGTGTGTGCGCATCGACGGCGACGCGCATCGCAGCGAGGTGGCCGGGCGTCGTGCCACAGCAGCCGCCGATGATCCGCACCCCCTCGTCGATCGCCAGCCGCGCATACGACGCCATCAGGTCGGGTGTACCCGAGTAGACGATCTCCGTGCCGACGAATTGCGGCACGCCGCAGTTGGCCTTCGAGATCACCGGGTGATGACCGCCCACCATGGCGAGCAGCGACGCAAGCGTGTCGCTGGCACCGACTCCGCAGTTGGCTCCGATGGCGAGCGGCTGTGGCGACAGGTCGGCGAGGTGCGCTGCGATGTCGCCGGGCTGCAGGCCCATCATCGTGCGGCCGGCGGTGTCGAACGAGCAGGTGACGGTGTATGGCATTCCCTCGGCAATTGCTGCCTCTGCTGCCGCCCGGAACTCCTCTGGGGCCGACATGGTCTCGATCCACACGACGTCGGCGCCCCCGTCGCGCAGACCGCGCACCTGCTCGCGGAACGACGCCACTGCGACATCGTGGCGCAGGGCCCCGAGTGGTTCGAACAGTTCGCCGGTCGGCCCAACCGAGCCTGCCACCACGACGGGCCGGTCGGCGGCGTCGGCGACGGCTCTCGCCAGCCGCGCTGCCGCTGCTGCGAGCTCATGCACGCGGTGCTCTGCGCGGTGCAGCTTGAGACGGTGAGCGTTGCAGCCGAAGGTGTTGGTGAGGATGATGTCGGCACCGGCGTCGACGAACTGCTGGTGCAGCGACGTCACCTTGCCGGGCGCATCGACATTCCAGAACTCAGGAGGATCGCCCGACTCGAGGCCTGCAGCGAAGTAGTTCGTTCCGGTGGCGCCGTCGGCAAGCACGATGCCGCGGTCGTCGAGGAGTTGGCCAAGGGACGCCCGCACATCGGCGAGGCTAGTTCGGCGGCGCGCCGCTGCGCCGGAGCATCGGCGCGACGACAGACCGCAGTCAGAGCCCCTTAGGCGACGGCTGCGTCGATGCGTGTCATGACGTCGTCGGTCAGCAGGCCCATCACGTCGAGGGCAGCGAAGTTGTCGACCACCTGCGAGACCCTGCTGGCACCGGTGATCACCGTGCTGACGTGCGGGTTGCGGGCGCACCAGGCGATCGCCAGCTGGGCGAGCGAGCAGCCGAGCTCGGCAGCGATCGGCCGCAGGCGCTCGACGCGGGCCAGCCGCTCGGGATTGGTGAGCTGCTCGGAGAGGAACTGGTAGGCGGGCAGCGAGCCACGGCTGTCGGCGGGCACGCCGTCGCGGTACTTGCCGGTGAGCAGACCGCTCGCGAGCGGACTCCAGATAGTGGCGCCAAGGCCGATGTCCTCGTACAGGCGGGCGTACTCCTTCTCGACGCGTGTTCGCGTCAGCAGGTTGTACTGCGGCTGCTCCATGATCGGCTTGTGCAGGTGGTGCCGTTCGGCGATCTCCCATGCGGCGCGGATCTCCGCTGCCGACCACTCGCTCGTGCCCCAGTAGGTGGCCTTGCCCGACGAGACGATGTCGCTCATCGCCCACACCGTCTCCTCGATCGGCGTCTCGGGGTCGGCGCGGTGGCAGAAGAGGAGATCGACGTGCTCGAGACCAAGCCGCTCGAGGCTCCCGTCGATGGCCTGCAGCAGGTACTTGCGGTTCAGGGTATTGCGCATGTTGGGGGCCTCGTGGATTCCCCAGAACAGCTTGGTGCTGATCACATACGACCAGCGCGGCCAGCCGAGCTCGGCGATGACGCCACCCATGATCGACTCGCTCTTGCCTGCGGCGTACGACTCGGCATTGTCGAAGAAGTTGCAGCCGGCATCGCGGGCCGCCTGCATGCACTCGAGGGCGGCGTCGTTCTGCATCTGGTGGTCGAACGAGACCCAGCTGCCGAATGAGAGGACCGAGACCTTCAGTCCGCTGCGGCCGAGACGGCGGTACTCCATGGGCGTTGAGGTAGGCATGCGGCGCACGCTATCCACGCCGCTTCGTGGCCGCCACGCCCGCACCACTGCGGGCAGCGAATGCGAGCGGCGTCGATCTGCGACTTCATCGAACCCCGGCGTCGCGAGCCCCGGCGAGCGCTGCGACGGCGTCGGTGCCGACCCCGCAGCAGCCACCGATGAGCACGGCCCCGGCTGCCGCCCACGCCCCCGCCGCCGTGGCGAGGTCGCAGGGCTGTGCGATACCTCGCCAGCGTCGGGAATCGGCATCCCATTCAGCTCCCGCGTTCGGATAGGCGACACAGGGCAGCCGGGCGGCATCGACGATCGCGTCGAGCAGCGGTGCGACGTGCGGAGGCGCAGTGCAGTTCACTCCGATCAGCTGCACCGCGTCGGCCACTGCGAGCGCGGCAGCGGCGACAGGCTCGCCACCCACGAGGTGCCCGCTGTCGGCGCACGCAAAGCTCATCCACGCAGGCGAATCAGTGAGCCGTCGCATTTCCTCGAGGATCACCGATGCCTCCGCAATCGTCGGGATCGTCTCGACGGCGAAGATGTCGGCATCGGTGTCGACGAGCACCTCGAGTCGCTGGCGATGGAAGCTGCGTACCTCGTCCCAGTCGACGTCGTAGCGGCCGTGGTATTCGCTGCCGTCCGCCATGCAGGCCCCGTAGGGACCGACCGAGGCGGCGACGAGGCGGGCACCCGACCGACGTGCAAGTTGCGTCGTCGACGAGAGCGCAGCGCGAGCCGCGCTGCGGCTGAGGCCGGCGGACTCGAAGCCCTCGATGCTCGCCTGATAGCTCGCCGAGATGACCACGTCGGCCCCGGCGTCCACCGCCGAGCGGTGCGCAGCGACCACGGTCTCGGGCTCGTCGATCACCGCCTGCGCCGTCCACAACCGGCCCGTCGGTGTCACTCCCATTGCCTCGAGCGCAGTCGACAGTCCTCCGTCGAGCACCGCGAACGGCATCCGCCCGTCGCGCGTGAGTGTGTCGATGATGCTGGGGCGTTGCCGGGCCGAGGAGCTCTCGCCATGCCCGGACCGACTCATCCGGCGAACGCTATCCACTGCCATCTAGCGGTCATGGGTGCCATCGGTGTCGTCGCGCTGCGGCGAGAATGGAGGCATGGAATCAACTGCGGAGCATCCGGCGCGATGACCGGCGTCGATGGAGCATCTGCCACGCTGCAGGTGATGGCCGATCACGTCGATCGGTATCACGAGCAGATCGGCGTCCTGCTGCCGTCGTTCCAGGGCGACGAGCACGGCGACGCTGCCATTGCGCTGGTCGAGGCCGAGCGGGCGCTGCGCACTGCGGCGCGCCTGCTCCGCCGAGCAGCGAAGGCGACGTCCTGACGGCAGCGCACTGCGACAGCGCACGCGTCGAT
This sequence comes from Actinomycetota bacterium, assembly GCA_046052275.1. Taxonomy (GTDB): domain Bacteria; phylum Actinomycetota; class Acidimicrobiia; order Acidimicrobiales; family Ilumatobacteraceae; genus UBA668. Next base: position 291 of record JBJOMQ010000168.1, on the reverse strand, counting down.
CATTGAGGACAGATCACCCCTGAGCCGCCTCGCGCGCACTCGTGTCTCGCATGCGACACGAGTGGAGCATCCGGGCCCAAAACTGGACGACGGCCCCTTGCGGGGCCGTCGGTCCGGCGTCGCCGGGCGGCGGATCCCAGCGACACAGGAGACCAGGTGGCGGGTACCTGATCTACGTGAGGAACCCTAACATCCGACCTGCGCCGCGCTCAACTACCGAAGGATTCCCATTCGCAGGTCATTCGGACGACGCCGACGGACACAGGTCGGCGAGGCAGCACGCTTCGCACC
>JBJOMQ010000167.1:0-5654 GCA_046052275.1 Actinomycetota bacterium | reverse complement strand
CGCGCAGCACCCGCACCGCCTTGTCGAGCGATCGGCGCGCCTGCAGAAGGCGACGATCGGCTGCCGGTCGGCCGGCACGTGCCGCTGACGCAGCTCGGAGGCGGTCGAACATGACCTCGTCGAGTTCGGATGCAATCGCCTCGACGCGGTCGGCAAGGTTCGAGAGTTCGTTGGCAGGCACAGGTCAGTCCTCTCCCAGAGCAGATGCGAGCAGGTCCATCGGATGTCGCACGTCGATGCCCCGCGCCGCAAGGTGCAGCATGCAGCCGGGATTCGCGCTCGCCACGATCCGGGCTCGCGAGCGGCCGATCGCAGCAATGGTGCGTTCGCGCATCATCGCAGCAAGGTCGGGCTGCAGCGCAGAGTAGGCGCCCCCTGCCCCGCAGCACAGACCGTCGTCGTCGAGTTCGACGACCTCAGCGACAGCGCCGAGCACCTGCCGCACGCCGACGTGGACTCGCTGCACATGCCGCAGATGGCATGGGTCCTGCACGGCGACCGCACCGAGGTGCCGGACTGGCCGGAGCCTGTCGAGGCGGGTGGCGACGAACTCGGACGCATCGACCACGCGCGCTGCAAAGCGAGCGGCCTCGGGCGTGCCGACCAGATGGCCGTAGTCCTTCAGCGCCGCCCCGCAGCCGGCGGAGTTGACCACGATCGGCGCGTCGCCCGGCATCGACTGGATCACTGCTTCGGCATGACGGCGGGCATCCCCCACGAGGCCGGCGTGGACGTGAAGTGCCCCGCAGCATCCGCCGCCACCTACCTGGAAACCGATGCCGAGGTGACCGAGCACGGCTGCGGTGCTGCGGTGCGTGCCGCGCAGCCAGGCATCCATCACGCACCCGGTGAACAGCCAGACATCCGTGCCGGTGGCCGCTACACGACGACCGCGACGCGTAACCGACGGCAGTCCGAGACGACGCGGCACGAGTCGGAGTCGCTGAGCTGCAGCCAGCGCCGTCGAGGCGGCGAGCAGCAGGCGGTGTCGGCCGAGCAGGCCGAAGGCGACCCGCTGCCACCACGGCGTGATTCGACCCGTCGATGCAAGCGTCTCGCGGACCCCCTCCTGCAGTCGTCCGTAGGGGACTCCCGACGGACACGCTGGCTCACAGCCACGGCACTGCACGCAGGTCTCCATGAACGACACGAATGAGGGCGTGACCTCAGCCCCCTCCCACTGAACGGCCCGCATCGCAGCGATCCGCCCACGCGGTGAGAGCGCCTCCTCCCCCGTTGCCCTGAACGTCGGGCAGTGCGGAAGGCACAGCCCGCAGCCCACGCACATCGCAAGTTCGCGGTCGTCGAGATGGAGGGTCACCGAGAAACCACCGTAGCGTCACCACCGTCATGCCCGAAGGCCACACCATCCACCGCATCGCCAAGGACCACTCGCCACTGCTCGCCGGCCGCGCAGTCTCGGTGACATCGCCGCAGGGACGATTCAGCGCTGACGCACGGCTCGTCGACGGCGTCAGCCTCGAGCGCATCGAGGCATACGGGAAGCACCTCTTCTACCACTGGGCCAATGGTCGAATCGGACACGTGCACCTCGGCCTCTTCGGACGCTTCCGAGTGCACCGCACGTCGGTACCGCCAGAACCCCAAGGCCAGGTACGGATGCGGATGAGCACCGAGCTGGCGACAGTCGACCTGTCTGGACCCACCGACTGCAGCATCGGCACACCCGACGACCGCGACGCGATCGTTGCCCGACTCGGACCCGATCCACTCCGGAAGGACGCCTCACCCAGCGCCGCGATAGCGCGGATCGCTCGCAGTAGTCAGGCAGTCGGACAACTGCTCCTCGACCAGCGAGTCCTCGCCGGCGTGGGCAACGTCTACCGCGCCGAGGCACTCTTCGTGAACGGCATCCACCCAGAGCGGCGCGGTGTCGACTGCTCGCCCGAGGAACTTCAGGCTCTGTGGACGACCGTGGTGTCGATGCTGCGACAGGGCGTACGCGACAATCGGATCATCACCGTCGACCGACGCGAGTTCGACGTGCCGAAGGGTCGCGTCCGTCGCGGCGAGTCCACGTACGTGTATCACCGCGATCGATGCCTGCGATGTGGCGACGAGGTCGCCATCGTGGTGCTCGGCGGCCGCGACTGCTGGTACTGCCCCACGTGCCAGGCGGCCTAGTCGGCCGCCGCACCGATCCTCACATGGCGATCCACACAGGCGGGTCGGCTTCACCGCGCCAGTATCGGAGGCGCCGACGCGCCTCGGCGGCAGCAGAGGCGTCATCTCGACCGGCCCGCACCCGCATCAGGGTGGCCGCCAGCAGGCGGCCACGCGCCAGTGTCGTGGCGAGCGGATCGCCGCGGAAGTCGGCGCCGTATCCCTCCGCAAAGGCCGCGTAGAGGCCCGGATCGCCTCCCCACCGCTCCTCCCACGTGAGGAGGGCAGCGTGGTCCCACGCAGCGGGTGCAGTGCAGATCATGTCCCAGTCGATCATCCACATCACCCCGGATGACGCAATGACGTTTCCTGGATGCACGTCGCCATGGCAGACCACCGACACTGCGGCTTCGGCATCATTCGACCAGTCACCAACCGACTCGACCTGTGAGGAGAGAATGCGCCGATCGCAGTCGTCGAGCAGGTCGCTGACGCTGTCGAGCATCTCCCTGAACCGCCAGTGCGCGAACGACTTGCACGTGGGCAGGCGGCACACCTCGCCGACACGGTCGATGCCGAGCCGATGAGTGCGTGCGACGAGGTCACCCACTGCCGACCAGTCGACGGGCCCGGACTGCTCGATCCGATCGAGGATCACGGCCGAGAGGCCCGAGGCTGGATCATCGACGACCGCGCGCACTCCCGGCGCCCTGATGGCGGCCCCGTCCAGCAGCGATGCGACCTCGGCAGCTGATGTGGCCCACGTGCCGCTCGGGCCGATCTTCACGATGGCGCGTCCTGTGTCGAACAGCGCTGTCGATCCCCGACGGATCAGCCTCGGCGTTCCCAGCCGGTACTCGTCGCACACGCGCAGCGCTAGCTGCTCCTCGCGCTCCCGACGTCCGCCGTGCGCCGAGCTCATGGGCAGACGCCCGGATTCAGGCGGCCCTCCGGGTCGAACTGGCATTTCAGCGCCGTGGCGAGCCTGGCCGCCCGCGCATCGGGCTGCGGAGGCTCCCACGGCTCGGCGTGGTGGACGATGCCCACTCCGACCTCTGCGACGAACGAGCCAGTGAGCCGCGCCACGTCGGCCGGCGGAATCGATCGGCGACTTCCCGACGGCAGCGGCGGCGCACTGTCGCAGGGCTCGAGCCGGTGCCGGGCCGCCTGCTCGGCGACATCGTCGCTGTGCCCCTCGAGCAGAACCCAGGTCGTGCTGCCGTTCCACAGGGCGCTGGTGGGCCGATAGAGCGATGCGAACAGCTGGTCGAGCCGGCGTGCGTCGACGTCGTCGAGACGATGCCACTGGGAGCACGCTGGCAGCGGCCGCGTCCGGAGGATGAGTTCGCCGAAGAATCCGAGTGATCCTCGCGACCCAACGAGGAGACGGCAGATGTCGAAGCCGCTCACGTTCTTCACGGTCGGTCCGCCAGCGCGTACGACCGAGCCCTTCGCCGACACGTACCGCGCTTGCAACAGGGTGTCGCGGACCGGTCCCCATCCGAGTCGGCGGACGTCCGACCGGCCGAGCGCAAGTGCCCCTCCCACGCTGCCACCCGGTGGAAGTGCAACAGCCTGACCGTGCTCTGCGAGCGCAGCCGCCAGTTCGTCGACCGGTGTGCCGGCACCACAGCACGCCGTCATCTCGTCTGCCTGCACCCAGTCGATCCCGGCCGGAGCCGACACAGTGCGGATTCCCGGCACTGCTCCGCCCCGTGTCGACAGCCCGGCGATGGAGACCGGCCCAGCGTCGCCCACCTCGTCGGCGAACTGCCCGAGGTCGATCACACCCACGCTCCGTCCGGCACGTGCTGCAGATCGCCGCATGCCGCCGGCGAGGGCAGCACCTTCCAGGGGTTTGCGCGGCGGTCGGGATCGAACGCCTCGCGCAGCGCCTCCTGCGCTGCGAGGTCGTCGGGGCTGAACATGAGCGGCATGAGATCGCGCTTCTCGAGGCCGATTCCGTGCTCGCCACTCAGCACGCCCCCGAACTCGACCGAGACACGGACGATCTCCTCGCCGGCAGCGTGTACCCGCTCCATCACCCCCGGTTCCCGCTTGTCGAACACGAGCAGCGGGTGGAGATTGCCGTCCCCGGCATGGAACACGTTGAGCACCATCAGCTGATGCCGTTCGCTGATCTCGTAGACGCGTCGGAGGACGTCGGGAAGTGCTCGACGTGGCACCACGGTGTCGTGGAGGTAGTAGTTGGGCTTGATCCGCGCAACGGCACCGAATGCCGTCTTGCGTCCCTTCCACAGCAGCTGCCGCTCGGCTTCGTCCTGGGCGACGCGAACAGTACGAGCACCATGAGCAGTGGCGATGTCGATGATGCGCGCAGTGTCGGCCTCGACACCGTGACGGAGTCCGCTCACCTCGACCAACAGGACGGCTGCTGCATCGGTGGGGAGCCCCGCACCGATGTAGGCCTCGACCGCCTCGATGCACAGCCGATCCATCATCTCAAGTGCAGCCGGAACCATCCCGGCTGCAATCACTGCGCTCACGGTTCGGGCGCCGTCGTCGACCGACTCGAAGTCCATGAGCATCGTGCGAACTGCGGGCGGGCTCTGCGTGAGGCGCACGCAGATGAGCGTGGCGATGCCCAGCATCCCCTCACCGCCGACGAATGCGCCGCGGAGGTCGAGTCCGGGCGGCTCGGGATCCTCCCCGCCGAGCACGGTCACGCTTCCGTCAGCGAGCACCACCTCGACCGCAAGCACGTGGCTGGCGGTGACGCCGTCCGCCAGGCAGTGCGGTCCGCCGGAGTTGTTGGCGACATTGCCCCCAATCGAGCAGCTCTGCTGGCTGCTCGGATCGGGGGCGAAGTGCAGCCCATGGACGGCGACCTCTCTTGTGAGGTCGAGATTCAGCACGCCTGGCTGCACCCATGCAAGCCGGTGCACCGGATCGACCGAGACGATGCGGTTCATCTTCGTCGTCACGATGACGACGGCACCGTCGAGCGGCACCGCACCGCCCGCCAGTCCGGTACCGGCACCCCGCGCGACGAACGGGAGACCATGTCGAGCGGCAATGCGAACGCAGTCCTGCACCTCGGCCGTATCGGTCGGAAAGCACACGATGGCCGCCCTGCCGTCGATCGACGAGGCATCCCGTCGATAGAGGCCGAGTTCGGTGGCATCGGTGTGCACCCGCGACGGATGGAGGATCCGACGGAGGTCGGCGGCTGCCGCTGCGGCGACGCCGTTGTCCGTCATGCGCTGCGACGACGGCGCTCGGCGCGCCGTGCGGCAGCGCGTCGCAGACGCGAGCTGCGAGCCGCGTGCGGGTCGTCAACCTGTCGCAGCACGATCACCTGCCCAGGCTCGACGGGGCGGCCGTCGACGAGCACCGTGTCGCCCTCGGCGAGGTCGTCGGCGAGCGAGTGCACGCTGCCACCGAGATGGGCCCTCAGCTCTGCCTCGCGCACTCGCGCCGCGTGCCGACCCTCGTCGAAGGCATCGCGAAGTCGGCCGGCGGCGCGACGCGCAACCGCCGCTGGCGCGAGCTCCTCGGCCGCAGCCCTC
>JBJOMQ010000166.1:0-5695 GCA_046052275.1 Actinomycetota bacterium | reverse complement strand
CGGCGCCGGCGTGTGCGGCGCCGTCCTCGCCGACATCGGGATCCCGCTCGGCGTCGTGCGGGGCGTCGCCCTGCTCGCCCGGTGCGCCGGACTCATCGGACAGCTTGCCGAGGAGATCACCGACCCGATCGGCATGGACATCTACATGAACATCGACCGCAACACCGATTACCGGCCGCCAGCCCCAGCGCCTGACTGACTGCCGAGGCACCGCAGGCACCGGTACGCGCGGCGGTGTCCGCTGAGTGGTACGTTGCCCGAGGTGCGGGCAACCGCCCGCCTCGAGACATTGGGGGTTTCGAATGGCAAGTCCAGGTCAACCGGCCGCGCGGTGGCGCAGGTTCGTCGACGAACGTCCGATCGCCAGCATTCTCCTGGTGGGCGTCATCGCCACGCAGCTCGGCACCTACTTCGGGTATGTGTTTCCCGCAGTCGGCCTACCCACGCTTCCCTGGCCGCTGTACAACGGCCTCCTGGCGATCGGTGTCGCCGAAGGTGCCAATGGCGTCTTCGCCAACTTCGAGGCATTCGCCGGCAATCTCACCGGCTCGTTCTTCGCCGGCCAGATGCTCCACTTCATCAACGGCATCGTGTTCGCCGTGATGTACGGCGTCATCGCCCGTCACAGCCTGCCATTCGACGGCAAGACCAACAGCGGCAACATCCTGAAGGGGCTCACGTACGGCGTGATCATGACGATCATCAGCGCCGGCCTGCTCGTGCCGTACGCCTATGTGCAGAACAACGGCTACGGGTTGTTCCTCTTCGATGGGCCCGACGGCTGGAAGTTGCCCGCCGGCATCCTGGTGTGGCACCTGATCTACGGCTACCTCCTCGGCCAGCTGTACCAGCCGAGCGACGAGGACTGACACCGGCGCGGCGCGTCACGCACCGCACGATCAACCGACACTGGGGCCCGGCCAGACGGCCGGGCCCCGTCGCGTCGGGACGTAGGATCTCGACGACGGGGAGGGGGTGCGGTGAGCACCGAGCAGCGGGTACGGCGGAGCGGGGCAACCACGACGGCAGAACTGCTGTCGGCGGCGCTCAGCGTCATGGCCGAACTAGGCCTTGATGCCACCTCACTGCCGGCGATCGCCAAGCGCGCCAACGTGAGCACCGGGCCGCTCTACAACCGCTTCGACGGCACCGACGATGTCGTGCTGGCGGTCTGGCCAACCACGATTGCTCCTGCCTTCCGCCTCATCACCGAGCAACTCGCTGACTGGCTGACCGGCGATGGCAGTGCTCCACCACCGGCGCTCTGTGCCACGCTTCGCCAGCCCGAGCCCGCCGTCGAGGCCCTGGTCGAGACGATGTCGGCAGTGCGGCGATTTCCCTATGCCACCGACATCATCCGCGACGACTGCGCAGCCATCGTGCAGCGCTACACGCTTCGCACTGCGTCGATACCGCCGGCGCTGTCGCAGTATGCGCTCGCTGCGGTGCTCGGTGAGATGCTGATCGCGAGGGTCACACCACCCCGCCGCCGCTCGTCGCCCCAGCAGTTCCTCCAGACGGTCCGCGACCTCTCGCGTGCGAGCGCACCACTCCTTGGGCGTGCCGACGACTTCGAGCCGCTGCAGATGCCCATCATCACCAGCGACTCAGCGACTACCGACGACTTCCTCAATGCCGCACTGGTCGTCATTGCCCGAGGCGGATTCGACAGGGCGAGTGCCCATCGCATCGCCCGGCAGGCCGGCCACTCAGTGAGCCACTCGTACTCCCATTTCTCATCGAAGCACAAGCTCGCCGCCGCCGCGCTCGGTGCCATCATCGACCAAGTGGTCGGGCCACGCGTGCTCGCCTTCATTGGAATCGACGAGGCTGCTGCTCAACGGCTGGTACTGATGGCGTCACGCGCACTCTGCGACGACTCCACCCGCCAAGTTCGGCGACTGCGGCTCGAGTGCGTACTCGCCGCCCGGCATTACGACGATCTCCACCAGACCTTCGCCGATGCCCTCGACAGGGCCGACGCCATTGTGGCTTCCCGCCTCTCGAGCGAACTCGGCGTTACGCCCGCTCAGCTGCAGCGCCTGACGGGCCAGTGGCACATGATCCGAGCATTCACCTTCGGCGCACTGGCACTCGACGAGGCGGCCGGCATCCTCTCGCCAGAGCTCGATTCGAGGCCGCTCGCCACCGCCATACCGCGACTCTTCGCCGAGTACGCACGTTCCTCGTCATAGTCGAGGGGTACCGCCCGACGGCGATGGCTGCGCTGCGATCAGACCCCGCGAGCTGCGTTGCCGAACTTCGTGTACTGGCCGCGGAACACGAGGCGGGCGACTCCGATGGGGCCGGACCGGTGCTTGGCGACAATGAGCTCGGCAGCCGCCTTGTCGGGAGAGTCGCGGTTGTAGACCTCGTCGCGGTACAGGAACATCACCACGTCGGCGTCCTGCTCGAGGCTGCCCGACTCGCGGAGGTCGGCGAGCATCGGCCGCTTGTCGGCGCGCGACTCGAGACTGCGGCTCAACTGGCTGAGGGCGAGGATCGGCACCTCGAGCTCGCGGGCAAGGATCTTCAGGCCACGGCTGATCTCGCTGACCTCGAGCTGACGGTTCTCGGCCGATGATCCGCCGCTCATCAGTTGGAGATAGTCGATCAGGATCATCGCCAGGCCGCCGTTGCGCGCCTTGAGACGCCGTGCCTTGGCGCGGATCTCCATCACGGTGACCCGCGGATTGTCGTCGAGGTACAGCGGCACGCCGTCGAGACGGCCGATCGCCCTGCCCACCTTCGACCAGTCGGCCTCCACCATCTTGCCGGTGCGGAACTTCTGCGACTCGACCTCGGCCTCCGACGAGATGATGCGCTGAGTGAGCTCGGCGTGGCCCATCTCGAGTGAGAACACGAGCACCGGCTGGTTGGTGGTCTTCGCCACGAAGGTGGCGATGCCGAGTCCGAGCGCCGTCTTGCCCATCGCGGGGCGGGCGCCGACGATGTTGAGCGTCGACGGCTGCAGGCCGGCGAGGATCTCGTCGAGGTCGGCGAAGCCGGTCGGCAGTCCAGTGATCGCGGTACCGCGCTCGTAGGTCTCCTGCAGGCTGTCCATTGCCGGCGTGATGAGGTCGCTGAGAATGCGCGTGCTGTCGACCACTCGCTGCTCGGCGATCGAGTACACACGGCTCTCGGCCTCGTCGAGTGCCTTCTGCACGTCGTCAGGCTCGCTGAACGCCACCTCGGTGATGTCGCCGGCGACCGCGATGAGGCGGCGGAGAAGCGCCGTGTTGACGACGATCTCGGCATAGCGAAGCACGTTCGAGATAGCCGGGGTTGCGTTCTGCAGCGTGAGCAGCGCCGCCGGGCCACCCACCTCGTCGAGCAGGCCGTTGCGGCGCAGTTCGTCGGCGACCGTGACGGTGTCGACCGGCATGCCCGAGTGCATCAGGCCGCGGATGGCGGTGTAGATGTGCTGGTGGGCCGGCTTGTAGAAGTGGTCGACCTCGACGCCGAACTCGGCCACCTGGTTGACCGCATCGCGCGACAGCAGCAGTGCGCCGAGAAGGCTCTCCTCGGCGTCGAGGTTGTGCGGCGGCACGCGCGCATCGAGACGCCGCGGAACCGGCGAATCAGCGCGACGGCTTCGATCGGTGCCTCGCCGCGGTGTTCGATCGCTCCAGTTGTCGGTCATGAGGCTCTCACCTTGCCCCCAAAGGGCTGTGGATGGATAGACCCGATTACCTGTGGACGGGCTGTGGACAACACGCACCGTGGGCGGCCGCCGCAGGGCGCGCGAGACGGCCGAAGCCGGTTGACAGCACAGCCCCGACGCTCTCCCGGGGAAGGGACGTCGGGGCTGTGAACAACGGGTCGGGAACTGGCCGGCTGGCGCCGGCCGAGTACAGGATCAGCTCGCAACGACCTCGAGCGTGATCGTGCCCTCGATGTCGTGGTGCAGCGAGGCCACCACCTGGTGGGTGCCGGTCGTCTTGATGTGATCGACGTGCACCTGCTTGCGATCGAGCACGATCTTGGCCTGCGACTCGAGGGCCTTGACCACATCGGCTGCGGTGACCGAGCCGAAGAGTCGCCCCTCGGCGCCTGCCTTCATCGTGATCGTGATCGACTTCGACGCGAGGGCAGCAGCCACCGTGCGGGCAGCATCGCGATCGCTCGCCTCGCGCAGGTCGCGGGCACGACGCATCGATGCCGCTTGGGCGACGGCGCCGTCGCTGGCGGCGATGGCGAGTCCCTTCGGCAGCAGGTAGTTGCGGGCATGACCGTCGGACACCTCGACGATGTCGCCGCGCTTGCCCTGGCCCTTGATGTCGGCTCGGAGGATCACCTTCATGTCACTCATCTCCCTCAGTGCTCACCGTCACGCCCTCGACGCCCTCGAGCTCGGTCTCGAGCGTTGTCTCCTCGACCTGGCTCTCACGAACTTGATCGTCCATCCGCTCGCGGCGGTCGCCGTCGCGAGGCGGGCGGGTGCGAGTCTGCGAGACGCGCTTGGTATACGGCATCAGTGCCATCTCACGCGAGTTCTTGATCGCCGTGGCGATGTCGCGCTGCTGCTGCACGTCGTTGCCCGTCACTCGGCGATTGCGGATCTTCGAACGGTCGCTGACGAACCGCGTGAGCAGGTTGACGTCCTTGTAGTCGATGTACTCGACCTTGTCGGTGACGAGCACGCTCGTCTTCTTCTTGAACTTCTTCGGGTTGGCCCCTTCCTTCGGGGCTCGGACCTTGCTGTTCTTCTTGCTTGCCATTGGAGTATCCGTTTCGAATCGATCGTTATGGGGAAGGGATCAGAAGGGTTCTTCGTCGCCGTAGACGGGGTCGCCGCCACCGCCGCCGCTGCGTGCGCCGCCGGCCTGGCTGCCGCCACCGCCGTAGTTGCCGCCACCGCCTGCACCGCCACCGCCGTCACCGCGAGCGATGCGCTCGACCTCGGCCCGGGCCCAGCGCAGCGAGGGACCGATCTCGTCGGCGATCACCTCGACGATGTTGCGCTTCTCGCCTTCCTTGGTCTCGTAGCTGCGCTGCTCGAGGCGTCCCGACACGATGACACGGGTGCCCTTCGCAAGGCTTGCGGCAGCGTTCTCGGCCAGAGAGCCCCACGCAACCACGTTGAAGAACGAGGTCTGCTCCTGCCATTCGTTGTTGACCTGGTAGCGGCGGTTGACCGCAAGGCCGAACGACAGCTGAGCCCGTCCACCGCTCGTGTAGCGGATCTCGGGCTCCTTGAGCAGGTTGCCAACGATCGTGACGCTGGAATCGGCCATGGAAGTGCTCCTGACTGCAGATGGAACGACGGTGGGGGGAACTAGGCGGCTGCCGTCATGCCGCGGCGGGCAGCCTCGGCATCGGGGAGGCGGAGCAACTTGTGGCGGACGACGTCGTCAGCGATGCGGAACGTCCGCTCGAGATCGTCGAGTGCGCCGCCGGGGGCGAGAACGTTCAGCACGAGGTAGTAGCCGAAGTCCTTCTTGTTGATCTGGTAGGCGAACTGCCGCTTGCCCCACCAGTCGGCCTTGCCGTGGACCTGGCCACCGGCCTTCACGATCTGGTCGGTGACGGTCTTCACCTTGCCGTGGGCAGTGTTCTCGTCGAGGTCACCGTCGAAGATGACCATGAGCTCATAGGCACGCATCATGCGTGTATTCCTCCCTTCGGACCCGGCGGACCGGGGCCCCGTGGTGGGGCAGGGCCAATATGACTCCGGCATGGTATCGGGCCGAGG
>JBJOMQ010000165.1:0-5795 GCA_046052275.1 Actinomycetota bacterium | reverse complement strand
GGCGACCACCAACGGCACGAACTTCCGCGGGGTGCTCGAGCAGGCCGATGAGGCGACGTCGCTGGCGTCGGGCGAGGTGCGCCGCTACCCGATGGTGGGCGTGCGCGGCATTCCGGAGAACGCCACGGTGGTCGTGAACGTGGCGGCGGTGGCGGCAACCACCACGACCAGCAGCCTCACCGGCTATCTCACGGTGTGGCCGTGTGCGTCGACTGCCGTGGCGCGGCCGACGGTCTCACTCGTCAACTATGTGCAGGGCCAGACGATCGCCAACGGCGGGATGGTGGGCATCGGGCCCGAGGGCGGGATCTGCGTCTTCGCTGCGCTGCGGACCCACCTGCTCATCGACGTGATCGGGTGGCTGCCGCCCGGCGACACGGTGACGAGCCTCACGCCGCCACTGCGGCTGCTCGACACGCGGGCGACGCAGACCGGCACCGATCGACGTGGGGCACTCGAGACGGCGGTCGACGAGGTGGTGCCGTACGCGGCCGGCACCGTGCGCCGCTACGCAGTGAATGGCGTCGGTTCGCTGCCGGCGTCGGGGATGCGCGCCCTGGCACTCAATGTGACGGCGGTGTCGGCGGGGCCGTCGTCGACGGCCGGCGAGCTGCGTGTCTATCCGTGCGAGTCGCCGAGCGACCCTGCGCCGACGATGACAACGGTGACCTATGCGGCGGGGAGCACTGTGGCCACCGGCACCGTGGCGGTGGTGTCGGCGGGTGGCGGAATCTGCGTGAGGTCGACGGGCGTGACTGACGTCGTGCTCGATGCAGCCGCATGGCTGGCCAACGGTGCGGGCTTCGACACGTTCGCATCGCCCTCGCTGCCGGTGCGCCTGCTGGATACGCGTGCAGGGTTCGCCGGAGCGCTGGAGGGTGTCGATCGCACGACGCCGCTGCCGGCGCAGACGAGCGGTGGCACCGAGCTGGTGATCGCCGGCGTCGGCGGGCTGCCACTCGCCGGCGTGATGGGCTCGGTGGCGCTGACGCTGACGGTGCGATCACCTGCGGCAAACGGGTACGTCATCGTATGGGCGTGCGCGAATGGCTCGACACCGGCGCCGACGGCATCGGTGCTGAACTTCCGCGCCGGTGTGTCGATCTCGAATGTCGTCATCACCGCCGTCGACAACAGTGCCCTGTCGCCGGGCGGGATCTGCGTGAGGGTCTCGTCGTCGGTGCACGTGACGATCGATGCAACCGGGTGGTTCCTCCGCTCGCCTGCATGACCGGCGTGCCGGCGCGCACGTCTGTGTCGCAGCGCGCATGGGTGTCGCGGTTGCGGGCGTGGTGACGGTCGCGACGCGGCAAGCCGTGCGGTCGTGTGCGCAGTCTGGGAAGATGCGCAGACGATGAGGGCAGCGCGCAGATGAGAGTGCTGGTGGTGGGCGGCGGCGGCCACGCCAGGGTGTGCATCGAGTCGCTGCGCGAGTGCGGGCACGAGGTGGTGGGCGCAGTGACGCGCGATGGCCTTCCTGTCGAGGGGCTCGGCGTGCCGGTGCTCGGCAGCGATGACGATCTCGGTGCGCACGCATCGGCCTGTGGTGCCGACGCCGTGTTCGTTGCAGTCGGCGACAATGGCACGCGGCGCGACCTGATCGAGCGCGCGGCGGCGAGTGGCCTGGTGCTGGTGAGCGCCGTGAGCCGGCATGCGATGGTGAGCCCGTCGGCGCGTCTCGGTGCCGGTGCAGCGGTGATGGCGGGCGCCGTGGTGAACGCCGACGCTGTACTGGGGCGAGGCGCAGTGGTGAACTCTCGTGCGAGTGTCGATCATGACTGCACGGTCGGCGAGTGTGCGCACATCGCGCCCGGCGCGGTGCTGTGCGGCGGTGTTGAGGTGGGCGATGGCGCCCTTGTGGGCGTGGGGGCGAAGGTGCTGCCGAATCGACGCATCGGGGCGGGTGCGGTGGTCGGTGGTGGGGCAGTGGTGGCTGACGATGTCGCGGCGTCGGCCACCGTGGTGGGAATTCCGGCCCGCGGCATCGAGAAGGGAGCGCGGTGATGCCCACGGCGGGGGCGGTCAGCGGTGTGGTGAATGCGAGTGACGGGGTGAGACGGGCGGTGTCGGCGGCGGCGGGAGTCATCGTGCTCGTGGCGCTGTCACCCGTGCTGTTGGCGGTGGCGGTGGCGGTGCGCCTGACGATGGGCCGCGGCGTGCTGTTCCGACAGGAGCGGCTGGGTCGTGGTGGCGTCCCGTTCGAGCTCTTCAAGTTCAGGACGATGCGCCATTCGCTTCCAGGGCGCGAGGGCGCCGAGTTCGATGCCGAGCGGCTGACGCGGCTCGGTGAGTTCCTCCGGTCGACGAGTCTCGACGAGCTGCCGTCGATGTGGAACCTGGTCCGTGGCGACATGGTGCTGGTGGGGCCGCGTCCGCTGCCGGTGCACTACTGGGACCGATTCCGTGGCGACGAGTACCGGCGATTCGAGGTGACGCCCGGCCTCACGGGTCTTGCCCAGGTGAGCGGCCGCAATGCGGTCGACTGGCCGCAGCGCCTCGAGCTCGACGTGCGCTACGTCGACGAGCGGACGCTTGCCGGCGACCTGGCCATCATCGTGCGCACGGTGCCGATGGTGCTGGGTCGCCGTGGTGTGAGCGCCGATGGCACGGCGACGATGCATCCGCTGCCGGCCGACCGTCCGCCGGCACCCGTCGACTGAGCGGTCGGGCCGCGACGCGGCGCATGCGCCGTGGAGTCGTCGTCAGGTGCGGTCGTCGCCGCCGATGCCGCGGTATGCGTCGAGCGTGCGGGCGATGACGCGTCGCTGGTCGAACTCGTCGGCGGCGGCCGCGAGTGCAGCGGCAGACAGCGAGGGCCAGCGGTGCCGCTGTTCGATGAGCGCGGCGACGGCGTCGGCAATGGCGTGCGGTGACCGCACGGGAACGAGCAGGCCGGTGTGGTCGTGGCGCACCACCTGGCGGTTGCCGCGGATGTCGGTGGCGACGGTGGGCAGGCCCATCGCTGCGGCCTCCATCGCGCTGCGCGGGAAGCCCTCGCGCCAGCTGGCGGTGAGGTAGAGGTCCATGGCCGAGTAGCACTCGGGCATGTCGTCGCGCCGGCCGGCGAACACGACCCCGTCATCGGCGGCGCGGGCGATGAGCCGGTCGTCGATGGCATCTGCCTTGCCGGGATCGGCGGGTCCGATCACGACGATGCGAGCCGGCACCGCGCGTGTGCGCAGGAGGTGGGCTGCTTCGAGCACCTCGACGATGCCCTTCTCGCGCACGAGCCGGCCGACGAGGCCGACGACGATTTCGTTGGGTGCGATCTGCCACTGCGATCGAAGCGCCGTGCGTGCGCCGGGATCGACGGCATGCGGCGAGAAGCGGTCGAGGTCGATGCCGTTGCCGAGCAGCCGCACCCGGCTGCGCGGCACGCGCAGGCTGCGCACCAGCGTGTCGACGTCCTCTGGGCTCTGGACGAGCTCGACGTGGCTGAACGAGGCGGCGAGGCGCTCGGCTGCGTAGACGGGGAGCCGTCGCTTCCAGTGGTCGCCGGGCTGGGCGTAGAGGCCGTGCTGGGTGTTCACCACGAGCGGCACGCCGGCGAGTCGTCCGATGATGCGGCCGATGATGCCTGGCTTGGGATTGTGGGTGTGGAGGATGTCGGGCCGCTCGCGGCGGAGCGCCCGCCACAGCTGCGCCGCAGCGCGTAGGTCGTCGAACGGGTTGGTGGATCTGGTGAACGCGGGCAGCGCGACGTGGCGGATCCCCGATGCCTCGAGTGATGCGACGTGGGTGCCCGGTGCCGACATCCCGACGACGTCGTAGCCGGCATCGGCGAAGGCGCGCAGTTGCGGTGCGAGCAGCCAGTCGAGACTCATGTCGGTGGTGGTGAGGTGCACGAGGAGCGGCCGCTCGCGTCGCTGACTCGGCGTGGCACGTGTCACTGCGTCTGGCCCCGGTACTTCCATCGTGCGGTGAGGTCGCGCAGCGAGCCCTCGAGTCGCATGCCGCCGCCGGCCTTGGCTGCGAAGTGTGAGGGTGCGTCGCTGCGCTGCACGGGAGTGCGCCAGAGGCGGTGCAGGTCGGCGGTACCCGCGCGGTTGGGCCGGTTGCGGGCGAGGGCGGCGCTGGCGAAGCGGGTCCGCACCGCCGCCTCGGTGGCCGGCGAGCCGAGCACGGCCTTCGGATAGGCGAAGTGCTGCGGCGCAGTGCCGATGTGCTCGGTGATGAGCGCGATCGAGCGATCGAGATCGTCGGCGACGGTGGCGTGGTCGGTGCGGTCGAGCAGCCAGTGCGAGTGGGTGTGCGAGCCGATGGTGACGAGCCCTGTGCTGGCTGCGTCGCGCAGCGACTGCCACGACGCTGGCGGCGCACCCCACGGGAATTCTGTGCCGGTGTCGACGAAGTGCGTGGCGGCGTAGAGGGTGGCGGGCAGGCCGGCAGCGACGAGTGCCGGTACGGCGTGCTCGGCGAAGTCGGTGGTGCCGTCGTCGAAGGTGATCACCACCTGCGGGCGCGTGGCGGCGCCCGATGCCGGCGGTGATGCAGGGCGAGCCAGCGCGGCGACTGCGTTGTCGAGCGACAGCACGTCGGTGTGGGCGGCGAGGTGGTCGAGCTGGGCGCGGAATGTGGCGAGGTCGAGGTCGACCTCGCTGCCGGAGCCGCCGCCGACGCGGTGGTAGATGAGGATGGTGATGCCGTCGGTGCGGGCGAGCGCCGTATCGGTGGCGAGGCTGAGCGCCTTGACCAGTCGTCGAGCGATCATGCGCTGTCCGCCGTGGTGCCTGCACGTGTCATCGGGCGAGCGCCTCGGCGATGCGGCGGGTGAGCTCGTCGATCGACGCGAAGCTCTCGGACCAGGTATTGCGGTCGCGGCCGGTGGGGTCGGCGACCTCGCCGACGGTGGGGTCGTCGAAGTAGTCGAGGCCGGCGCTGCGCCCGTCGTTGAGCCTGCGGACCCACTGCTCGATGGTGTCGGTGCCGCGTGCGCCGGCTGCGCTGGTGCGGCGTGCGAGCTCGGGCAGTGTGAATGTGCGCGGGAATGCGGAGGGCCACTGGCCGGCGATCTCGATGACGTGGGCCTGCTCGGCGGTGATGACGAGCTGTGCATCGGCGACGAGTTGCTCGTCGAGCGGGCGCCCGCGGTGGCCGCGCACATCGATGCCGCGGCGAGCCAGCAGGTCGACGGTGGACTGCATCGGGGCGCCGCCGCCCGCGCGGGTGCCGGCTCCGGTGATGCGGGCCCGTACGCCTTCCCGCTGGAGGTGCTCGCCGAGTAGCGCCGCCATGAGCACCGAGCGGGTCTGGTTGTACGTGCACACGCAGAGGATGTCCACCGTTGTGTCCACGCCGAGGCGAGTGTACCCCTGCCGTTCGACACGGTGCCGAGGTCGATCGGCGGATCACCTTGTTGCTGCGGGGTGCCACACTTGCCGTGTGGGTCGTCGACCGAGTGCGGGGCGCGTGCCGGCGCTGTTCTGCGTGCCGGGCGCGACGCCGCTGCTGCTCGGCTGCACGCTGTTCGCGGTCTACTGCTGCGTGCCCGAGACCAGTCACATGCCGTGGGTGGCGCTGGTGGTGGCGGTGCTGGCGGCGCTCGAGTACGGCGGGCATGCGCTGATGCCGTGGTGGACGGCGTGCGTGGCGGTGCTGGTGGCGTGGAGCGGCTGGCATGGCGGGCACTACCGCTCGAGTGCGCTCGTGGGTGCGGCGTTCGCGTGGTGGCCGTGGGTGCTGGTGTGGATCGTGCACCTGGTGGCTCGCGGTTCGGGCGGGCGGGCCTCGGTACGCGCCGGAGCGGTGACGGCCGCTGCGGGCGTGGCGGCGTCGATCGGGGTGGCGCGCACCGG
>JBJOMQ010000164.1:0-5807 GCA_046052275.1 Actinomycetota bacterium | reverse complement strand
TGATCGCTACGGCGCATCGACACCTCACAGCCCGATGCTGCGGGTTCTGCCAGTCGGTGAGGACAGCCCATGACCGATGACGAGTTCGATGCGCTGGTGATCGACATCAGGCGGCAATGGGGAGACCGGTTCCCCGTGCCAGTTCGCGATGAGACACCGGCAGAGCGAGACCGCCGCGAGGCGGTCAGCCGCGACGTGCTCGAGCGCATTGTGATGCCCGAGCTCGAGCGGCAGCGGATGGCGGCCCGCCAGATGCCGCTCACCTTCGATGAGCAGTCAGCCGTCATCGAACTGGTCGTGTCGGAGATGTTCGGCCTCCCACGGCTGCTGACCGTGTTGCGCGACCCGTCGGTCACCGACGTGCTGGTCTTCGGCTCCGACCCGGTGCGAGTCGAGCGCTCTGACGGCACTGTCGACCTGCTCCCTCCGCTCGTGCGGCGCGACCGCGATCTCGAGCGCATCATCTACGACACCGCAACGGCTCGTCGTCGCCCGTTCAACCGCGAGCACCCCTTCGTCGACCTTGAACTCGAACCTGGGGTTCGGTTTCACGGTGAGGGATTCGACGTGGTGCAGCGGCCACTGGTGACCGTTCGCCGTGCGGCAGTGTTCGGACAGGGCCTCGACGATCTGGCGCGTCGTGGAATGCTGGTTGAGGGGGCAGTCAGGCTGCTCCGTGCCGCGGTCGCCGCGGATCTGAATCTCATCGTCTGCGGACGGATGGGTGCTGGCAAGACCACGCTGCTGCGAGCACTGGTGGCTGAGATCGATGCACGCGATGTGATCGTGTCGGTCGAGAGCGACTTCGAGTTGAACATCGCTGCGATGGGACTTCATCGATTCGTGCACGCCTACCAGTCACGAGTGCCGAGCACGACTGATGGAGCGGGCATCTCGTGCTCGGACATGATGGTGCCCGCCGTCAGGACGCGCGCCGACTGGATCGTCGTCGGTGAAGTGCGTGGCGCCGAGGGAGGCGCCCTTGTGCAGGCGATGTCGATCGGGCAGGGTGCGATGGCCACGGTGCACGGTGGCTCAGCGAAAGATGGTATCGAGCGCCTGGCTGAGCTGATCGCGTACCACTCGGGTGTCGAGCTGCGAACTGCCCGATGGCAGGTGTACCGCAGCGTCGACCTTGTGGTGCACGTCGATGGCAACAACGCCAACGGACGGCGGATCACCGAGATTGCTGCGCCGGGAGTCGAGGACGACGGTGCTCGATTTATCCTGCATCGACTCTTCGCTCGTCGGCCGGGAGCAATGGGCGATGTCGCCGGCGGCGGCCATGATGCAGTCGCTGCAACCGAGCCGCAGCGCCCGATGCTCGAGCGACTGCAGGCTGCCGACCCGGACTTCTCTACGCGCTGGTGGGGCGACTCGGCCGGCTCCGGTGCCCGTGCGGTGTGGGCGTCGTGAGCCTTCTCGTCGGCGTCGTGGTGTCGATGCTGGTTGCTGGTGCCATCGCGGCGCTGGCGCGTGCCGGCGTCGCGTCGGTCGGCAACGACCGATCTCAAGCCAATGCCCGCCTCGGTGCAGGTACAGGAGCGCGTGGCCGGCTCGGCACAAGCGCGTCGACTCCGTCGGTGCTCAGTGGGATCCCGCCGCAGCGACTGGCGGCAGGAGCGGTGACGCTCGTGCTGGTGTTGATGTCGACGAGATGGATGGTGCTGTCAGTTGCGGCGGCGGCACTCGTGGTGCTGTGGGGCCGCATTCTCCGCGACCAGCGCGCTGACGAGGAACGGCGCCGGATCGAGAGCATCGCCAAGTGGCTCGAAGATCTACGCGACACGCTGCGCTCCTCATCGATGGGTGCAGAGGAGGCCCTCGAGCATGTCGCAGCCCGGCCGCCCGAGGGAATCGCCGAGGCCCTGACCACCTTTGCCACTCGACGACGACAGGGCTTCCGCACCGAGGATGCGCTCGTCGACCTTGCCGATGCACTGCGGCATCCCACCGCCGACGCAGCGGTGGCCGCGATCCGGCTGGTGATCGGCGGATCGGCGGGAGCTGGCCGCTTGTACGGCACAGTCGACGCGCTTGCTGCGGCAGCACGCGATGAGGTGACGGCTCGAGAACGCGTCGACCGCACTCGGGCCATCTATCAGCACAGCATGAAGCGCCTCGTCGCCATCGGGGTCGGCCTTGTCGCCTACCTTCACGTTGCGGGTGGCGACCTGCTCGATCCGTATGACTCGCCAGCCGGCCAGCTTGCGTTGCTGCTGCCCTTGGCGATGTGGGCCGGCTGCATTGCCTGGCTGCGGTCGCTCTGTCGCTACGACCTGCCGCAGCGCCACCGTCCCGTCATCGAGTCGCAGCCGACCGCAGGGGCAGCACGATGATCGCCGCAGTGCGATCGACGCACATCGGTGTCGTCATCGCGCTGCTGATGGCGTTGGCATGTGCGTGCGCTGCTCGAGCTGTGCGTCGGGCACCACGGTCGATCTCGGCGGCACGCCGTCAGATGTTCGGCACGACACCGGGCGGCAGCGGCGATCTTCCCGTGGCTCGACGTAGTGTCGAACTTCCCCCAGGAGTACTCGGTGTCATCGACCGTCACTTCGGCGGAGGGCTCCGCACGATCGACATGACACCGGCCGACGTAGCGACCCGAGTCCTGGTGGCCGCAGCCACAGTTGGCCTGGCAGTGCTGGCGGCGGTGGCTGGACTACTGGCGCTGGGTCTCCTGCCACCATCGCCAATCTGGATCGGCGGCCCGCTGCTTGCGGCGGTCATCGCCGGATGGACGATGGTGGTCGATACGAGATCGAAGATCGCCCGTCGTCGGCGAGAACTGCGACAGGCCTCGAACGACTTCGTGCAACTCGTTGCCGTTGGTCTGACGACCGACCAGAGCGTCGAGGAGGCGATTCGCTTCGCGCTCGATGTCGGCGCCGGCCCGACGTTCGATGTCGTGCGGCGGTCGGTACTGGCTGCCCCGCAGCGAGGTATTCCGGTGTGGGAGGCAATCGGCTCGGTGGGCAGTGCCTACGACATCGGTGAACTGTGCGAGTTCGCCTCGTCGGTCGAGCGGCAGGGCCTACAGGGCGTGTCGATTGCCAGCACGGTGGCGACGCTGGCGGCGTCGATGCGCGCCAAGGCCCTTGATCAGCTCGAGCGAGACGCTGATCGAGCCAACGCCAACCTTGCCGGGCCGACGGCGGGATTCGTGGTCACCACGATCGTGTTTCTCGCCTATCCGCTTGCGCTGCGCATCAGCGAGGCCTTCGGTGGCTGAGATCGCTGCCTCCACTTGCCGAGTTGGTCACGCATCGAGTTCGCGCATCGCCCTTTGCGAGGTGCGTTCGCGGGTGCGTCGGCGGGGTGCAATGAGTGTGAGACATCCACAGACAACAGAAGGGAGCTGGCAATGACGGAGAGAGCGATGACGGGTGGTGCCGCCGCGGCCACAACGGCCGATCGGCTGACGTTCGGATGCATCGTGGTGCGAAATCGCTGGGTTGAGATGCGCGATCGGGTGCAGCTCGAGATTCGGCACGCATGGAGTGATCGCCGTGATGAGACTGGTCTCGACGAAGCGGTGACCAAGATGATCTGGCTGGCGGTCGGCATTGTCGTGGCCCTTGCTGCGACAGCGTTCTTCGTGTCGACGTTCAATCAGGCGAAGGACAGCGTGCCGGATCCGGTGGCTCCCTGAGGCAGCCCGTGGGCGCGTCAGTTCTCCGTCTACTGCCACCGTGCCGCCGGTCGTGGTCGGTGTCGACGGGCCGTCGCACGGCCTCGCGCGACCGCGGTGCCGTCGATGCCTCCATCGAGATGCTCTTCGGTTCGATGGCCCTTCTGATGGTGCTGCTGTTGATCTTCGAGGCAACTGCGTACTGGCATACGCGAAATGTCTTCGATGAGGCCGCTACTGAGGGAGTGCGAGTCGCCGCCGCATACGCGAGTTCCTGCGATGCCGGCGTTGCTGCTGCAGAGTCGGTTGTCGCCCGAATGGCGTCGGGTTGGTCGTCATCGGTTCGCATCGAGTGCGCGGAGGCAGGGCCTGGCGCTGCAATGGTGTCGGTGACGGTGTCGGGGCGGTCCCCTGGTGTTCTTGCGGGGAGTCTCGGATTTGCCGCTCGAGTCACGGAATCAGCACCGGTCGAGCGCTGAGCCGTGCAACTTCGGATGGCAGCGTGCCGGCAACCACGGCGGATGCGAGATCGAGGTCGAGATCGTGGCGTGCTGACCTCGGTGGAGATGATGTACATGCTCGTGTTCTGCCTACTCGCCGTCGCGTTGTTGACCTACGTAGGCCGACTCCACGCTGCCGGGGTCGAGGTCACCAATGCGGCACAGTCGGCGGCACGCGCTGCCTCACAAACCCGTGGTGCCGGGGAAGCGCTCACCTCAGCGCGCGAGAGCGCCCTTCGAGGTCCGCTGAGCCGCCGTTGCAGCGGTGGACCGAGAGTGTCGATGAGCTGGCGGCCGTCCGGCATCGGCACCTGGCAGGGTGGCTCGGTCACCGTGACGGTGTCGTGTTCGGTGGCAAATGAATCGTTGTCAGGCATCTGGTCGCCCGGCACGCGCACAGTCGTGATGAGCGACACCCAGCCGATCGACAGGTACAAGCGATGAGGCGTGCTGACCGCGGCGATCTGCTGGTGTCGCTCATGTTGCTCGTCGTGGTGGTGTTGGCCGGTGCCGGACTCATCGTCGATGGCGGTCGGGTGATGGCTGCTCGCCGGCATGCATCCAACATCGCGGAGGGCGCCGCGCGGGCAGCGGTCTCGTCGACAACGCCGGTTCGCGATTTCCAGCCCGACACCGCGCGCGAGGCAGCCATCGACCATGCCGTCCGAAGTGGCATCAGCGCCGTCGATGTGGCCGTTGTGGTGCGCGATGGATCGGTGACCGTGACGGTCACCGAGCGTCGGCGGTCGGTATTCCTCGTGCTTGGTGGCTGGGAGACGGTGACGGTGCAGGGAACCGGCACGGCGACGGTGGTGTACTCCGGATGAGTGCAGCGTCACGCAGCGGTGGGGATGTTCGTGCGGTGAGCCACACGACGTCGGTCAGTCGCCTGTCGAGGATCCGCCACGGCCTGCTCCGACTTGGCGCTGCGCTGCTCGTGGTCTCACTGCTGTGCCTCGTGCCAGTACTGCTGTTCGGCACGTCAGTCGTTCGCATTCCTTCGTCCGACGAATGGCGGCAGATGCTGTCGACTCGTCGCGTCGACGAGGAGGTGGTCCTTGCGACAGGTGCTGCAGTGTTTCTCGGGCTGTGGCTGTGGTTCACGGTCAGTGCGGTTGGGGAGTGCTGGACGGTGCTGCGCTGGCGTCGCAATGCCGGCACAACAGCCCTGCCGGCCGTTGCCCCGGGGCCGACCGGATGGCTGCGATCGCTCGTTCGCCTGGCGGTGCTGGCGGGCGCAATGCTGGGAGCAGCGTCAGGCGATGTGGACTGGCCGACGACGTATGGAGCCGTGCCCAACGCCGCGGTGGAGACTCATCACACGACGCCGACACACGGCAGCGCAACGACGACGTTCTCGACATCCAGTCACAGCCGGATCCGATCCCTCCTGCTGCAGCAATCGCTCGGCACGGCACTTCGCGACCACGACCATGATGGGCGAATCGAGCGTCCACTTACCGAACCGGTCGTTGGCCCTGCTTCCTCGATGGGCTACCCGACGGGTCGGGAACTGGTGAGTGCCGTGATGTTCGCTGCAGGTGCGCTTGCCCTGCTCGACTCGGCTCGTCGACGTCGACTTCGCTCCGCCCCGCTCGGTTCGAGACCCGGCCTTCCGTCGCTCGCTCAGGTGCGGACGGAACTGACGTTGCGAACGCTGGCAGCCGACGAGC
>JBJOMQ010000163.1:0-5820 GCA_046052275.1 Actinomycetota bacterium | reverse complement strand
CCGGCGCCGCCGTCAGGGCAGGCGCGTGCGTGCAGGGGGATGCAGTTGTCGATCAGCAGCTTTGCAATGGAGTGGTTCAGCCTGGCTGGCAAGAACGCAATCGTCACTGGCGGCAACACCGGTCTCGGCCAGGCCTTCACGCTGGCGCTCGCCAAGGGGGGAGCGAACGTCTTCGTGCCGTCGATCATGGACGACGATGGCACCACCGGGCCGCTCGTCGAGGCGGAGGGTGTCCGCTACGAGTTCATGAAGGCCGACATCACCGCAGAGGGCGGGCCGAAGGCAGTCGTCGACGAATGCGTCGCCCGGCTCGGCTCGATCGACATCCTCGTCAACAGCGCCGGCATCTGTCCTCTGGGCGAGGTGCTCGAGTTCGACCGGTCGAAGTGGGATCCCACCGTCGCCGTCAACCTCACCGCTGCGTTCGAGATGAGCTTCGAGGCCGCGAAGCACTTCATCCCGCAGCGCAGCGGCAAGATCATCAACATCTGCTCGATGTTCAGCTTCCTCGGCGGCCGGCTCTCGTCGGCCTATGCGGCCACGAAGCACGGCATCGCCGGCTTCACGAAGGCCTACTGCGACGAGCTGGCGATGCACAACGTGCAGGTCAACGGCATCGCCCCCGGCTACTACGCAACGGCCATCACCACCAACACCCGGAGCAATCCCGAGTCGAACCGCCGTGTGCTCGAGCACATCCCCGCAGGCCGATGGGGCGAGCCGCTCGATCTGATGGGCACCGTGGTGTTCCTCGCCAGCAGGGCGTCCGACTACGTGAACGGCCACATCCTCGCCGTCGACGGCGGATATCTCGTCCGCTGAGGCGGCGGGGACGCAACATGCCCGGCCCGTACCTCGTCGGCGTCGACTGCGGCACGCAGAGCGCGAAGGTCGTCGTCTACGACGCTGCAGGAGCGATGGTCGCGACCGGCCAGCGGGTGCTTCGGCCCACCGAGCGACCCCGGCACGGCGTGGTCGTGCATCCCGACGACGACATCTGGGATGCGATCGCTGCAGCGAGCCGTGCGGCGATGGCCGAATTCCCAGGCGACCCGAGCGAGATCGCCGGCATCGGGATCTGCCCCATCCGCTGCTGCAAGGCGTTCCTTCGATCCGATGGGTCGCTGGTCGAGCCGGTGGTCAACTGGATGGACGACCGTGCCTATCGCCCGTACCTGCCCGACAGCGATGGGGTGGCCGTCGCAACCACGCTGTCCGGCTACGTCGCCCATCGGTTCACTGGCCGGTTCGCCGACACGGCCGCCAACAACATCCTGCTGCAGTGGCCGATCGACACCGACACCTGGCAGTGGAGCGACGACGAGTCGCTGTACCTCGAGCACGGCGTTGAGCGCCGACTGCTCGTCGAACTGCAGATGCCCGGCGACGTGATCGGGCCGCTCACGCCCGCAGCCGCTGCGGCCACCGGACTCCCTGCGGGTGTCCCCGTGGTGCACACCGCGAACGACAAGGCAGTCGAGATGCTCGGCGCGGGGACAATCTCCGAGTCCACGGCCCTTGTCTCGCTCGGCACCTACATCGCTGCGATGGTGCACGGCCACGAGAACCACCGCGATCCGAAGGCCTTCTGGACGAACTTTGCCTGCCTGCCGCACCGGTACCTGTACGAGAGCAACGGCATCCGCCGCGGGATGTGGACGCTCACCTGGTTCCTCGACCTCCTCGGCAACGAGTTCGCCGAGCACGCGGCCGCTGCCCGCGTCAGCCGCGAGCAGTACATCGAGCCCGAAGCGGCGGCGGCGCCTGCAGGCAGCGATGGGCTGATGACTGTTCTTGACTGGCTTGCGCCGGTGCACAAGCCGTATCGAAAGGGGTCGATGCTCGGCTTCGACGCACGGCACGGACGTGGCCACGTGTACCGCTCGATCCTCGAGGCGATCGCGCTGACGATGAAATCCAACGTTGATGCAATGTGCCGCGAGCTCGGCATCTCGCTTCACGAGATCGTGGTGTCGGGTGGCGGGTCGAACAGTGGCCTGTTCATGCAGATCTTCGCCGACGTGTTCGGCATCCCCGCGTCGCGCTCGTCGTCGCCCGCCGGAGCGAGCCTCGGCGCAGCGATGTGCGCTGCCGCCGGTGTCGGCGTGCACCCCGACATCGAGACGGCCGCCCTCCGGATGGCGGGCAGCCGCGAGACCTTCCGCCCTGATCCGTCGAGCGGCGCTGTCTACCGGAAGATGGCCGACGCCGTCTACCACGACATTCGCACCACCACCGACTCGTTGTACGAGCGGGCATTTCCGATCTTCCACTGAGCACACGAGGTACCACCATGGCAATCACCAGCGATGACGCAGTCCGACACCTGACCGAGATGCTTGGTGCATCTCAGGTCGTCACCGATCATGCCGAACTGCAGCGGTCGAGTGTCGACAACTTCCGCAAGCTGCAGAACATCTTTGACGTCCACACGATGACCCTGCCCGCAGCGGTGGTGTACGTGCGCAGCACCGATGATGTGCAGCGAGTGCTGGCGTGGGCCGACCAGCATCGGGTCAACATCGTGCCGCGCACCGGCGGTACCGCTACCGAGGGCGGCCTCGAGAGCGGCGCCGAGCTGTCGGTGGTGGTCGACGGCAGCCAGATGAACCGGATCGTCTCGATCGACGCGTACAACATGCAGGCCACGGTGCAGTGCGGTGTGCCGCTGCAGCAGCTCGAGGACGAGGTTCGCAAGGTGGGTCTCACCACCGGCCACTCGCCGCAGTCGAAGCCGATCGCCAGCATGGGAGGCCTGGTGGCCACGCGCAGCATCGGCCAGTTCTCCACGCTGTACGGAGGCATCGAGGACATGGTCGTGGGGTGCGAGGCGGTCCTCCCGGGCGGCAGCGTGGCGCGCATCAAGAACGTGCCTCGCCGCGCCGCAGGTCCCGACATCCGGCACATCGTGATCGGCAACGAGGGAGCCCTCTGCTACATCACAGAGGTCACGGTGAAGCTGTTCCCATACCAGCCCGAGAACCACCGGTTCATGGGCTGGACCCTGTCGACGATGGCCACCGGGTTCGAGGCGCTCCGCGAGGTAATGGTGGCTGGCTATCGGCCGTCCGTTGCCCGGCTGTACGACTTCGAGGACGGCCAGCTGCACTTCTCGCACTTCGCCAGGCCCGACGAGTGCATTCTGCTGTTCATGGCCGAGGGCAACGCCGGCATCACGGCTGCGACCGAGGCCGGCATCCACGAGATCGTGGCCAGGTATCCCGAGTGCAAGCCTGTCGAGCCGCGGCTGATCGAGGAGTGGTTCAACGACCTCGTGTGGGGGCCCGACAAGGTGACTCGCGAGGACGAGCGAATCCGCACCACTCGCAATGTCAACCGCACCACCGAGATCTCTGCCGACTGGAGCAGCATCGGCAAGATCTACGACGCTGTCATTCCCCGCATCCGGGCTGAGATCAACGGCATCACGCTGCTCGGCGGGCACTCCTCGCACAGCTACATCAACGGCACGAACATGTACTTCAACTACTTCTACGACCTCATCGACTGCGAGCCCGAGGAGGAGAACGACAAGTACTACTTCCCGATCATCACGATCATCGTCGAGGAGACGCTTCGGTTCGGCGGCTCGATCGTGCACCACCATGGGATCGGCAAGGCGCGGGCTCGCTGGGTGCGGGAGGAGTACGGCTCGTCGTACACGATGCTCGAGACGCTGAAGCGGTCGTTCGACCCGAACGGCATCATGAACATCGGCACCATCATTCCCCGCTAGCACGCCGGCCGACATCGCCGGCCGGCGGCCTCGGTGATCCGCGCCGCATAGGCTCGGCGCATGCCCCAGCGCCTGCTCGTCACCGGACGCATCTTCACCTCCGACCCCGCACAGCCATGGGCCGAGGCGATCGTCGTCGAGGGCGGCGACCTGCTCGAGGTCGGGTCGATGGGCGATGCCGTCGCGATCGCCGGCACCGATGCGCTGCGACTCGACGCAGGTGACGGCGTGGTGGTGCCAGGGTTCGTCGACGGCCATGCGCACCTGCTCGCAGCGGGTGCAGCGCTCACTCGCGCTGCGCTGCGTCCGTGCACGTCGATGGCCGAGATCGAACGCGAACTGCGGCGGTGGATGACCGCCAATCCCGATGCCAGCAGGGTGCTCGGCGTCGGCTGGACCTTCTCGGCGCTTCCCGACAGCACTCCGACCCGCCAGCTGCTCGACGACATCGAATCGATCCGTCCCGTGTACCTCGACGCGAGCGACCTGCACTCGGTGTGGTGCAACTCTGCTGCCCTCGACGAGCTCGGCATCGACAGCAGCACGCCCGACCCGATCGGCGGCACGATCGTGCGCGACGCCAGCGGTACGGCGACAGGCCTGCTGCTCGAGAACGCCGGTTATCACATTGCCTGGCCGGTGATGAACCGCACGACTCCCGACGAGGACGACCGCCACCTTGCTGCTGCCGTCGAGGCGTACGTGGCGTCCGGCACCACCGCAGCCGTCGACATGGCATGTGATCAGCGGACCGCTGACGCCATCGAGCGTGCGGTTGCAGCAGGGCGCTTTCCCTTCACAGTGGTCGCCCACTGGCTGATCAACCGGGCCGATGATCCCGGTGAGGAACTCGCCCAGGTCCGGCTTGCAGCGGAGATGGCTGCTGCGCATGCCGGCGAGCGATTCAGGGTGGCTGGCATCAAGCTGATCACTGACGGCACGATCGACGGCTGCACTGCGGGAATGTGCCAGCCGTTCACGAACGGCGAGCCGGGTGAGATGGTGTGGCCACGAGACCGCCTCGAGCCGGTGATGCGCTATGCCGACGAGCTCGGCCTGCAGATCGCCTGCCATGCGATCGGCGACCTCGCCGTTCGCACGGTGCTCGACGTGTTCGAGGTGCTCGCCGCCGAACGGGCGTCGCGCGGCGATCGGCGCGAGCGCCGTCACCGCATCGAGCACCTCGAGTACGTCGATGCCGCCGACATCCCGCGTCTGGCACCGCTCGGCGTCACTGCGTCGATGCAACCCGTGCACGTCGACCCTGCCTACCTCGACAACTGGGTCGAGCTGCTCGGCGAGGAGCGCGCTCGGCTGGGGTTCGCCTGGCCCAGATATCTCGAGCACGGCACGGCTCTCGCCTTCGGCACCGACGTGCCGACAGCAGCCCACCAGCCGCTGCCGAACATGTACATCGCCGCTACCCGGAAGTCGCCCACCGTGCAGGATGCGCCACCGCTCCGACCCGACTTCGCCCTGCCGCTCGATGTCGCCGTGGCACACGGCACCCGCGAGAGTGCCTGGGCATGCTTCGAGGAGCGGCGCCGGGGCATGCTGCGGGCGGGCCTCGCCGCTGACTTTGCGATCCTCGACACCGACCCCTTCCTGTCAGGGGCCGAGTCGATGCTGTCGGCGCGGGTCGTGCGAACCGTTGTACGTGGCTCGACGGTGCACGCGGAATAGGTGCAGCCCGCGGCGGCGTCGTGCCGGCGGATAGCGTTTCGACCCTGTGACCACGCCGCCCGTCCTCGCTCGCAGTCTGGTCAAGGTCTTCGGCGACTTCACCGCAGTCGACGGAATCGACGTCGAGGTGCACCGAGGCGAGTCGTTTGGCTTCCTCGGCCCGAATGGCGCCGGCAAGAGCAGCACGATGCGGATGATCGCCTGTGTGTCGGCGCCGACCTCCGGCGACCTCACGATGTTCGGTCTCGATGCGCGCACACACGGTGCCCAGATCAGGGCTCGACTCGGCGTCGTGCCCCAGCTCGACACCCTCGACACCGAGCTCTCGGTCGAAGAGAACCTGCGCATCTACGGCCGATTCTTCGACCTGCCGCGGCGTGAGCTTGTACGCCTTGCCGATC
>JBJOMQ010000162.1:0-5825 GCA_046052275.1 Actinomycetota bacterium | reverse complement strand
GTTCAACCAGCGACTCGGCACTGACCGACCGCTGCTCGAGCAGTACCTGCGGTCGATGCGCAACATCGTCACGCTCGACTTCGGCGACTCGTTCCTCACCGGTCAGCGCGTGCTCGACCAAGTGCTGCCGGCGCTCGGCCGGTCGGGGAAGATCGCCCTGCTCGCGTTCCTGATCACCATTCCCATCTCGGTCGTCGCCGGCATCATCGCCGCCCGTCGCCAGGACAAGCTCACCGATCGGGCCATCGTCAACGTCGGCCTTGCGTCGTCGTCGATCCCCGAGTTCGTCACCGCAGCAGTGCTGGTGTCGGTGTTCTGCGTGCACTGGCAGCTCGGCAAGGCATTCGCCAATCCGCCCGATGGCACCAGCCTCGTCGGCCAGTTGCGATATCTCCTTGCCCCGGCTGTTGCGATGGCCATCACCTATTTCGGCTACCTCGCGCGCATGACGCGTGCCGGTGTCATCACCGCCCTTCACTCCGACTACGCCCGTACGGCGACCATGAAGGGGCTGAGCAGGCGACAGGTGATGCGCCGCCACATCCTGCGCAACGCCCTCGCACCGACGATCACCGTCATCAGCGTGCAGATCGGCTACCTCTTCGGCGGCATCATCGGTGTCGAGCGGGTGTTCAACTATCCAGGGCTCGGTTCGCTGATGTGGAATGCCGCAAAGGCCCGTGACGTCCCGCTGCTGCAGGGCGCCGTGCTGCTCGTGGGCATCATCTACATGCTGTCGACGCTGATCGCCGACCTCGTGATCGCCGCGCTGAATCCGCGCATCCGACTGGAGCAGATGTGAGCGACGGCACGACTCCCGACCTTGCGACCGTCGAGTCGCCGTCGGCCGCTGCGGCGCTCGCCGACCTTCGGCCCGGACAGGCCGAGCGCCGCCAGGCGAGGCGCGAGAACTGGCGTCTCATCCGCCGGCGGCCGTCATTCATCGTCGGCAACGTCATCGTGTGGGTGTGGGTCGTGTGCGCCCTCTTCGGCTCGAAGCTGGCTCCGTACGATCCGCTCAACTTCCGCGACAAGACCCACCAGCCGCCGAGCGGCGAGTTCTGGTTCGGTACCGACAAGACCGGCCGCGACGTCTTCTCGCGTGTCGTCGCCGGAGCGCGCGATGTGCTGAAGATCGCACCACTTGCGGCAGTGCTCGGCGTGGTGTTCGGCGTGATGCTCGGCCTCGTGATGGGCTACGTGGGCAAGCGCCTCGACAATGTGCTGAGCCGCATCGTGGAAGCGTTCCTCTCGCTGCCGGTCATCCTCATCGCCCTGCTCGCCATCACCACGCTCGGCAGCTCGTCGTGGGTGGTGCTGGGCGTGGTGGCGGTGCTGTTCACCCCGATCGTCGCCCGAACGGTGCGAGCGGCAGTGCTTGCCGAGCGCGATCTCGACTACGTCACGTCAGCGCGGCTGCGGGGCGAGTCGACGCCGTTCATCATGTTCCGCGAGATCCTGCCCAACATCAGCGGCCCGATCATCGTCGAGCTCACGGTGCGCATCGGATACGCCGTGTTCACGGTGTCGACGCTGTCGTTCCTCGGCGCCGGTCCTCCGCCCCCGTCGCCCGACTGGGGTGCTCAGGTGAGCGAGGGATATGCGGTGCTGAGCGGCGGGATCTGGTGGACGACGCTGTTCCCGGCCCTCGCGATCGCCAGTCTCGTCATCGCAGTGAACCTGATCGCCGACTCCGTGCAGTCGGTGCTGGAGGCGTCATGACCGACCTGTCCGAGCGACCGGCATCCAGCGTGCCGGCAGAGGGCGCGGCACTGGCTGTGTCCGACCTCGAGGTGGTCTATCGGGTGCGCGGTGTCGACCGAGAGGTGCTGCGCGGCGTGACCTTCTCGATCGCACCGGGTGAGGCGTACGGCCTGGTGGGCGAGTCGGGCTGCGGCAAGTCGACCACGGCGTATGCGGCGATGCGCTATCTGCCCAGCAACGGCCGCATCGTCGGCGGGCAGGTCCTCGTGAGCGGCAATGACGTCACGGCGATGTCGGAGGACCGCCTACGCCAGTTCCGCGCCACTGAGGCCTCGATGGTGTATCAGGACCCGGCGCAGGCGCTGAACCCCACGCTGCGCGTCGGCCGCCAGCTGATCGAGAGCTTCCGGCTGCTCGGCCAGGACAAGGAGCAGGCACGGGTGTCGGCCCTCGAGGCGCTGCGCCGCGTGCGCATCGCCGATCCCGACCGGGTGATGGACCGCTACCCGTTCCAGCTCTCGGGCGGAATGCAGCAGCGTGTCGTCATCGCGATGGCACTGGCAAGCGATCCGAAGCTGCTGGTGCTCGACGAGCCGACGACCGGTCTCGACGCCACCGTCGAGGCCGAGGTGCTCGAGCTGGTGCAAGACCTTCGCCAGGAGACTGGTGCCGCAGTGTTGATGATCGCCCACAACCTGGGAATCATCCGCCAGCTCTGCGACCGCGTCGGCGTGATGTATGCGGGCCGCATTGTCGAGGAGGGGCCGAGCGCCGACGTGTTCGACGCGCCCCGCCACCCGTACACCATCGGACTGCTGCGGTCGCTGCCGCGACGGGGAGTGCGCAAGACCGAGCGTTCGCTCGCCACGATTCCCGGCGCGCTGCCGGTGATCGGCAGCCATCTGCCCACCTGCGTGTTCGTCGACCGATGCCCGATCGCCACCGACCTGTGCCGCGAGCAGGTGCCGCCGATGGTCGCCCTCGGCAACCGGTTCTCGCGCTGTCACCATGTCGATCGGATCGGAGAGATCCCCGAGAGCCCGCCTGCCGTTCCCATCGCGATCATCTCCGGACGCGAGGGAACCGATGTCCTCGAACTGAGCCATGTCTCCAAGACCTTCCGTCAGCGGGCTCAGGCGATCCCGGCGCTCGTCGACGTCGAGCTCGATCTCGGTGTCGGCGAGACACTCGGCATCGTGGGCGAGTCGGGTTCGGGCAAGTCGACGCTGGCCAAGACCGTCCTCGGCATCGAGGCGCTCGACGCGGGCGGCGAGGTGCGCCTCGACGGGGCAGTGCTGCCGGCCACCACCGGGCTGCGGAACTCCGACGTGAAGCGCTCGATGCAGATGGTGTTCCAGAACCCCGACTCGGCGCTGAACCGCAGCTGGTCGGTGCGGCGGATCCTGCTGCGCAGCGTGCGCAAGCTCACCGGTATCACCGGCGACGCAGCGGTGGATCGTGTCGAGACGCTCGCCGCACAGTTGCGCCTGACGCCCCGGCACCTCGAGCTGAAGCCACGCCAGCTGTCGGGTGGACTCAAGCAGCGTGTCGCCATCGCGCGAGCGTTCGTGGGCGACCCGCGCATCGTGGTCTGCGACGAGCCCACCAGCGCCCTCGACGTGTCGGTACAGGCAGCCATCCTCAACCTGCTGTCCGACCTGCAGGCCGACAAGCAGACCAGCTACGTGTTCATCTCGCACGACATGAGCGTCATCCGCTATCTGTCGGACCGCATTGCCGTGATGTACCTCGGACGCATCCAGGAGATCGGACCGACCGACGAGGTGTTCAACGGTCCGAACCATCCGTACACCGAGGCGCTGCTGTCGGCCATCCCGAACGTCGACGGCAACACCCGCGACCGGATCCGCCTCGATGGCGAGATTCCCACGCCGGCGAACCCGCCGTCGGGCTGCGTGTTCCACCCGCGCTGCCCACGGGCGATTCCCGGCACCTGCGACACCGTCGAGCCCCCGCTGCGCAAGGCCTCGACGTCACATTCGATCCGATGCCACATCGAGATCGAGACACTCGTGCAGCTGCAGAAGCGCTAGTCGCCCCAGCGGAGGCCGAGCCTGCCCACTGCAGCGTGCACGGCTGCGATCAGCTGCTCGGGCGAGGCCTCGCACGCATCGAGCTCGGCGGGACCGAGCAGCACCGTGAACCCATGCTCGGTCTCGGCGAGCACTGCCGGCAGGCATCCGTCAGTGTGCGGTCGCGCCGCGTCGGGCTGGTCGTCGCGGTGATACGTCTCGAACGGGGCGGGCAGCGTCGCTGCGCACGCGTTCCACTCCGGCCGTCGGCGCACCGTCGAATGCGTGATATCGCACAGGCCGCAGTGGGCTGTGCCCCGCAGCTTGCCGACGAGATACGCCAGCTCGCCATGCAGCGTGCCGTCGGCGTTGTAGACGCCGATGATCCTGGTGATGGGCGACGAGCGGTGCACTGAAATGGGCGAGCCCGCAGCGTCAGGCGCGCATGCGCAGGCCCTGAGGATCGAGCACGGGCTCGTGCAGGATCCGCGCCGGGCGTCGCCGGCCGATGATCTCGATCTCGAAGCCCTTCGCCGATCCGACGAGCTCGGTGGGTATGTAGCCGAGGGCGAGCGATGTGGCCGAATAGTGGGCGTAGCCGCCTGAGGTGATCCAGCCGACCACCTGTCCGTCGTGCCACACCGGCTCGTCGCCGATGACGTCGGCGGGTGCGTCAGGATCGACGTCGACCTCGAACATCACGAGCTTGCGCTTCGGGCCGCCGGCGGCCATCTCGGCCTCCACGGCAGCTCGGCCGATGAAGTCGTGGTCGAACTTGAGCACACGGTCCATGCCCGCCTCGAGCGGTGTGTAGATGGGCCGGTATTCGCGGAACCACGTGCCGAAGCTCTTCTCGAGCCGCATCGTGATGAGCGCGCGGAAGCCGAACAGTTCCATGCCGAATTCCCTGCCGGCCTCCCAGATGAGGTCGAAGAGGTACCGCTGGTATTCGGGCTGCATCCAGATCTCGTAGCCGAGGTCGCCGGTGTAGGTCATCCGCGACAGCCACACGGGTGCCATGCCGATGTCGACCTTGCGGAACGACATGAATGGGAAATCGGCGGTGGCGAGCGACGTGTGCGTGAGCTTCTGGAGCACGTCTCTCGACCGTGGGCCGGCAACCGTGAGGCCGACCATCGACAGCGAGAGCACCTCGAAGCGAATCGGGCTGCCGGCGGGCAGGTGATCGAGGAACCAGCGCGGGTGATGCACCTCTGCGGCCTGCGAGCCGAAGAGGAAGAACTCGTCGTCGCCGATGCGCGACACGGAGAACTCGCCCACGATCCTGCCCTGCGGGTTGAGCATCGCCGTGAGGTTGGTGCGACCGATCTTCGGCAGGCTGTTGGTGAAGAGGCCCTGCAGCCAGTCGGCCGCTCCCGGGCCGCTCACCCTGTACTTGGCGAAGTTGGACGCCTCGCTGAATCCGACGCGCTCGCGCACGGCGCGGCTCTCGAGGCCGACCTTCTCGAACGCATTCGAGCGGTAGAAGGTGACATCCTCCTTGGGCTCGAGGCCCGGCTTCTGGAACCACAGCGGGTGCTCGAGGCCGAACCCGGCTCCCCAGACGGCGTTGTGCGCAGTGAGGCGGTCGTAGATCGGCGTGGTGTGCAGCGGACGCGCCGCCGGCAGTTCCTCGTTGGGGAAGGTGATGCGGAACCGGCGCGAGTAGTTCTCGCGCACCTTGGCATTGGTGAAGGCGAGGGTGGCGTAGTCGCCGTAGCGGGCGACGTCCATGCCCCAGATGTCGGCACCGGGGTCGCCGTGCACCATCCAGTTCGCGAGCGAGAGCCCGACTCCACCGCCCTGCGAGAGGCCCGCCATCACGGCGTTCGCCATCCACATGCCGCGCATGCCCTTGATCGGGCCGACGAGCGGATTGCCGTCAGGGCTGAACGTGAAGGGGCCATTGACGAACTTCTGGATGCCGGCACGGCCGATTGCGGGAAAGTGCTGGAAGGCCCGCTCGAGCTCGGGGGAGATGCGGTCGAGGTCGTGGGGAAGCAGCTGGGAGACGAAGTCCCACGGGGTCTCCTGCGGCGACCACGGGCGGTTGTCCTGCTCGTAGGTGCCGAGCAGCATGCTCTGGCC
>JBJOMQ010000161.1:0-5837 GCA_046052275.1 Actinomycetota bacterium | reverse complement strand
TCCTCGGTCACGGTCATTGCGGCGGTGTCGATCGTCCACCTGCACAGCGAGTCGTTGCCGCCGAGGCCGCTAGAGCCCTCCTCGAACATCGAGGGCAGCCGGCAGGCGTCGACCACCACCTCGCTGCCGCGGCGGAAGGCGTTGACGCCATGGAAGACGTAGCACGGATCGATGTCGAACCACCTGATCGCCGATGCCGGTCCGCCGAGCGGCATGACACCGAGTCGCGACCCGTGCTCGGGCCGCCACACGAAGGGCATCACGCCCGATCCCGGCTCGCTGATGAACCTGGCGGCGAGTTCGAGGTCGAAGACCACCGGCATGTCCCAGAACACGACGTCGGTATCGGTGATGGCGAAGTCGTGGATCATCGTCCCCAGCGGAAGTTCGACTTCCTGAACCGACGACATCGTCCCGTCGGGCTCGATGACGTAGTACCAGAGATAGGGCGCAGCGAATCCGTACCCGAATGCATGCATCCGACCCGTGGCCGGGTCGATCTTTGGGTGCGCCGTGAAACTCTGCGCCAGCACGCCGCCGAAGTCGTGGGTGCCCACCGTGTCGAGCGTGATCGGGTCGACTCGGTAGGGGAGACCCACCTCGCCGCTCGTGAGCAGTGACCCGCCATGCCAGATCGCCGAGACATTCGACTGGCTGTTGCCGCCGCCCGGCACGCCCTCGCCGAACCCTGCGCCGGCCACGAACGGCTCGGTGCGTACCCAGCGGTTGCGGTACGACGTCGCTGCGCCGCCGTCGAGGGTGACGGCATGCACCATGCCGTCACCGAAGAACCAGTGCGGCGAGTTGTGGCGCGGCGGATTGGAGCCATTCTTGACGTAGTGGCCGACGAGGTCGGGCGGAAGGCTGCCGCGAACCTCGAGCGCAGTGACGGTGAGCTCGTCGTCGACGGGCGCAAAGTTGCCCTGCAGCCACCACGGTCGCGACGGATCGACTGGCAGCGTGGTGCCCGGTGCATCGCCGGCTGCCGCCGTGGCGGGCGGCGGTCCGGTGGGAACTGGCAGTGGCGAGGCGGGTGCCCCGGCCTCGTCGACAGCGGCGCGGCAGGCAGCGAGCAGTGCCGCGCCGCTGCCGCCCATGGCCGCCCACCGGATGACATCGCGGCGGCTCAGGCCCCCGCGCGAATCCCCCCAGATCCCCACGGCAGCAGTCTTCCACGCCGTCGACAGCCGAAGGTGACGGCCGTCGTGGCGGCTATCACCGCGCGTTCGTACCGCGTTAGTGTTCGCTCGGAAAGGGGTTCCATGAGCCGCATCGTCTACGACGGCATGCCCATCGACTACGAGCCGGGCGACTCTGCTGCGATCGCCGCAGTGCGCAACGGCCAGCACCCGGCGCGCGGCGGCACGCTCTGCCTCGCCGGCGACTGCGGCAACTGCGTGGCCATCATCGACGGCATCCCGTGGATGAAGACCTGCCAGACACCCGCCCGGCCGGGCATGGTGGTCACCCGCCATCCGAACGGATCGCACCCGTCGCCCGACGGGCCCGAGCACCATGTCGATGTCACCGTGCGCTACCGCACCGCCACCCATGTCGTGGTGGGCCACGGCGACAGCGGCCGCGCCGCCGCAGCAGCCGCACGACTCGCCGGCCACGACGTGCTCGTGCTCGATGCTGCCGACGGCAACGAGGTGGTGGGACTGTTCGAGGGACCGGCACTGGTGGTGCGCACGCCGTATGGTGTCGACCACATCCACGCCCACCATGTCACGCTCGCCACCGGGGCAGCCGAGGTGCAGCCGGTGTGTGCCGGCAACATGCTGGCCGGTATCTACACCGCACGGGCGGCGGCACGCCTGCGCGATGCCGGCGTCGACCTCGGCCGGATCGCCGCCGTCGGCCGCGAGCAGGTCACCTTCCACGGCAGCGACGGCCGAGTCACCGCCGTCGAATTCGCCGACGGCAGGCGCGTCGAGTGCGATGCCGTCGTCGTCGACATCGGGACCGCACCTCGCGACGTGCTCGCGCGGATGGCTCCTGGCGTTCCGGTCGAGGTCGTCGGCGCCGCATCCGCAGCCCACGAACTGCCGCCGTGCCCTGTGGAGGGCGTGGTGTGCCCGTGCGGGAAGATCACCGTCGAGGATCTCGACGGGGTCTGGGACAAGGGATTCCGCGATCTCGAGCTCGTCAAGCGCGCCAGCCTCACCGGCGTCGGACACTGTCAGGGCGGCGTCTGCATGCCGCACCTGCGGGCATTCGTCGCCGAGCGGAGCGGCACCGTGCCGGCGCCCTTCACCGCCCGGCCGGCAGCGCGGCAGATCACCATGGAGGAAGCGGCGGCCGGCTACTACCCCGACACGTTCCGCCGCACGGCGCTGCACGCTGAGCACGAGCGTCTCGGCGCCACGCTCGACCGGTTCGGCGGCTGGTATCGGCCGTGGCACTACGGCGATCCGATTG
Organism: Actinomycetota bacterium; assembly: GCA_046052275.1. Classification (GTDB taxonomy): domain Bacteria; phylum Actinomycetota; class Acidimicrobiia; order Acidimicrobiales; family Ilumatobacteraceae; genus UBA668. The sequence goes on along the minus strand of JBJOMQ010000161.1, from coordinate 3,416 downwards.
CCGAGTACTGGGCGGTGCGCGAGGGCGTGTCGCTCGGCGACGTCAGCACGCTCGGCAAGATGATCGTGTCCGGGCCCGATGTCGTCGAGGCGCTCGAGCGGCTCTACCCGAACCACGTGCACGACATCAAGGTCGGCCGCAGCCGCTACGTCATCAATCTCAACGAACGCGGCCACATCCTCGACGACGGCATGATCCTGCGCGACGACGAGCACCGATTCACGCTCACGTTCACCTCCGGCGGAGCTGGCTTCGCCGAGATGTGGCTGCGCGACTGGATCGAGACATGGGGACTGCGCGTGCACGTGCTCGACCGCACGGTGTCGCACGGGGCCATCAATGTCACCGGCCCGCTGGCAGGCGAACTGCTGCGGCGCGCCGGAGTCAGCGACGAGCACCGGCCGAAGTTCCTGCAGCATGCCCGAATCCATGTCGCCGGGGTGCCGTGCCATGCGATGCGGCTGTCGTTCACCGGCGAGGCGAGCTTCGAACTGCACCACCAGATCGATCGCAGCGTCGAGCTGTGGCATGCCCTCATGCACCTCGGCGAGCCGCTCGGCATCCGTCCGCACGGTCTGCAGGCGCTGTTCGGGCTGCGTTGCGAGAAGGGTCACATCATCGTCGGCCAGGACACCGAACTCGACTCGACGCCTCGCCGCGTCAACATGGACTGGGCGGTGAAGCTCGACAAGCCGCAGTTCCTCGGCCGTGATGCGCTCATTCGCACTGCGAAGCTGCCCGACGAGCGCAGGCTGTTCGGATTCGTGATGGACGGTCCGGCGCCGCTCGAGGGCAGCGTCATCCACGTCGGCGGCGAGGTAGTCGGCCATGTCACGTCAAGTTGGCTGTCGCCGAAGTTCGGGCACGCCGTGGTGATGGGCTGGCAGAAGCGTCTGCCGCACGCCGACACGGTGCTCATCGACGACCGCGAGGCGAGGGTGAGCCCGATGCCGTTCTACGACAGGGAGGGTGCCCGTGCGCGCATGTGATCCGTCCCGAACCCCCGGCCGTACCTCGCCGCTCGACGGCTGGCGGGTGATCGCCCAGCCGGCTGCGCTCGACAGGATGAAGGTGCCGCGCGGTGCTGCAGTCGTGCGCATCTCGCCCGACGATGCGTTCGTCATCTGCGCTGTCGGGCCGGGTGCTGCCGCTCCCGTGGTGAAGGGCGACCCATTCGCCATCGTCACTCCCGAGCACGGCTTCGCCGGAGCGCTGCTCAGCGCCGCCGAGGTCGAGCTGCTCGCCCTGCACCACATCGAATGGGAGTTGCCGGCGCGTCGGCCGGCCCTCGCCCAGGGCCGCATCGCCGGCGTGCCTGCCAAGCTCGATATCGCCAAGGACGGCTCGGCGCTGCTCCTCGTGGCATGTGCCGCCCGTGCCGAACTGGAGGACAGGCTCGCATGAACGAGTTCGTCGAGACACTGCTCGACCTGCCATGGCAGTCGGGCGATCCCAAGCCGGCCTACGACGTCGTCATCATCGGCGCCGGCGGCCACGGCCTCGCTACCGCCTACTACCTCGCCACCCGGCACGGCATCACCAATGTCTGCGTGCTCGACGCCAGCTTCATCGGCTCGGGCAACTCGGGCCGCAACACGACGATCATCCGCAGCAACTACGGCATCCCCGAGTCGGTGCGCTTCTACCAGCACAGTCTCGAGATGTACCAGCGCCTCGAGGACGAGACCGGCTGCTGGATCATGCACAGCACCAAGGGCCAGATCTGGATGGCGCACTCGGTGATGACGGCCCGCACCGAGCAGACCCGGGCGCTGATGAACAGTGCATGCGGCGCCAAGACCGACTACATCGGGCCCGACGAGATCAAGCGGCTCTGCCCGCAGCTCGACATCACCGGCGGCGGCCGCTACCCGGTGCACGGCGCCAGCTACCACCACGAGGGAGCCACCGCGCGGCATGACCGCGTGGTGTGGGCGTATGCGCAGGGAGCACTGCGCGCCGGCGTCCACGTGTTCCAGCACACGCCGGTGAGCGGCCTCACCCGAGGTGCCGATGGCAGGGTCACCGGGGTGATCACGCCGAAGGGCACGATCAGCGCCGGCACGGTGATCTCGGCGGTCGGTGGCCGGGTGAGCACGGTGGCCGGCTGGGCCGACGTTCGCCTGCCGATCCGCACCCACCCGCTGCAGGCGTTCGTCACCAACGCCTACGCACAGCACTTTGCGCCGATCGTGTCGAGCAACGACCTGGTCTTCTACGTCAGCCAGACACCGCGCGGCCAGATGCTCATCGGTGCCGAGTACGACGCCTTCGCCAGTTACCGGCAGGCCACCACGTTCTCGTATCTCCAGTCGTGCGCCAAGAAGGCCATCACGATGCTGCCGTTCCTCGGCAAGCTGCGCATCCTCCGCTCGTGGACCGGCATCTGCGACATCAGCACCGACTTCTCGCCGATCCTCGGGCCCACCACCACCGACGGCTTCTGGATCTCGACGGGCTGGGGCACGTGGGGCTTCAAGGCAATCCCTGCGGCCGGCGAACAGCTCGCCCAGCTGCTGGCCACCGGCAGCGCACCGCTCATCGAGCCCTTCGGCCTCTCGCGGTTCACCAACGAAGTGGCGATGGCCGACCCGAGCTCGGCAGGAACGAGGTGACACCGTGCTGTGGGTGAACTGCCCCAACTGCGGCAAGCGTCCATTCGAGGAGTTCCGCTACGGCAACGTCTTCCCGACGACGCCCGAATCGATCACCGATCCCGATGCCCGCAACGTCGACTTCGCCTGGATGCAGGACAACATCGAGGGCGAGATCCTCGAGCGGTGGTTCCATGAGAGCGGATGCCGGCGCTGGCACACAGCCCGGCGCAACACCACCACCGACGCGTGGCTGCCCGTCGACGACTGAGCGCAGCGCTGCGACGTCACCGACCCGGGTCAGGTAGCGGGCGTTCGCTTCTGCACGTTGGCCCACTCGTCCTTCAGTCCCACTGTGCGGTGGAACGCCATCGGCTGGCGCGGATCGTGGGCGAAGTAGCCGAGGCGCTCGAACTGCACCACGCTGCCGGCCGGCGTGGCCGCAAGGTCGGGCTCGGCCTTGCCATGGGCGACGAGGCGTGACTCGGCAGCGAGGTCGTCGAATGGATCGCCGGTGCGCTCGCCTGGCACCTCGGCTGCGAACAGCCGCTCGTAGAGCAGTGCCGTGACATCGACGGCGTGCGCTGCGCTCACCCAGTGAATGGTCGACTTCACCTTGCGTCCGTCGGCAGCCTGTCCGCCCTGCGACTCGGGGTCATAGGTGCACTGCACCTCGGTGACGGTCCCGTCGGTGTCGGCGGTGAACCCGGTGCATCGCACGAAATAGGCACCACGCAGGCGAACCTCGGTGCCGGGAGAGAGGCGGAAGTACTTGGGTGGTGGCTCGGCCCGGAAGTCGTCCGCCTCGATGAACAGCTCGCC
>JBJOMQ010000160.1:0-5851 GCA_046052275.1 Actinomycetota bacterium | reverse complement strand
TGCGCAGCACTGATGGCGTGGGGGGCGAGCATCCAGCCGCGTCCGCGTACGGTGACGATGCACTCGGCACCGAGGGCGCGGCGCAGGCCGACGAGGATGCCGTCGCATCGCCGCAGGTCGACGCCGTCGAGGCCGGCCAGTCGTACGAGGTCGCGGCGGCTCACGACCCGATGGGCCTGCGAGACGAGTGCTTCCAGCACGGCTCGCTCGCGGCCGTCGACGGCGGGTCGTGGAGGTCGTCCGGCTGCCATTCGCCGGACAGTACGAAGGGCGTGTGTCGCCCTCGTTCAGGGCGTGTGAACGGACTGTGAACGAGCCGGCCGGAGATATACGAACCAGTACACGAGGCCGACCAGCACCGCGCCGCCGATGATGTTGCCGATCGTCACCGGCAGCAGGTTGCCGACGAGGAATGACGGCCACGAGGTTTCCGATGCGGGTTCGGTGCCGTGGAACAGGGCGACGGGGAAGAAGAACATGTTGGCGACGCTGTGCTCGAAGCCGCACGCCACGAACGCAGTGATCGGCGGGATGATGACGGCCACCCTGTCGACGAGTGAGCGAGCCGACAGGGTCATCCAGACGGCGAGGCAGACGAGAGCATTGGCGAGGACTCCACTCGCGATGGCCTCGATGACGCCCAGACCTGACTTCGCCTCGGCGATGGCAAGGGCGCGAGCGCCGATGGCACCGTCACCGGCATCGAGCCGTCCAGATGCCACGACGAGCGCAGCCGTGGCAACGGCACCGGCGAAGTTCGACACATAGACGACGGCCCAGTTGCGCAGCAGCGACGCCGGCCGCACCCTTCGCCCGACGGCAGCGACGACGATGAGCGTGTTGCCGGTGAAGAGCTCGGCTCCGCTGACCACCACGAGCACCAGCCCGAGCGAGAACACCAGGCCGCCGAGCAGGCGCGAGACACCGGGCGACAGCGCTGTGTCGGCGGTGACCACGGTGCTGAACATCGCGCCGAGACCGATGAAGGCCCCTGCGAGTACGCCGAGGGGCACCATCCGCGCCAGGGGCAGCGAGGCCTTGGCGACGCCGACGGCCTCCGCCTTGGCAGCCATCTCGGCCGGCAGCAGGGCGTCGAACGACGGATCGGCAGTCATGGCCGGACGATAACCCGACCGGTGCCGAGCACCTGCCCGGCATGTGGCGCATGGGGCGCATCGCTCGGCAGGTCCGGTTATGGCGGGCGGCGGGCGGGCGGCCAGACTCACGGCATGGACCTCGCCTACACCGATGCCGACGAGCAGTTCCGCGCCGAGATCAGGGCGTGGCTCGAGGCCAACCTGCCAGCCGGCTGGTTCGAGCCCGGATTCGAGATGCCGGCCGACGAGCGCAAGCGCTTCAACGAGGAGTGGCCGGCGCGGCTGTTCGAGGGCGGGTGGATCTGCGCCACGTGGCCGACCGAGTACGGCGGCAAGGGTCTCACCACGATGCAGGGCGTGGTGCTGTCGGAGGAGTTCGCGCGTGCCAAGGCACCGCTGCGCGCCGACTTCTTCGGCGACACGCTCGTCGGCCCCACCTTGCTGCAGTGGGGAACCGAGGAGCAAAAGCGCGAGTTCCTGCCGAAGATCCTCAGCGGGCAGATGCGCTGGTGCCAGGGCTTCAGCGAGCCGAACTCAGGCAGCGACCTCGCGTCGCTGAAGACATCGGCCGAGCTCGACGGCGACGAGTGGGTGATCAACGGCCAGAAGGTGTGGACCACACAGGGGCACCACGCCGACTACTGCTTCCTGCTCACCCGCACCGACCCCGACGCACCCAAGCACAAGGGCATCTCGTACCTGCTCGTGCCGATGAAGCAGCCCGGCGTCGAGGTGCGCGGCATCGTGCAGCCCGACGGCACTGCCGAGTTCTGCGAGGTGTTCTTCACCGATGCGCGCTGCCCGAAGGACAACGTCGTCGGCGGCGTGAACAACGGCTGGAAGGTGGCCAACAGCACGCTCGCATTCGAGCGAGGCATGAGTGCCACCACGGGCTATCGGCGCTTCGAGGACGAGTACCGGCTGATGGTCGCCACCGCCGAGCGCAACGGCGCCATCTGCCGTCACGACATCCGCCAGCGGCTGATGGAGTACTACACGAAGATCCAGATCCTGCGCATCAACGGCCTGCGGTCGCTGTCGGCGACGCTGAACGGCTCGAAGGACATGGGCGTGGTAGCGCTCGGCGCCACCAACAAGATGTTCTGGAGCGAGATGCACAAGGCGGCAATGGAGCTGGCACTCGACATCTACGGCGCAGACGCGATGCTGGTCGACGCCGGGTCGGGGACCGGCTCATGGCCCGGCACCGCACGCGAGCGCCGCCGTCCCGGATATCCGGTGAGCCCGATGATGAGCGCGTTCTTCTTCAGCCGCAGCGAGACGATCTGGGGCGGCACCAGCCAGATCCAGCGCAACATCGTCGGCGAGCGGGTGCTCGGCCTGCCAAAGGAGCCTTCCTGAACTGAGGCTGCGGCGCCGGTGGGCTACCGGCGCGGAGCCGGGGCGCGGGATGTGCCGATTCGATATGCAGCGTGCAGGTGCGCCGCTGCTGTCTCGGCATCGGCATGACTCCTGGCGTGCACGACGGCGATGGGTCGATCGCTGCTGACGCGATCACCGATCGCCGCCAGTCGGGTGAGGCCGACCGAGGGATCGACCGAGTCGGACGGCCTCGTGCGGCCGCCGCCCAGCGCGACGACGGCGAGCCCGACGGCGCGCGTGTCGATCGAGCGAACGGTGCCGGGCTGCTGAGGCGAGACGGCTACCTCGACTGCGGCGCGTGGCAGGTGCTGCCATGGGCGGTCGACCAGCCGACGCGGTCCGCCGAGCGCTGCCACCATGCGTGCGAAGCGTTCGGCAGCCTCGCCGCTGTCGAGTGCCCGCTGGGCGCGGCGACGGGCTGACGCAGGAGTGCGGGCGAGACGGCCGAGCACGAGCATCTCGGCGGCGAGCGAGAGCGTGACGTCGACGAATCGGTCATCCCGCCGAGTGCCGGTGAGATGGTCGATGGCGTAGGCCACCTCGAGTGCGTTGCCGGCGACGTCGGCGAGCGGCTGGTCCATGTCGGTGACCAGCGCCTCGGTGGGCATGCCGGCACCGGTGGCCACCGACACGATGCTGCGAGCGAGTGCCCCCGCATCGCGGCGTGTTGCCATGAATGCGCCGTTGCCGGCCTTGACGTCCATGACCAGTGCATCGAGTCCGGCGGCGAGCTTCTTCGAGAGGATCGATGCGGTAATCAGCGGGATGCTCTCGACCGTCGCCGTGACATCGCGCACGGCATAGATGCGCCCGTCGGCGGGGGCGAGATCGGCGGTCTGTCCGATGATTGCGCACCCTGCCGAGGTGACGACGCGGCGGAAGCGGGCGAGGGGCGGCGAGACCGAATAGCCGGGAATCGACGCCATCTTGTCGAGCGTGCCGCCGGTGTGTCCGAGGCCTCGGCCGCTGATCATCGGCACGAAGCCGCCGCATGCGGCCACGATCGGGGCGAGCACGAGGCTCACCGTGTCGCCGACGCCGCCCGTCGAGTGCTTGTCGAGCACCGGGCCCGGCAGATCCCAGCGCAGCACCGTGCCGCTGTCGCGCATCGCGGTGGTGAGCCCGACGACCTCGTCGGTCGACATGCCGCGCAGGAACACCGCCATCGTGAACGCGGCGATGTGCGCGTCGGTGACGGTGCCCTCGCCGACGCCGCGGACGAATGCGGCCAGCGCATCGCGGTCGAGCGTGCCGCCGTCGCGCTTCGCCCGGATGATCTCCTGCGGGAGCATCAGTAGTCGCCGGCCGAGGCCGGTCGGGATCGGCCGTCGAGCGCATCGAGCAGGGCGTCGAGCAGCCTGCTGGCGCCGAAGCGGAACGTGGCTGGCGTCGCCCACGACGGGCCCATCACCTGCTCGGCCTGGTCGAGGTAGACGGCAGCGTCGGCGAGCGTGCGGACGCCACCGCTGACCTTCAGCCCGACCCGGCGGTCTGCGGCGGCAATGACCCGAAGCAGGGCTGCGGTGGCTTCGTGTGTCGCCCCCACGGGTGTCATCCCGGTGGAGGTCTTCACGAAGTCGGCACCGTGATCGATGGCGAGTCGCGCCGCAGCCTCGATGGTGGCCGCGTCGCCGAGTTCGCCGGTCTCGAGGATCACCTTCAGCGTGGCGCGTGCAGCGGTGGTCGCCGTGCGCACCGCCGACAGCATCAGGGCGACATGCTCGATTGCGCCCTGCTGAAAGGCGCGATAGGGCAGGACGAGGTCGACCTCGGTCGCACCGTTGCGCAGCACCTCGGCGGTGGCCGTCACCACGTGTGGCACGGTCTCGTCGCCGGAGGGGAAGTTGACGACCGTGGCGATGCCGACCGGCTCGGTCATCAGCTCGTAGGCAGCGGTGCCCACATGACGCGGCCACACGCAGACAGCGGCGACATGCCCATGGGGCGTGACCGCCCGCTCACACAGCCGGACGACATCGTCATCGGTGGCGCTCTCGCCGAGTTCGGTGAGATCGAGCAGCGACAGCGCCCGTCGAGCGAGGGCAGCCGGATCGCCTGTCGTGCGCTCGCCGGGCATGGCGTCACCATAGTGGCGGTGGTGCGCGTCCCGGCAGGGACGGCAGACTCTCAACCCATGACCGACCTGCTGTATCTCCGCGACGCCTATGCCACCTCCTTCACGGCGACCGTCACCGGTGTCCGCGACGATGCCGTCGCGCTCGACGCCACCCTCTTCTACCCAACCGGTGGCGGCCAGCCGCACGACGTCGGCGTCCTGGCCGGCCTGACGGTGCTGGAGGTGCGCAAGGAGGGTGCCGACGTGTGGCACCGCGTCGAGGGCGGTCCGTTGCCGGCACTGGGCTCGTCGGTGGACGGAGTGGTCGAGTGGGGTCGACGGCATCAGCTGATGCGAACGCACACGGCGATGCACATCCTGTGCGGGGTGATCTGGAACGAGTGGCGAGTTCCCGTGACGGGCGGGAACATGGAACCGCTGTCGGGGCGCATGGACTTCGAGTTCGATCCCGTGCCCGAGGGATTCGCGCAGCGCATCGAAGAACTGGTCAACGCCGAGATCGCCGCCGACCGGCCGATCGAGGTGGGATTCCTGCCGCGCGACACGGCCCTGCTCGACGACGATCTCATCCGTACCAAGGTGTCGCTGATTCCGGAGTCGGTCCGCGAGATCCGGGTGGTCGACATCGTCGGCCTTGACAAGCAGGCAGACGGCGGCACGCACGTGCGCACGACCCGAGAGGTCGGCGGGGTGCGCGTGGTGAAGCTCGAGAACAAGGGCAAGGGCAACAAGCGGGTGCGGATCGAGGTCGTCGACGCCTGAGCGTGCCCGCTCAGGCGAGGTCGCGCACGCTGCGTGACGAGAGCGCGACGAGACATGCGGCGAGGGTGGCCCCACCGGCAATGACCAGCGCCGACTCGGTCCCGATCCATGTCGCGAGCGGCCCGGCGAGGAGCAGTCCGAGCGGTGCGAAGGCGATCGAGCCGAATGCCTCGAACGAACCCACTCGCGAGAGGGCCTCACCGGGGACGTGACGCTGCACCGCGGTCATCCACAGCACGCCGAACAGGTCGAGCCCGAGGCCGGCAGCAAAGGCGACGGCAACGAGCAGCCCGATCGGCACGCTAGATGCGACTGCGAGCATCCATACTCCGAGCACTGCCAGGCACGACAGCGCGAACACGAGCGGTCGGGCGACGCGGACGCGTAGCGCCACGAGAACGCCGATGATGCTGCCGGCGCCGAATGCCGACATCATCCAGCCCATCGACCGAGCCCCGGCATAACTCTCGTCCATCTGCAGCGGCGCGAGCACGCCGATCAGCGCCTCGAAGCACATGAAGACGACAGCGAA
>JBJOMQ010000159.1:0-5878 GCA_046052275.1 Actinomycetota bacterium | reverse complement strand
TGGCCAGGCGCATGTCGGCCGCGACGTCGCGGTAGACCACTTCGAACCTGTCGCCGATCTCCTCGATCAGCGCATCGTCCATCACCGTGCTCAGCACGAGCATGCCGCGCGAGGCGAAGTACATGCCGTGGTTCATGCCGGCGAGGTGGATGAGCCGCATCGTGGAGGCGTCCTTGCGCACGATGTTGGCGACTGGCGGCGTATCGGCGGCGTAGATGTTGAGCAGCGAGCCCACGCGCCGGCACGAGAAGGGCACACCGCTGTCGGCGGCTGCTGTGCCGAGCCGCTCCTCGAGCCGCTCGGCACGTTGAGCCATCTGGGCAACGACGTCGCTGGTGAGGTGGCCGAAGCTGGCGATGCCCGCTGCGGTGGTGACCGGGTTGCCGTTGAAGGTGCCCGAGTGGAAGATGCGCCCGCGGTGCGGATCGAGCAGGCTCATGTACTCGGCCTTGCCGCCGACCGCGCCCACCGGGTAGCCGCCGCCGATGATCTTCCCCATCGTGGTGAGGTCGGGGCTGATGCCGAGGTTCTGCTGGTGTCCGCCCGTGCTCATCCGCAGGCTGATGACCTCGTCGAGCACGAACAGGGCACCGGCCTTGGCGGCTGCGGCCTGCACGCGGGTGAAGAACTCGGCTGGGGCATCGATGAGTCCCGACGATCCCATGAAGCCCTCGAGGAACACGGCGGCGATCTCGTCGCCCTGCTCGGCGAGGACGCGTTCGAATGCCGCAGCGTCGCCCCACGGCACTGTGATGGTGTGCGGCCAGGTGTGGTCGCCCTGGTTGCCGAAGAAGCCAGCCTCGAACGCCTCGTGGCTGCCGTGGTAGCCGAACTGGGCCATCAGCACCTTCAGCCGACCGGTGTGCGTGCGTGCCACGTGCAGGGCGAGCATGTTGGCCTCGCTGCCCGAATTGCAGAAGCGCACGAGGTCGATCGATGCCACCCGCGACGAGATCAGCTCGGCAAGCTCGATCTGGGTGTTGTTGCGCGCCGGCCATGCGGTGCCGGCACCGATGACCCGCGACACCGCCTCGACGATGGGCGGGAAGGCGTGGCCGTGCAGCAGGCTGGTGAAGTTGTTCGACAGGTCGATGTAGTCGTTCCCGTCGATGTCGGTGAGCGTGTGGCCGTGGCCGCTGGCGATGGTGAGCGGATAGGGCGTGTGGTAGCCGGCAGCGCGGGTCTCGCCGGCGGGCATCACCTTCTGGGCGCGTGGCCCCATCGCGGCGCTCTGCGGGGTGCGCGAGACGTAGGTCTGTTCGATCGTGCTGGTGGTGGTGGTCATGGCTCGAGAACTGAGTCGGCGGGATTACGAGGGTCGTAGTACACCACGATCGGCGCACCCGACGGGTATCGGGCAACAGTGGCTGCTGCCGAGTCGGCAACATCGTCGTGCTGCCTGATGCGCTGGCCGAGGAACACGGTGCCATCGACGGTGTAGCTGTAGATCACCAGTGGCACCTGCGCTGGCACCTGCACGGTGGAGCTGATCACGGTGCCGCTGGTGTGGCGCAGCCCGCCGAGTTTCGCCAACCACCTGCCCATGGCGGGGAGACGCTAGTTGCTCAGCGGAGGCGCTCTGACCGGAGGGCCGAGCGGCGTACCTTTCCGGCGTCGTCGCGCAGCGGGGTGTCGACGAATTCGAACGTCCGGGGGATCTTGTAGGCCACCAGCCGCTCGGCGAGGAAGGCCCGCAGTTCGTCCTGGTCGATGGCCGATTTGTCAGCCTCGAGGATGGCGTGCACCACATTGCCCTTGTCGTCGTCGGGCAGGCCGATCACTGCGCACGAGCGGATGCAGTCGTGTTCCTGCAGTGCCGCTTCGATCTCGGCCGGGTAGATGTTGGCCCCGCCCGACAGGATCATGTCGGCTGCCCGGTCGCCCAGGTACAGGTAGCCGTCGTCATCGAGGCGACCCATGTCGCCGAGCGATTCCCACCCGCCGTCGCGCGTGCGTGCGGTGGCGCCGACGTATCGATAGGTGGGCGTGTCGCGCGGGTTGCGCATCCACACCTCGCCTTCCTCGCCGGGCGGCAGCTCGTTGCCCTCAGCGTCGGTGATCATGATCGTGCCCGGCAGCGGCCTGCCTACCGAGCCTCGGTGCGCCAGCCACTCGGGCCCTGTGATGATGGTGGCCGTCTGCGACTCGGTGCCGGCGTAGAGCTCGTAGATGCGCTCGGCGCCGAGCCAGTCGATCCACGACTGCTTGAGCCACTCCGGGCAGGGCTCGGCGAGGTGCCACACGACGCGCAGCGAGGTGAGGTCGTAGGCCTCGCGCACGTGCTCCGGCAGGCGCCAGATCCGCTTCATCATCGTCGGCACCACGTACAGCACGGTGGCCCGGTGCTGCTCGATCGCGGCAAGCGTCTGCTCGGCGTCGAAGCGGCTGAGCAGCGCCACCCCGTTGCCATGCAGCAGGCTCTGCCAACTCCACACTGCAGGGCCGTTGTGGTAGAGCGGTCCGGGCATCACGATGCACCCGTCGGTGCCGAGCGCCAGTGGGATCGGCGCCTCGTCGTCGAGCCCGGCAGGGTCGCCCGACACGATCAGCTTCGGCCGGCCAGTGCTGCCGCCCGAGGTGGGCGCCTTCCACGCCGGCGACACCACGTCGGGCAGCGCAGCACGCTCGGCATCGCTGGCGGCCGGTGCCACGTGGCCGTGCGGCACGCAGTGGCGGCCGGTGATTGAGCCCAGCTCGGCGCCGACGACAGCACTCGGGTTCGCGAGCTCGAGGATCGCCTCGAACTCGCGGGCCGGCAGGCGATGCGATACCGGCTGCGGGATGGCTCCGAGGCGCCACGCGGCCACGTAGCCGACGAACCAATCGATGCTGTTGGGCACTGCGATGGTGACCATGTCGCCGGCGGCGACCCCTGCACGGTGCAGCTGCACGGCGAGGTCCTCGCCGCGGCGCACCAGTTCGGCACGGGTGATGGCGACGCCGTCGCACGTGACGGCAGTGCGGTCGGGTGCCGCTGCGGCGAGATCGCGCAGTCGCTGGTTGAACGAGACGAAGGCCATGGGAGATCAGGTGAGTCGCTTGGCGAGGCGGATACCGCCCACCGAGTCTGGTTGTTGCAGTGCCCGCAGCGCCACGTCGAAATCGGGCAGCGACCACACGTCGCCGTCGTCGGTGATCATCACGAAGCGATCGAGCGTGGAGAGGAACGTCCGATCGTGGCTGACGGCGACAACCGTGCCCTGGAATCCGTCGAGTGCCTGCTCGAGTGCCTCAGACGACTCGATGTCGAGGTTGTCGGTGGGCTCGTCGAGCAGCAGCACGTTGTGCCCGTCGAGTTCGAGGCACAGGATCTCGAGGCGTGCCTTCTGACCGCCCGACAGCGTCTGGTGCTCCTGACGCGAACTGGCTGCCAGCCCGTACCGGGCCAGCGCCTTCATCGCCGCCTCCTCGTCGTAGATCCGCTGGCGGACGATGTCGATGCAGTGGCGGCCGCGGAACTCGGGCCGGTCGTTCACCTGGGTGAACATGCCCACCGAGGTGCGTGGGCCGAACGAGATGCTGCCCGAGGCCTCGAGCCCGCCGGCGAGGGCACCGAGCAGGTGCGTCTTGCCGGTGCCGTTGGGCCCGATCAGGCCGACGCGCTCGCCGAAGTACACCTCGTCGCTGAACGGCGAGAACAGGTCGCCCACTGCCACGCCCTCGAGTTGCACCACCCGGCGCGCCGAGTCGGCGCCGCGCAGGCGCACCTTGATCTGCTGGTCGGGCACCGGGGGCGGCGGCGGGCCGGCGGCGACGAACTTCTCCCAGCGGGTCTCGGCAGCGTTGGCCTTGGTGGCGTTCTTGAAGTTCTGCGCGGCGCGCTGCTTCATGATCTTCATGTGGTGGAACAGGCGGCGCTCTTCGTCGTTCCAGCGCTTGAGCGCGTCGCCGAGCAATTCCTGGCGCTTCTGGCGGGCCTCGGGGAACGTGGCGTACGACCCGCCGTGCACCCATGCGCCGCTGCCTTCGATGACGATGATCTTGCCGGCCACCCGCTCGAGCAGCGTTCGGTCGTGCGACACCATCAGCACGGTGCTGCGGCACTGGCGGATCTGATCCTCGAGCCACTCGCGCGTGGGGATGTCGAGGTAGTTGTCGGGTTCGTCGAGCAGCAGGATGTCGGCTCCCGAGGTGAGCAGCAGGTCGAGCACCAGCCGCTTGCGCTCACCGCCGCTCAGCTCGCCGACCTTGCGCGACGCGAAGTCGTCGACCGGCGTCTTCACGCTGCGCCGCGCTGCCGCCGCCCACTGTGCCTCGAGCTCGTACCCGCCGAGATCGCCCCAGTGCGTGAGCGCCTCGGCGTAGCCGGTGCCGTCGTCGGTGCCCGCATACATCGCCGCCTCGGCAGCGTGCAGCGCACGGCCCGCATCGCGCAGCGCTCGCGGGGCCACCTCCACCAGCATGTCGCGCAGGCTGTCGTCGGGACTCGACATCCCGACGTCCTGGGTCATCGTCAGCACGGTGCCGCCCAGCTGGAACTCGCCGCTGTCGGCCTCGAGCACGCCCGAGAGGATGCGCAGGATCGTGCTCTTGCCGACGCCATTGGCGCCCACAAGTGCCGCATGCTCGCCCGGGGCCACGCCGAACGAGACGTCGAAGAACAGCGAGTCGGCGCCGGGTGGCGCGTACTCGAGTTCCGACACGGTGATGCTGCTCACTCCCCCATCGTTACCGGTCGTCGTTAGCCTCTCCACCGATGCGCGCCGCGGTGTACGAGCAATTCGAGGGTCCTATCGCTGTCGTCGAGGTGCCCGATCCGTCGCCGGCACCGGGCGAGGCGATCGTGCAGGTCACGGCCGTTGGCCTGTGCCGCAGCGACTACCACGGATGGCACGGCACCGACCCCGACATTGCCTGTCCGCACGTGGGCGGCCACGAGTTCGTCGGCAGGGTGGTCGCAGTGGGCGCCGGCGTGCAGCGAGTGCGCATCGACGACCGCATCATGGTGCCGTTTGTGTGCGGCTGCGGCGAGTGCGAGCCGTGCCGTGCCGGCCAGCATCAGGTGTGCCGCCGGCAGGAGCAGCCTGGCTTCACGAGGTGGGGTGCCTTCGCCCAGTTCACCACCATCCCCTACGCCGACGTCAATGCGGTGCACGTGCCCGAGTCGGTGTCCGATGAGGCGGCGGCACTGGTGGGCTGCCGCGTCAGCACTGCGTATCGCGGTGTCGTCGAACAGGGCCGACTCGCTGCCGGCGAGGTGCTCGCCGTGCACGGGTGTGGTGGGGTGGGGCTTGCTGCCATCGCCTTCGGGCGAGCACTCGGCGCCCGAGTCGTGGCCATCGACGTGTCGGCCGAGGCACTCGAACTCGCCCGCAGTGTCGGCGCCGACGATCTGCTCGACGCCAGCGCAGTCGGGTCGGTCGACGAGGCCGTGCACGATCTTGCCGGTGGCGCCCATGTGTCGGTCGAGTGCCTCGGCCATGCCGTCACTGCGGCCAACTCGGTCCGCTGCCTGCGACCACTCGGCCGCCACGTGCAGATCGGCCTGTTCCCCGCTCCCACCGCCGACTTTCCCATCTCACGCGTCATCCGCGACGAGCTCGAGGTACTCGGCGTGCACGGCCTGTCGGCGTCGCGTATCCCGCAGGTGCTGGCGATGGTGGCCGACGGCAGCGTCGATCCCACGGCAGTGGTGCGCCAGCGACTCTCGCTCGACGACGTGCCGGTGGCGCTGCCCGCCATGGGGCGCTTCGCCACGCCAGGCGTGTCGCTGGTGACGAGCCTCTAGCCGAGCGCCGTTGCCGGCTGCTGCTGCGTGATGCAGTGGATGCCGCCGCCACAGGCGAAGATCTCGCGGGCGTCGTAGCCGACGATCTCGCGGCCGGGATACGCCTTCGCCATGATGTCGAACACTTCATCGTCGTTCGCATCGTCGAAC
>JBJOMQ010000158.1:0-5951 GCA_046052275.1 Actinomycetota bacterium | reverse complement strand
ACGGCGAAGTTCACGATGACGAAGCCCACAGTGAGCACCACGACAGCGCCCTGCAGTGCCATGAAGTCGCGGTTGCTGATCGCGTCGATCGTGAATCGGCCGAGGCCGGGCAGGGCGAAGATCGACTCGACGAGCACAGTGCCGCCGATCATGCGCCCGAGCGTGATGCCAGCAAGCGTGACGACGCCGATCGACGACGGCCGCAGCGCATGGCGAAGCACGATCCGCTTCGTCGGGTTGCCCTTGGCGCGGGCGAACCACACGAAGTCCTGGTCGAAGGTGTTGATGAGGTCGGTGCGCAGCACGCGGGCATAGAGGGCCACCGGCTCGAGGCCGAGTGCGAGTGCGGGCAGGAGCAGCGACTTCAGATTTCCGAGGGGGTTCTCCGACAGCGGCACGTAGCCGGTGGTGTCGAACCACCCGAGCTGGACAGCGAACACTGCGATGAGCGCAATCGCGACGAGGTAGCCGGGCGTGGCGATGAGTCCGAGCTGCACGGCGCTGATGGCGCGGTCGAGCCATGACCCCGGTCGAAGTGCGCCGAAGATGGCCATCGGCACCGCGAGCGCCAAGGCGATCAGCTGCGAGAGCACGACCAGTTGCAGCGTCACGCCGAGCCGCTCGCCCAGTGCCTCGGCGATGGGCTGGCGTGTGCGATAGCTCTGGCCGAGATCGCCGGTGACGGCATCGCCGACCCAGCGGGCGTACCGGACTGGAAGCGGATCGTCGAGGCGCAGTTCGGCGCGGACGGCTGCACGGTCGTCCTCGGTGGCGTTTGCCCCGAGCACGGTGGTGACCATGTCGCCTGGGAGCAGGCTGATCATGGCGAATGACGCAGCCGTCACGGCGAGCAGCACCGCGACGAGTCGCAGCAGCCGGACGCCGAGCGGTCTCACTGCAGCAGCCAGACGTCCTTGAGGAAGAACCGGCCGCCGGTGATCGACTGGCCAGCCGAGCCGTCAGGCAGCAGGAAGCCGCCCATGCCCAGCACCGTCGGCGGCGTGATCACGGCGAACTGGTTGGTGCCGGTCCAGATGTAGGGCACGTTGTCGCCGAGGATCTGCTGCACGATCGCATACTGCTCCTTGCGGGCCTCGGGATCGGTGAGGCGGCGGCCTTCGTCGAGCGCGGCGTCCATCTCGGGCGTGCTGAAGCCTGCGAGGTTGAGGCCGGTGCCCGAGTGGAAGTCGCCGTAGTCGGCGTCGGGATCTCCGCCGCCGACGCCGCCCCACAGGATCACCTGGTACTCGCCGGCGATCACGGCGGCGATGTTCTCTCCCTGGGCGCGCGAGACGATGTTGGCGGTGACGCCGATCTCGGCCCACATCGACTGGAACAGCTCCTGGTAGCTGGTGATGAACGGATCCTGGCCGCCTGCGAACTCGATCTCGACGGGCGTGCCCTTCTCGGCGACGTACTCGTCGATGAGCGCCTTGGCGCCAGCCGGGTCGTACTCGGGGTAGTTGCTCTCGGCGAACCAGAACGAGGAGGCCGCGTACGGGCCGGTGAGCTTCTGCTTCACGCCGGTTGCATCGAGGTAGTCGTAGAGGCGGTCGATGTCGACCGACATGGCGAGGGCGCGACGCACACGCACGTCGTCGAGCGGGGCCTTGCGGGTGTTGAGCATCACCATGTCGGGCTCGCTCGGCGCGCCGATCGTGACGGTGAGGTCGCCCGCCGCCTGCTGCTCGAGGTAGGCGGTGATGTCGGAGGTGTCGGCGGTGTAGTACACGTCGATGTCGCCGGCGTCGAAGGCGGCCTTGCGACTCGTCGAGTCGGGGATCGGGCGGAACTCGACGGTGTCGAGCCATGCCGGTGCCTGCCAGTAGCCGTCGAAGCGCTCGACGGTGAGGTGGTCGTCGGGCACCCATTCCACGAACTTGAACGGGCCGGTGCCGATGGGCGCCCGTCCACCCTGGGGGTCGGCGAGCATCGCCGGGGCGGCCATGTAGCCGACCTGGGTGCCGATGTCGCCGGTGAGCGAGTTGGGGAAGGTCGACCAGGGTGCCGACATCGTGAGCTCGAGGGTGAGCGGGTCGACGACCGTCATCGACGCCAGCAGTTGCAACTGCGAGCTGTAGGCGGGGCTGGCCTGCACGGCGGCGAAGTTGAGGCGGACGGCTTCTGCGTCGAGTGCCTCGCCGTTGTGGAACTCGATGCCGTCGCGAAGGGTGATGGTCCAGACGGTGGCATCAGCATTGGCCTCGATCGACTCAGCGAGGTAGGGCACGACCTTGCCGGCGGCGTCGTACGACGCAAGCGAGTCGAAGATCGCCTTGGCGACGACGTGGCCACCGTTGCCCCACGGGTCGACGTGCGGGTGGTAGCCGGGCGACTCTGCGTCGAGGCCGACGATGAGCGAGCCTCCGCTGACGGGGTTGAGCGACGGGTCGACGGTGGTGGAGGGATTGGTGAACACCGGCGCCTCGGTGGTGCCCGGTGCCATGGCCACGGTGGTGGTGGCGGCGTTCGGGTCGTTGCCGCCGCACGCGGCGACCGACGCCAGTGCGGCCAGACCGGCGAGGCCGATGAGGCGCCGGCGGCTGAGCGGCGCCGGCGACGACGTGCCGGCTGTGCTGCGAACGTGACTGCGACCCATGTGAGGACCCCCCAACTGTGCGCGCCCGCCGTGCGGGACGGGGTGATTATTGCACGCTGTACAAGTAGCCCGCACACCGAGTGGCGGTGGACTCGGGGCAGGCGGGCCGGCTGCTCAGCTGGCGCGCACGGCGCGCAGCACGTCGACGTCGCCCTCCCGCACCGACAGTTCCGATGCCAGCCCGTCGGGTCCGAAGGTCACGTGGGTCTCGAACGGGCCGGCCTGGCTGAAGAGCACGCCGTGCACGTCGCAGAACACCTCCTGGACGCCGAAGCGCAGGCCGGGCACCTCGTTGAACAGCCGCCCGCCCTCGGCCCACACGCGGATGAGCGGCATCTCGATGCCGGCGACGATGCGGTACTCGCCTGCGTAGCGCTGCAGGTCGGTATCGGTGAGGGTGGCGAGCTGCTTGGGCTCGGGCATGTAGCCGGGCCAGTCATAGGCGGCGGCGATGCCGTTGAGCACCTCGCGGAACAGCAGCAGCCCCGACGTGGCATTGGTGAGCACGACGGCTCCATCGCCCGACTCGAGGTAGAGGTCGGTCTCGCTCTGATAGCCGTCGTTCGAGCCGCCGTGGTTGATGCGGTGCGTGGCTCCGTCGCCGAGCACCCGGAAGCCGAGACCGAACGCGCTGCGGTCGTGACGGGTCACCATCTCGCCGGCGAGCGACCGGCCCAGCACTGCGCTGGCCTCGCCGCGGACGGCAGCGCGTACGGCGAGCAGGAAGGTGGCGTAGTCGCGCGCAGTGCTGAAGAGGCCGCCTGCCGCCTTCTCGGGCGAGAGCATCCATCCGCCCGGTGCTGGCCGTCCGCTGTCGCCGTGCCCCGACGCAACATCGTGCTGGAGCGACGTCGGCAGCGGATGGCGATACGTGCTGCGGGTCATCCCGAGCGGACCGAACACCGTCTCGTCGGCGATGTCGGCGAAGTCGCGTCCGAGCACGTCCTCGACGACGAGCTGCGCGATCAGATAGCCGCCGCCGGAGTACCGGTTGGTGCCGTCGTAGGGGCGGTCGACCACGACTGCGGGCATCTTCGACGGCGGACGGCCGTCGAGCAGGTCGAGCACGGTCGGCACCGGTGAGCCATCGCGCGGCACGACGCCCCATCCGTTCACCGTGAGTCCTGCCGTGTGGCTGAGGCACCGGCGCAGCGTCACGGGGTGAGAGGCCGTGAGGTCGTTGTCGGGCACCTGCCACCGCTGCAGGTAGCGGTTGACGGGCACATCGAGGTCGAGCACGCCGCGTTCCACCTGCTGCAGCACCACGAGCGCGGCGAGCGGCTTGCTGCACGAGGCAACCATGTAGATGGTGTCCGGCCCGCACGGATCCAGCGAGCGGTGCTCGCCGTCGCTCGACCGGCCGTCGGCGTCGAGGTGTCCGTAGCCGCCCACCCAGTCGATGTGCCCGTCCCTCATCACGGCGATCGACGTGCCGGGGCAGCGGTAGTGGGCGAGTCGCTCGCCGATCGTCCATTCGGTGTTGCGGCCGGCAATGCGCACGATGGGCAGCAGTCCGTGCTCGACGCGCTGGCGGCGTGCTGCGGCATCGTGGCTGGATCCTGCGGTCATGGGCCCTCCCGTCGGCACCGGTGCGCTGGCAGCACTACTCTTGCACACTGTTCAAGAAGCGGGCGAGGGCAGGTGCGGACACCCGTGCACTGCGTGCCACGATCGGCGAAGGCGTCGACGAAGGAGTAGGCGGTGACGGATCACCGGCACGGGCAGCACGGGCTGGCCCGCATGAACGAGCGGGCGCTCGAAGCACTCGGCCCGTGGCGGATCGAGCACGTCATCCTCGATGTCGGACTTCCCAGCGATCCCGTCGGCGATCGCGATGCCGCTGAGCCTGCGGGCCGACTCGCGGTCACGGCGACATCGACGGCGGTGCCGGTCGGCGAGGGTCCGCCCGAGGTGCTCGTCCTCGATGGCCGCGGACTCGAACTGCGGTCGGTGTCGGTCGACGGCCGCCGACTCGGCGACGACGAGTACTCGGTCGACGAGCGGGCGCTCACCATTCCGGCGGCGGTCCTGGCAGCATCGCCCGGCGCGGCCGGCCGCCGCTGGACGATCGAAGTCGTCACCACGGCGCCGCTCGGAGGACCCGCCGACCCCGGCATTACCTGCCGGCCGGGAATGGTGAGCACGACACTCGAGCCGCAGGGATTCCGGCGCATCACCTACTTCATCGACCGCCCGTCGAACCGTGCCACGTTCGACGTCACCCTTGCCGGCGACCCTTTGCTGTACCCATACCTGCGCAGCAACGGCGACCGTGTCGGCAGCGGCGTGCATCCCGACGGCCGCCGCTGGGAGCGATTCGCCGACCCTGTGCCGAAGCCGTCATACCTGTTCGCAATGGTGGCAGGCGACCTCGTCACCACGTCGCGGCCGCACACGACACGCTCGGGACGATCGATCACGCTGACGATCGCTGCGCCGCCCGACCAGATCGCCGGGGCCGACTTTGCACTCGACGTGCTCGAGCGAGCCATGTCGTTCGACGAGGCGCACGGCGCGATCGAGCACGACCTTGACGAGCTCGTGTTCGTGTCGGTGCCCGCGTATCCGGACGCCACCGAGTACCACGGACTGATGTTCTTCGAGTCGTCGCTGCTGATTGCCGATCCCCGCGGCGTCACCGACGACGACCTGCTGCTGATCGCTGCGAACGTTGCCCACGAGTACGGTCACCACGTGCGCGGCAACCGCGTCACGGTGCGGTCGTGGGGCCAGCTGACGCTGAAGGAAGGGCTCACCGTGCTGATGGGCCAGAACGACGTGCGCGCCGACATGCTCGGCCCGGCGGCGCGGATCCTCGACGTGCTCGACCTGCGACGCCTGCAGTTTCCCGAGGAGCTCACCATCGGCGCCCCGCCCGTGCGCGGCGGCCTGTCGGGCACGGGCGACGGCGCCGATCCTGCGGCGCTGTACAACCGCACCACGTACCTCAAGGGTGCCGAGGTGTTCGGGATGCTGCGCACGGTGCTCGGTCCGACGAGATGGCTCGACTCGTTCAACGAGTTCGTGCGCCGGTTCGACCTCGCCGCCGCCGGCGTCGACGACTTCCTCGATGTCGTCCGTGAGCGCGCCGGTGACGGCGTGCTGCCCGGTGGCGAGCCGATCTCGACGGCGATCGACGGCATTGCCACGTGGTTCACCGTGCCGGGCCGGCCGGCCATCTCCGTCGACATCGAGCGCGGCGATGACCAGGATGAGGCGCTCGTGCGCGTGCGGCGCCGTGACGCTGGGGTAGCCGATGTGTCGCGCCATGTGTCGATGCCGCTGGTCATCGCCGCACGTGATGCGGGCGGTCGCCGGCTGTCGCTGGCGGCCGATGATGCACCGCCCGCCG
>JBJOMQ010000157.1:0-11449 GCA_046052275.1 Actinomycetota bacterium | reverse complement strand
CCTCCGTGTTCGTGGTTACGTTCCCGACCAGGCCGTCCGCGTCCGGATGGCCTGTGAGCGAATGTCGTATCGGCACCCGCAGGTCAAAACTGTAGGCGGCCGATCATGCTCAAAGCATTGAAAACACTGGCTTCTGAGGGAAATGAGCCATTGGACCCAACACAGCGTTGACAGATGGTCCGCAACAGTGTGCCCACAGGGCCGATCTGCCACGCCCCGTGGTGCAGACCCTACGGAGCGGTGGAAACCGGGGCCACGGCCCCGCCCGGCTCGGCGGCCGGGGCGTCGGCGATCGGAGCCGCCGATGCGCCACGCAAGGTGAGGATCTGCGCCGCCGCATCGAACGGCCACCCGCCCGGGAGAGCCGTCGGGGCAGCCGGCAGGGGCAGCACGGTGAGCTGGATCTCGCCGCGGCGCACGTAGCCGATCTCCTCGCGGGCCGCTTCCTCGATGCCCTCAGGGGTGTTCAGCTTGGCGACCTCTTCGTTCAGTTCGGCATTCGCGCGCTCGAGCGCTGCGAGTTCTTCCTGCTTTCGCGAGATGTCGTCCTGCTGGCGGAACCATGCCTGCACGGGCAGCACGAACAGCACCGCCGCGAAGGCAACGAACAGCGTCGCGCCGCCGCCATAGACGAGCCATCGCTTTCGCCGGCCCTCGACGAGGCGGCGCTCAATCGGTATCGCCTTCGTGAGATCGCGGCGTCGCTCTGCGCTCGCAGTGCGACGCGTCGACACCGTGCGCGTCGATTCCGCGCGTGTCGAACTCGAACGCGACGAGCCGCTCCGCGACGACCCCTTGCGGCCCGCCTCGCTGCGCGCCGCAGCACCAGATCGACCGCTCGACGATGCGTCGGCGCGTCTCCGGCCCTTGCGCTTCGAGGTGCCCCGCTTCGACGATCGGGCGTCCGCGTTCTGCGGCAGCGCTGGGCGGGGCCTCGGGATGCTGGTGGTCGAGTGGCCTCCCGAGGGCATGGGGCAAGTCTCGCAGGTCAGCGCGGGCTGAGGGCGGCGCGTCCCCGATAGGCGGCCTGCTCGCCCAACTGCTCCTCGATGCGCAGCAACTGGTTGTACTTCGCTACGCGGTCGCTGCGCGCCGGCGCGCCGGTCTTGATCTGGCCGCAGTTGGTGGCCACCGCCAGGTCGGCGATGGTGGCGTCCTCGGTCTCGCCGCTGCGATGGCTCATCACGCTGCTGTACGCGTGGCGTGTGGCCAGCTCGACGGTGTCGAGTGTCTCGCTCAGCGAGCCGATCTGGTTCACCTTCACCAGCACCGCATTGCCCACCGACCGCTCGATGCCCATGCGCAGGCGCTCGACGTTGGTGACGAAGAGATCGTCGCCCACCAGCTGCACCCGGTGGCCGACTGCGGCGGTGAGCGACGCCCAGCCACCCCAGTCGTCCTCGGCCATGCCGTCCTCGATGCTCACGATCGGATACGTGTCGACGAGTCTCGACCAGTACGCCACCATCTCGTCGCGCCCGAGCACCTTGCCCTCTCCGCTGAGGTGGTAGGCGCCGTCGCGATACAGCTCGCTCATCGCCGGATCCATTGCGATGGCGATGTCGTCGCCCGGCACGAAGCCGGCCTTCTCGATGGCTTCGATGAGGATGCGGATGGCGTCCTCGTTGGTGGCGAGGTCGGGCGCGAAGCCTCCCTCGTCGCCGACGGCCGTGCTCAGCCGGCGATCGTGGAGCACCTTCTTCAGGGCGTGGTACGTCTCGGTGCCCCAGCGCAGTGCCTCGGCGAAGCTCGGCGCGCCCACGGGCATCACCATGAACTCCTGCATGTCGATCGTGTTGTCGGCATGCGCGCCGCCGTTGACGACGTTCATCATCGGCACCGGCAGCACGTGTGCGTTCGGTCCCCCGACGTAGCGCCACAGCGGCACGTCGAGATCGTCGGCAGCGGCCTTGGCCACGGCGAGGCTGGTACCGAGGATCGCATTCGCTCCGAGTCGCGACTTGTTGTCGGTGCCGTCGAGCGCGATGAGAACCGAGTCGACGAGACGCTGGTCGAGCGCATCGAGCCCGATGATCGCCTCGGCGATCTCGCTGTTGACGTGGCCCACCGCAGTGCGCACGCCCTTGCCGAGGAACCGCTGCCCGCCGTCGCGCAACTCGACTGCCTCATGCTCGCCGGTAGAGGCACCCGACGGCACTGCAGCGCGACCGCGGCCGCCGGTGTCGAGCTCGATCTCGACCTCGACGGTGGGGTTGCCACGCGAATCGAGGATCTCGCGGCCGACGACGCTGGCGATCTCGCTCATCGGGCCGACACGGTACCGGCTCGTGGCGGGTGATCGGCCTGCAGGGCACCTCAGGCGCCCCGCTTCACCTCGTCCCAGAGCGCATCGAGCACGTCGAGGCCGGCCGCGGCGAGGTCGATGGATCGCTGGCGGGCCAGCGCCTCGACGCCCTCGAACCGGGCGCGGAACTTCGCCGCAGCGGCGCGCAGGGCCGACTCGGGTTCGATGCCGAGGTGACGGGCGACATTCACGACGGCAAACAGCAGGTCGCCTACCTCATCGGCCACCTCGCCCGCATCCTCGCCTCCGACCTCGCGTGCTGCGACGGCGGCGACGATCTCGGCGGCCTCTTCGGCAATCTTCGGCAGCGCACCGTGTACGTCGGGCCAGTCGAAGCCGAGCTTGGCTGCCTTGCGCTGCAGCGCCTCGGCATATGCGAGCGACGGCTGCGAGTGCGCCACGCCGTCGAACACCGACGAGCGCGACTTCTCGCGCTGCTTGATGGCCTCCCAGTTGGCGCGCACCGCATCGGCATCATCGGCCTGCACGTCGCCGAACACGTGCGGATGTCGGCGCACGAGCTTGTCGTGCACGCCACGCGCCACATCGGCCATCGAGAAGCGCCCCTGCTGCTCGGCGATCACCGCATGGAACTCGATCTGGTACAGCAGGTCGCCCAGTTCCTCGAGCACGTGGTCGTCGGTCGCCGGATCGTCGGGATCGAGCGCCTGCAGGGCGTCGACGAGCTCGTAGGTCTCCTCGATCAGATAGCGCACGAGGCTCTCGTGGGTCTGCTCCTGGTCCCAGGGGCAGCGTTCGCGCAGCGTGCGGGCAAGTTCGTGGAATCGCACCAGCTCGGCGCCGACAGGCGCGCCCAGCCGCGGGATGTACAGCGTCGTGAGGTGATCGGCTGCCACCGTGCGGTCGAGATCTGCCCACGTGGTGCGCACGATCGACTCGTCGGGCGTGCCGAGCCGCTGGAGGATCACCACCTCCTCGTCGCCGCTCGCCCCCTCGACTGCCAGCTTGATGTCGCTCAGCACCCAGTCGGCGTGCACATGGGCCACGAGCAGCGGCCCCTCGAGCCCTGCGGCATCGGCAGCGAACCGGTGGCCGTCGACCAGCGTCAGCCGCGACTCGACCGGGTCGATGCCGAGCCGCGCGTAGGCAACGTCGAGAAAGCTCATGGCCGGATGCAGCCGGCAGTCGACCCGCTCGTCGACGCGCAGCATGGCGACCGTGCGCTCGAGCACGAGCGGCGAGCCGGGCACCGCATACAGCACCTCGCCGTACTCCCCCGCCGCCGCCACCAGTCGGTCGCAGATCTCGCGGTACACGTCGTCGAACGTGTCGGCGGCGTCGTACACGTCGTCGAACGACACGGCATCGGGTACCAGCGATGCCGACGGGTGGCGATGCGTGCGCACGTATCGGTGCGCGGAAGCCTCGATGACGGCGAGGGTGCTGGCGGTGGCGAGGTCGGGCGCTCCGGGGCCGAGCCCCACGACGACAACGCGCGGGCGGCTCACCGCACCAGCGTGAAGACCTCGGCGGTCGACGGATTCCAGCGCCCATAGCGGGGAGCGATGGAGATGTCGGCGGCCGCGACGAGCGCCTGCACTTCGTCGATCGTCACGAGGCCGGTGTTGACGGCGACGACGGCGACGGACTGGTCGATGATCAACTGCTGCGTGAACGGATCGAGCACGGCGAAGGGAAGGCTGGGATCGGCCGACAGTTCAGCGATGACCGATGCCTCGTCGACCTCGGAGAACCATGGCTCCTGCGACAGCACGGCGTTGCGCACCCACACGGTGATGATGCTGCGCGTGAGGTTGCCCGGTGCGGTGGTGGTCTCGAGCGGGCCGCCCGCTGCCGCCGAGTTGGCTGCCACCGTGAGCATGTCGATGGTGAGCACCTGGTCGCCGACCCGGGCGACCTCGTCGCGGTGCGAGATCGTGCCGCAGCCGGCGAGGACGAGCGCCGCGAACGGCACGAGGACGGCGGCAGCGACTGACCTTCTCACGGCCGCAACCCTACCTGTCGTCCCAGTCGGTCCAGTCGACTCCGTGGTCGCGAACATAAGCGTGCACCGCCTCACCGGTCGTGCGATGCGACAGCTGCACTGGCTCGCCATCATCGATTCCGTAGCGGATGAATGTCTCACGGACGATGCCCTTCAGCTCGGCGAAACGCAGGTCGATGCCCCGAAGTCGCAGGTCGCGGAGCAGTTCGCGCAGCGAGTCGGCCGCCGAACTGTCGATGTCGGTGATCGGCTCGGCGGTGACGACGACGCACCGAACTGCCTGGCCCTCGCGCTCGCGCGACTCGATCCGCCCCTCGAGGTCTTCGGCGAAGAACCGCGAGTTGGCGAAGAAGAGCGGTGCATCGAAGCGGTACAGCAGCAGGCCGGGGACGACACGCCCCTCGGGGTGGCGGCCTCGGTCGTGGTAGCCCTTGAGGCCGTCGACGCGCACGAGTTCGGCCGTGTGCGGCTTCCACACGATGCGAAGGAAGTTCAGCACCGACAGGGCGACGGCGACGACCACTCCATTCACCGGTCCGAGCACGGCCACCGACACCAGCCCCGCCACGGCGAGCACGAACTCGCTGCGACGCACACGAAACAGGCGGCGCATCGCCCGCACGTCGATGAGGCTGACTGCAGCAGCGATCACGATCGCAGCGAGCGTGGCGTCGGGCAGGTTGCGGAACAGTCCCGGCACGAAGGCGGTGACGGCCAGCAGCAGCAGCGCTGCGGTCGCGCCCGTGAGCTGCGTGCGCGACCCGGCCGCCTCGGCGACGGGCGTGCGCGAGTTGCTGCCGCTGACAGCGAAGCCCGAGAACAGCCCCGTGGCGATGTTCACCGCGCCGAGCGCGGCGAGTTCGTGGTTGCCGTCGACGTGCTCTCGGCGGCGCAGCGCCATCGAGCGCGACAGCACGCTCGTGTCGGCGAACGACACGAGGGCGATGCCCAGTGCGGCGCCGGCGAGCGAGCGAAGGGTGCCCCCATCGACATCGGGAAGCGCCGGGCGCGGAAGGCCCTGCGGCAGGTCGCCCACCAGGCGCACGCCATCGTCGCCGAGGCCGAGCACGGTGGCGACCACGATGCCGAACACCACCGCCAGCAGCGCTGAGGGCGCTCGGCGGTCGACGCGCCGGGCCACGAACACGATCGCCAGCGACGCTGCGCCCACCGCGAGTGTCGCCGCATCGAACGCGCCATCGCCGAGCCGCCATCTTCGCCACCTGCGCCACGATGATCGTGAGCGCGATGCCGTGCAGGTAGCCGTAGCGCACCGGCGCCGACAGCAGCTCCGACACGAAGCCGAACCGAGCCATGCCAGCCGCGAGGCACAGCACGCCTGCCATCACCGAGATCGCGCCGGCAAGCGCGATGGCCGTGGCATCGTCGCCGACTGCGAGCGGCAGCACCGCAGCGGCGATGAGCGGCGCGAGAGCCGAGTCGGGACCCATCACCATGATGCGCGACGGGCCGACGACGGCGTAGACGAGTCCGGCGACAATCGTCGAGTAGAGGCCGGTCACGGGAGGCAGGCCGGCAGCCGAGGCATACGCCATGCCGGCGGGGGCGAGCAGTCCGGTGAGCACGAGACCTGCGCCGAGATCGCGGCCCAGCCACTCGCGTCGATACGAGCGCGCCACTCGGACGGCGGGCACGCCGCCCGCCGCACGGCGGACGCCGCGCACTGCCGCTGCCGCCCACGTCGCCGACGGCCGTCGCCCGCCGTCGGCCCACTCGCCGTCGACGGGACCCTTGGCTCGACCGCGGTCGCCCTCTGACTCGGTGCTGGCGCTGCGGTCCACTCACCGAAGGATGTCACGGCCGCTCGCATGGGGCGGATGACCATTGCGCCACTAGTGTCGGCCGGACAGCGACGTCCAGGGGGTTCACAGTGGGTGGCAGCATTCTCGGCAATCGAGTGCTTCGCAAGGAAGATCCGAAGTTCCTCACCACGGGCGGCATGTACGTCGACGACCTGCTCGACGAGCCGCTGCTGAAGGGTGCGCTGCACGTCACATACGTCCGCTCCTCCGTGGCGCACGGGCACCTGCTGTCGATCGACGCGTCCGCCGCCGTCGAGATGCCGGGCGTCGTGGCGGTGCTCACCGCCGACGACCTCGGCCTGACGCCGGTGCCGAGCAACTTCAACCCCGGCGTGGCCCGCTACCTGATGGCCAAGGTGGGCGACAAGGTGCGCTTCGTCGGCGAACCGGTGGCAGTGGTCCTCACCGAAGAGCGCTACCAGGGCGAAGACGCAGCAGAGGCCGTGATCGTCGACTACGACGTGCTGCCCGCTGTCGTCGACATCGAGCAGGCGATGACCTGCGGCACGCTGCTGTACGACACAGCGCCCGCCAACGTCGCGTTCGACACCACGGCCCTCGGCATGCCCGACAACACGGGCACCGACTTTTTCTCGAGCTGCGAGGTGGTCACCGGCCCGCACCGCGTGCTGAACCAGCGGGTCGCACCGTGTCCGCTCGAGGTGCGCGGCTCGGCGGTGGCGTGGGCCGACGGCCGGCTCGTCCAGTGGCTCAGCACCCAGGGCGCGCAGGGCGCCAAGAAGACCATCGCCGACGTCACCGGCGTGGATCCGTCGATGGTGCGCGTGATCGCGCCCGACGTCGGCGGCGGGTTCGGCGCCAAGATCAGCTGTGATCCCGAGGAGTCGCTGCTCGGGCTCATCTCGAAGAAGGTCGGCCGTCCGCTGCGCTGGCGCGAGACGCGCAGCGAGTCGATGATGGTGATGGGCCACGGCCGCGCCCAGGTGCAGTACCTCACCGTGGGCGGCTCGCGCGACGGCAAGGTGACGCACTACCAGCTGCACGTGCTGCAGGACTGCGGCTACTTCGCCGAGATGGGCACGATCCTCGCCCCGTTCATGACACGGCCGATGTCGAGCGCTGTGTACGCGATCCCCAACATCGAGTGCCGCACGACGAGCGTGCTCACCAACACCGCCGTCACCACTGCATACCGCGGTGCCGGCCGACCCGAGGCAACGGCCGCTGCCGAGCGCGCCATGGACCTGTTCGCCTCGGCGGTGGGCATGGACCCGGCCGAGGTGCGCCGTGTCAACCTCATCCCGAAGTTCGACCAGCCGACGTCCACCGTGATCGGGCAGACCTACGACGTCGGCGACTACGAGGGAGCGCTCGACAAGGCGCTCGCCACGGCCGGCTACACCGAGCTGCGCGCCGACCAGCGCCGCCGCCGCGAACGCGGCGACGTGGTGCAGCTGGGCATCGGCGTCAGCACCTACGTCGAGATCACCGGCGGCGTGCCACCCTTCGGCGAGCACGCCAAGATCGAAGTGCACGACGACGGCAGCGCCACGGTGTACACCGGCACGTCTCCGCACGGCCAGGGCCACGCCACGGCGTGGGCGATGATCGCCCAGGACCGCCTCGGCATCCCGATGGAGCAGATCACGCTCGTGTGGGGCGACACCGACCTCGTCCCCGAGGGCGGCGGCACCATGGGCTCGCGCTCGCTGCAGCAGGGTGGCACCGCCGTCTACGTCGCATCCGACGAGCTGGTCGAGAAGGCACGCAAGCTGGCCGCCCGACTCCTCGAAGCCGCCGATGCCGACGTGGTGCTCGACAAGGACCGCGGCGCCTTCCACGTGCAGGGTGCACCCGCCATCAGCCGGTCGTGGGCCGATCTCGCCGTCGCCGCCCACGGCGATCCCGACCTCCCCGAGGGACTCACCCACGCGATGTTCCACCAGGTGAACGGCGCCACCTTCCCGTTCGGTGCGCACGTAGCGGTCGTAGAGGTCGACACCGAGACGGGCAAGGTGCGCCACGTGCGGCACATCGCCTGCGACGATGCCGGCCGCGTGCTGAACCCCAACCTGCTCGAGGGCCAGATCCACGGCGGGGTGGCACAGGGCGCTGCGCAGGCACTGCTCGAGGAGGTCCGCTACGACGATGACGGCAACCCCGTGACGTCGAACCTCGCCGACTATGCGTTCATCAGCGCCGCCGAGGTGCCGAGTGTCGAGGTGGTGCACATGGAGACGCCCACGTTCATGAACCCGCTCGGTGCCAAGGGCATCGGCGAGAGCGGCACCATCGGCAGCACCCCGGCGGTGCAGTCGGCGGTCATCGACGCCCTCGCCCACCTCGGCGTTACGCACGTCGACATGCCCTGCACACCTGAGCGCGTGTGGCAGGCCATCAGCGCTGCGCGCAACTGAGTCCATCTCCAGTCGCGCCGGTCCATCGGGCAGCAGACGCGCGCCGTCGGTAGATTTCGGCGCATGACCGCCCGTTCCGGCATTGACCGCGCCCGTCTCGCCGCACGACACGCCGAGGAGGAGCAGCGATTCGTCGACGCCCACCCGCGCTCGGCCGAGCGTGCCGCCGAGGCGCGCCGAACGCTGCTCGGCGGTGTGCCGATGGCATGGATGACCCGCTGGCCGGGTGCGTTCCCCCTGTTCTTCGACCGCGCCGCCGGCGCACGATTCACCGACGTCGACGGCATCGAATACGTCGACTTCTGCCTCGGCGACACCGGCGCGATGACAGGACATGCGCTGCCGCACGTGGCAGAGGCGCTGTACGCACAGGCACAGCGCGGCATCACCACCATGCTGCCGAGCACCGACGCTGCGTGGGTGGGTGGCGAACTTGCCCGCCGCTTCGGACTGCCGGCGTGGCAGATGGCGATGACCGCCACCGATGCCAACCGATTCGTACTGCGCTTCGCGCGCCACCTCACCGGGCGGCACAAGGTGCTGGTGTTCGACTGGTGCTACCACGGCAGTGTCGACGAGACGCTGGTGACACTCGGCGCAGACGGACGTCCGCAGGCCCGCGAGGGCAACATCGGCCCGATGGTCGATCCGGCGCTCACCACGGTGGTCGTGCCGTTCAACGATGTCGCCGCCCTCGAGACCGCCCTCGCCGCCGGCGACATCGCCTGCGTGCTCGCCGAGCCGGCACTCACCAACATCGGCATCGTGCTGCCCGACCCCGGCTACCACGATGCGCTGCGCTCACTCACCCGCCAGCACGGCACGCTGCTGGTGATCGACGAGACGCACACCATCTGCGCCGGACCCGGCGGCGCCACCCGCGCGTGGGGTCTCGAGCCCGACTTCCTCGTCATCGGCAAGACCATCGGCGGTGGCATGCCCGCCGCCGCATACGGCTGCACCGCCGCCATCGCCGAGCGCCTCACGGCGCTGATCTCCGACAAGAGCGTCGACACGAGCGGTGTCGGCGGCACGCTCACCGGAAACGCCCTCGCACTTGCGGCAGTACGCGCCACGCTGTCATCAACGCTGCGCGACGACGACTTCGCCGTGATGATCCCGATGGCCACGGCATGGACGGAGGGCGTGCAGGCGACGATCGACGAGTTCGGCCTGCCATGGAACGTCCAGCAGCTCGGCGGCCGCGCCGAGTACTGGTTCTGCCCGCCGCCTCGCGACGGCGCCGCTGCCGCCGCAGCGATCGATGCCGAGCTCGATGCCTTCATGCATCTGTGGGCCATCAACCGCGGCATCCTGCTGACGCCGTTCCACAACATGGCCCTGATGTCGCCGCACCACTCGATGGCCGATATCGACCGGCATTCGCAGGTGTTCCGCGACGCCGTCGTGGCGCTCACCGGCTGAGCGCTCGAATCCAACGGGGGCACTGCCCCGATCTGGCACAGTGAACGGCTGATGACGCTCCGTCCGCCGCCGCTCGCCCAGCAGGTCGCTCTCGTCACCGGCGCGGGCAGCGAGCACGGGATCGGATTCGCCACCGCTCGGGCGCTCGCCGCCCAGGGGGTCACGGTGGTGGTCTCGTCCACCACTGACCGCATCACCGAGCGCGAGGCGCAACTTCGTGCCGAGTTCGGCGGCGACCACCGCAGCGTTGTCGCCGACCTCACCGAGCACGACGCCGCAGTCCGAGTCGTCGGCACGGCAATCGGCGGGTTCGGCCGTCTCGACATCCTCGTCAACAACGCCGGCATGGTGACGGTGGGCGACGGACACCGCCCCGACGACGGACCGTTCGCCGACGACTCGGCGGCAACGATGGGCGATGCCGAGTGGCACCTGAAGATCGAGCGCAACCTCACCACTGCTTTCGCCGTCACGCGGGCCGCACTGGGGACCATGGTCGAGCACGGATACGGCCGTGTGGTCAATGTGGCCAGCACGTCGGGACCGGTGCAGGCATTCACCGGCGATGTCGCCTATCACGCCGCGAAGGCCGGGATGGTGGGCCTCACCCGGGCCACCGCGCTCGAGGTGGCGGGACGGGGCATCACCGTGAATGCGATTGCGCCCGGCTGGATCGCCACTGCCTCGCACACCGAGTCCGAGCGTCGGGCGGGTGCCGCAACACCGGTCGGCCGCGCCGGCACGCCCGACGAGGTGGCAGCAGCTGTTGCGTTCCTCGCCTCACCGGCGGCGAGCTTCGTCACCGGGCAGGTGCTCGTGGTCGACGGCGGCAACTCGCTGCCGGAGGACCGCACCTGGGGCCTGGACCCGGGCGCATGACGTCGGGCGTCGCAACGGGCAGCGCGCAGTCGCCCGACCGGAACGCACCGGTCGTGCTCGTCACGGGCGCGTCGGGCGGGATCGGACGCGCTGTCGCGTCGCGGTTCACTGCCGGCGGATGGCGCGTTGCCGGCACCGACATCCACCCCGGACCCGACGACGGTGCGCCGTTCCATATCGTCGCCGACCTGCGATCGGTGGCCGACTGCCGACACGTCGTCGAGCGCACCGTGCAGTGGGGACGGAGGCTCGACGCTGTCGTCAACGCCGCCGGGGTGTGGACCGAGGGTCCGAGTGCGGCCACCACCGAGGCCGAGTTCGACGAGGTGATCGGCGTCAACCTGAAGGGGCTGTACTTCGTCACGTCGGCGGCCATCCCCCACCTCATCGACACGAAGGGCTGCGTGGTGAACATCTCGTCGGATGCCGGTCTTCAGGGCAATGCCGGCGCCGCCGTGTACTGCGCATCGAAGGGCGGCGTGTCGATCCTCACCAAGGCACTTGCACTCGAGCTGGCACCGTCGGGCGTGCGCGTGAACGCGGTGTGCCCCGGCGACGTCGACTCGCCGATGCTGCATCGCCAGGCGGCGGTGTTCGGCTCTGGCAGCCCCGACGCCTACCTGCAGCGACTTCTCGACGGCTACCCGCAGGGTGCCGCCGCGCGCTTCGTGCG
>JBJOMQ010000156.1:0-6010 GCA_046052275.1 Actinomycetota bacterium | reverse complement strand
TGGTGCTGTCCGGACACCCAGTTGCGGAGCGCGCCGAGGTAGTTGCCGAGGTGGACCTCGCCGGTTGGCTGGATGCAGGACAGGACACGGGTCACGGCGGCCAAGGCTACCGACCGCCCGCCGCCGTGGCCGGGCCGTGTCCGCCCAAGGGCCTGGGAGGTACCATCGGGGCGTGGCCGTCGACGTCAGCACTCCAGTCTTCGAGGGTCCGTTCGACCTGCTGCTGCACCTGATCCTGAAAGAGCAGGTCGACATCTACGAGGTGTCGCTGAGCCGCATCGTCGACGCATATCTCTCCGAGGTCGAACGCATGCAGTCGCTCGACCTCGACGTGGCCACCGAGTTCCTGCTGATTGCCGCCACGCTCGTGGAGCTCAAGGCCCGACGTCTGCTTCCTGGCCGCGAGGACATCGACCTCGACGAGGAGCTGGCGCTCTGGGAGGAGCGCGACCTGCTGCTGGCGCGCCTGCTCGAGTGCAAGACGTTCAAGGATGTTGCGTCGGTCTTCAGCCGCCTCGCCGACGAGGCAGACAGATCGTTCCCGAGGACCGCCGGGCCGGATGACCGATTTGCCGGCCTGATGCCCGACCTGCTCGAAGGCGTCGCACCGCAGCGACTGCGTACGGCCTTCCTGCGCGCTACGACGCCGAAGCCGGTGCCTCGGATCGACCTGTTCCACGTCGCGCCGGTCCGGGCGAGTGTTGCCGACGCTGTCGCCGAGCTCGTCGACGAGTTGCCGCGTGTCCGGCGCATCTCGTTCCGGCGACTCACCGATGGACTCGTCGAGCGGCTGGAAGTAATCGTGCGCTTCCTCGCCCTGCTCGAGCTGTTCAAGCAGGGCGTGGTCGAGCTCGACCAGGCCGAGCGATTTGGCGATATCGAGGTCGTCTGGACTGGCGGCGACGACCGGTCGGGACTTCAGCCGATCGATGACTACGAGGGATGAGCCGAAGGATGCAACCGTGAGCGATGCCACTGCCAATGTCGACCCCGAGTCGGTGCGCGCCATTGAGGCCGTCGTGCTGGTGGCAGTCGAGCCGGTGCCTGGCGAGCAACTCGCGCAACTGCTCGAATTGCCGGTTGCCACGATCGAGGAACTCTGCGTCCGGCTCGCTGCGAGCTACGACGAGGCGGGCCACGGCTTCGAACTCGTGAAGGTTGCTGGCGGCTGGCGCTACCAGACGCGTGCAGACCTCTCGCCGTATGTCGAGCGATTCCTCCTCGATGGCCAGCGCGCCCGCATGAGCAGCGCAGCGCTCGAGACGTTGGCGATCATTGCGTACAAGCAGCCGCTGTCACGCGCCCAGGTGGCGAGCATTCGCGGCGTTGATCCTGACGGTGTGCTCCGGACGCTGCAGGCCCGCGGCTACATCGCCGAGGTCGGTCGTGACGCCGGTCCTGGACAGGCGATCCTGTACGGGACGACTCCTGCGTTCCTCGAGAAGCTCGGCCTCGAGTCGCTGACGAGCCTCCCGCCGATCGCAGCGTTCGTGCCGGGTGCCGATGTCGTCGAGGCACTCGAGCATGGGCTGCGTGTCGACCCGTCGACGGAGTCGCGTGCCTGACCCAGGCCGGGCACGCCGCCCCGAGCCGCCGCTCTGGGAGCAGTGGGAGGCGCGTTCGAAGTCGCTCCCGCAGGGCGAGCGATTGCAGAAGGTCCTCGCTGCACGCGGGTGGGGGAGTCGGCGGACCTGTGAGGAGCTCATCAGCGCCGGCAGGGTGACGGTCAATGGCGAGGTCGCAGTGCTCGGCCGACGGGTCGATCCTGAGCGGGATGCCGTGGCCGTCGACGGTGCACCGGTGGGGGTGCGGCCGGGTCTCGTGTATTTCGTCCTCAACAAGCCCGCCGGGGTGGTGACGACGGCGAGCGACCCGCAGGGTCGTCCGACGGTGGTCGAGATCGTTCCCGACGAGCCGAGGGTGTTTCCCGTCGGGCGGCTCGATGCGGCGACCGAGGGCCTGCTCCTGCTGACCAACGACGGCGATCTGGCCAATCTGCTCGCGCATCCTCGTCACGGCATCGACAAGGAGTACCTCGCCACAGTGGGCGGCACGGTGGGGCCGGGGGCGCTCCGACGCCTCCGCGAGGGGGTCGAGCTCGACGACGGCGTGACCTCGCCGGCTGAGGTCTCGCAGCCTGAGCCCGGCATCCTGCGGATCACCATCCACGAGGGTCGCAACCGGCAGGTGCGCCGGATGTGCGAGGCCGTGGGGCATCCGGTTCAGCGTCTCGTGAGGGTGCGCATCGGGCCGCTCCGTGACGCCTCGCTGCGGCCGGGACAGTGGCGCGCCCTGTCGGCCGCCGAGGTGAGGGCCCTGAGCGAGGCGGCGGCCCAGCGAGGCTGAACGGTACGATGAGCAGCCGTGTCGGGCTCACGTCGTGCGAATGTCCTGGGCCTCGGCCTCATTGGCGGCTCTCTCGCCAAGGCATTGCGCGAGCGCGGCTGGTACGTCACCGGGGACGATCAGCGTGCAGACCGGTCGTCTGAGGCCCTCGAGCGCAGCATCGTCGACGCCGTCGGCCTTGATTCCGCAGCCGAGCTGACGGTTGTGGCCACGCCCGTGCTCAGCCTCGCCGACCAGGTGAAGCGAGCCCTCGCCGAGACCGACGGGTTCGTCACCGACGTGGGCAGCGTGAAGTCGGCCGTGGCCAGCGTGGAGGATCCCCGCTTCGTAGGGGGACACCCGATGGCAGGCAGCGAGCTGGAGGGCCTCGACGGGGCCGATGCTGCGATGTTCGAGGGGGCCACGTGGGTGCTCACGCCCTCGGCGTCCACCTCCGACGCAACGTTCGCCTTCGTTGCCGGTGTCGTCGCCGAACTCGGTGCCGACGTCGTGGCGATGAGTCCTGAGCGTCACGATGAGACGGTGGCGGTCATCAGCCACGTGCCGCATCTCGTGGCTGCGTCACTGATGGGCCTGGCGAGCGAGCGGGCAGAGGAACACGCCTCGCTGCTGCGCCTCGCTGCCGGCGGCTTCCGCGACATGACCCGTATCGCCAGCGGCCACCCGGCGATCTGGCTCGACATCTGCTCGCAGAACAGCGCTGCAATCGTGGCGGGACTCGATGGCCTCCTGCGCAGCCTCGCCGAGGTTCGGGCCACGATCGCAGAGGACGACCGCGAGGCGCTGCACCGCCGGCTCGCGAGAGCGCGTGAGGCACGGGCCAACCTGCCCGTCCGCGGCGCACGCCCAGACCAGCTGGCCGAGGTGAGAATCCCCATCCTCGACCGACCCGGCGGTGCGGCCGAGATCTTCACGCTTGCTGCCGACCTCGGGGTGAACATCTCCAGTTTCGAGGTGGTCCACTCCGCTGAGGGCGACCGCGGTGTTGCCGTCGTGCTGGTCGACGTGGCATCGGCCGACCTGTACCGCGGTGGACTGATAGCACGTGGTTTCAAGCCGTCGGTGCAGCGGCTCGGCTGACGATGGTGGTCCAGCGCATTGCGCCGCTCGGAGCGCCGGTGACCGCACGTGTGCGGGTCCCGGGCTCGAAGAGCATTGCCAACAGGGCGTTGGTCTGCGCTGCCCTCGCCGAGGGGGAAAGCACCCTCGCAGGACTGCCCGACGGCGACGACACTGCGGCGATGCTCGACTGTCTTGAGGAACTCGGTCTCGAGATCGAACACGAGGACGGCAGTGCAGTCGTGTCGGGCGGCCTCTCTCGTGCTCGACGTGGACCAGTCGTACTCGATGCGCGGCTGGCGGGCACCACCTCGCGGTTCATGACCGCTGTCGCGGCACTGGTTGCCGGACCCTGCACGATCGATGGTCAGGGTCCACTGCGGACTCGTCCGATGGACCCCCTGCACCAGGCGCTGCGCAGTCTCGGGGTGTCGGTGTCGACGCCTCACGGCACCGGACATCTTCCCGTCATGGTTCAGGGGCCTCCGTCGGCTGATGTCGACGAGATCAGCCTGTCGGGCAATGTCAGCAGTCAGTTCCTCTCGGCGCTGATGCTCATCGGCCCGCTGCTGCCCCGCGGGCTGCGAATCCGCCTGCTCACCCCGCTGGTGTCGCGGCCGTACGTGCGGATGACGGCGGCGGTGATGGCCTCGTTCGGGGTCCCCGACGTGGAACTGGGTGACAGGATCGTGACCGTGCCGCGCGGGTCGTATCGCCCGTGCCGCTTCGACGTCGAGCCTGACGCGTCGTCGGCCGGGTATCCGCTCGCGCTCGCCGCTATCTGCGGTGGCGAGGTACTCGTCGAGGGTCTGAGTGACACGTCCGTGCAGGGCGACGCGGCGTTCTGCCACGTGCTGGCGCGCATGGGGTGCGAGGTTCGCCAGGACAGCGATGGCACCACGGTGAGCAGGCGCGGCGAACTGCGAGGCGTCGGCGTCGACATGAGCGACATGTCCGATCTGGTGCCGACGCTCGCCGTCGTAGCGGCGTTCGCCGAGGGAAGCACCGAGATCCATGGGGTGGGCTTCATCCGCGCCAAGGAGAGCGACCGAATCGGCGACCTGTGCACCGAACTCCGGAAGGCTGGAATCGGCGCCGAGGAGCGCCCGGACGGCCTGGTCATCCATCCCCAGCGAATGCGACCCGCAACACTGTCGACGCATCACGACCACCGTCTGGCGATGTCGTTCGCCCTGCTGGCGCTCGGTGCCGGCGACATCGTCGTTGAGGATCCTGATGTCGTGTCGAAGAGCTGGCCCGGCTTCTGGGACACCGTCGAGGCGCTGCGATGAGTGAGCCCAGCTCCGTGGCCGACAGCGTCGCGGCATTCGACGTCGACGGCACCCTCACGAGCCGCGACTGCGTGGTGCCGTTTCTGGTGCGCGTCGGAGGTTGGGGTGGGGTTGCCGCCGCGTTCGGCCGGCGGGCCGTCCGGTCGGCCTCCCTGCTCGTGCAGCGCGACCGCGACGGCCTGAAGGACATCGTCGTCAGCGGGGTGCTGCGCGGCCGGCATGTCGACGAGATCGAGCAGATCGGCGAAACCTTCGCCGCCGAGGTCCACGACAGGTGGATGCGATCCGACACGGTGGCGAGACTGAGATGGCACCAGCGCTCCGGTCATTCTGTCGTGCTCGTCTCAGCGTCGCTCGGGCAGTACCTGCGACCGCTCGGACGTCGACTGGGCGTCGATGGCGTGCTGTGCACCGAGCCGCGATCCGATGGTGGCGCGTTCGTGGACGGCCTGGATGGCCCCAACTGCCGTGCCGCCGAGAAGGTCAGGAGACTCGAGGCGTGGCTGGCAGACCGCGGCCTCACCGGGGCACCGCTCTGGGCGTATGGCGACAGCAGTGGCGACAGGGAACTGCTCGCGCGGGCTGACCATCCGGTGCTTGTGCGCCGCACCATGCTCCCTGCGGCGCCCGCTGGGGGCATGACATGCTGAGGGCACTCGTCGTCGAGGCGCGTCCGCGTCAGTGGCTGAAGAACGTGCTCGTGCTCGCCGCGCCCGGTGCGGCCGGGCTGCTCGATGATCCGGCAGCACTTCGAACGGGCCTTCTCGCGTTCGCGGCGTTCTGCCTCGCGAGCAGCGGTACCTATTACTGGAACGACATCCATGATCGTCATGCCGACGCCCGGCATCCGGTGAAATGCCGCCGCCCCATCGCGAGCGGTCGCATCCCTGTGCCGACAGCAGTTGCGGTGGCCGTCGTTCTGCTCGCGGGGGCGGTGACGATTGCGTGGTCGCTCAACACTGCGACCGGCCTGGTGGTCGCCCTCTACGTGGTGCTCACCACGACGTACAGCCTGGGCCTCAAGCATGTGGCGGTCGTCGACCTCGTCGTCGTCGCCTCGGGATTCGTCCTCAGGGCAATGGCGGGTGCAGAGGCGGCTGATGTGGCGATGAGCACATGGTTCGTGCTGTTCACCTCGTTCGGATCGCTGTTCATCGTCACCGGACGGCTGGAGTCGGAGCGCTCGGACACCGAGGCCGCGCTTCGCCGTGCGTGCGGCGCGTTCCTCATCGACATAGTCTTGACTGTAGAGCCGATAGGCGACGGCGAAGCCGCTGCTGACCAGCGCGCTCCCGAGGTCGAGTTCGCCCACG
>JBJOMQ010000155.1:0-6051 GCA_046052275.1 Actinomycetota bacterium | reverse complement strand
GAAGCACCTCGTCGGTGAATGTCTCCCACCCGCGGCCCTTGTGAGAGTTTGCCTCACCAGCACGCACGGTGAGCGTGGCGTTGAGCAGCAGCACGCCGCTTCGTGCCCACGACTCGAGGTTGCCGTGCGACGGCGTGGCGATGCCGAGATCGTGGCGCAGCTCGGTGTAGATGTTGGCGAGCGATGGCGGCACGGGCACGCCGCGTCGCACCGAGAAGCACAGCCCATGCGCCTGTTTGGGACCGTGGTACGGGTCTTGGCCGAGGATGACGACGCGGGTGTCGGCACGGCTGGTGAGGTGCAGTGCGGAGAAGACGTCGTCGTGGGGCGGGTACACCGTGTGCCGCTCGCGCTCGGCGGCGACGAACGACTGCAGGCTCGACCAGTACGGCTTCTCGAACTCGCCGCGCAGAACCGGGTTCCAGTCGGTGGTGGGCACGGGCTCAGTATGGCGACGCGGCGGGCTGCGCGGCTGCCCTGACGCGACACGGCCACCCGCACAGCGGGTGGCCGTGTACTGCGATTCGCGGCGGGTGCCGTCGGCGCCCGGCGGGGCCGTCAGTCGTCGCTGTCGTCCTCGTCCATGTCGTCGCTGTCATCGTCAGCGTCATCCTCGTCCGAGTCGTCGTCGGCGTCATCCGAGTCGTCATCGTCAGCGTCGTCGATCTCCGACTCGTCCATGTCGTCGTCGGCGTCGTCATCCGTCTCTGACTCGTCGTCGGCGTCGTACATGTCCGACTCGTCCATGTCGTCGTCGTCCGAGTCGTCGGCGTCGTCGCTGTCCATGTCGTCGGACTCGTCGTCCGTGTCGTCCATGTCATCGTCAGCGGAGGTGACCGACCCGTCGGTGCTCACCGGCGAGTCGACAGCGGGCTGGTCATCGGCTGCCTGGCCGAGTGCTGCAAAGGCGGCGCCGCCGGCACCCAGCACGAGTGCGGCGCTGGCAGCCGTGGTGACGACGAGTCGGCGAGTGGGATGGAAGCGCATGTCGTTCTCCTGTTCGAGAGGCGATACCCGCATCGTGACAGCGCGTTGCCCGCAGCACAACAGCGAGATGTCCGATGGACTGCGACTTGGACGAATCTTGGATGAACCAGCGGCGCCATTGCACGCTGGGTGGCGGAAGCACCGTGGTGCGAGAGCATCGCTATAGGTTGTGGAGCGTGAGCACCGTGCCGGGACCGAGCGATGGGACTGCGGCGTCGGCCGGCAGCGGCATCCAGCCCGGGACCGACCGCTCGGGCGTCGTGCCTGCAGCTGCTGACGTTGCCGACGCCGCCCGCGCCGCCGACGCAGGCGGGTCCGGCACGGAGGGCCAGGCAACGGGGCCGTTGGCGACGCCGAGCGGTGGCCGCCGCAGGCCACGGTCAGTGCCCGAGGGCGACGTCGTGCTGGCGATCGACATCGGCGGTACCAAGATGGCTGTCGGACTCGTGACGATGCAGGGCGAGCTCATCGACCGCGACCAGTTCACGATCGACCACCACATGAAGTCGGAGCAGCTGTTCGGCGAACTGCGCGGCCACGTGGAAGCACAGCTCGCCCGAGCCCGCGACCACCACAACCTGCGCACAGTCGCCGTCGGCGTCGGCAGCGCCGGCCCCATCGCACCCAACTGCGAGACGGTCTCGCCGCTCAACACCCACGCATGGCGCGACTTCCCGCTGCGCGAACGGCTCGTCGGCGTGTCACGGCTGCCGGTGTACGGCGACCTCGATGCCAAGGCCCTTGCCCTCGCCGAGGGGTGGATCGGCGCCGCACAGGGCCGCGACAACTTCCTCGCCATGGTGGTGAGCACCGGCATCGGCGGCGGACTCGTGCTGAACGGCCAGATGCTCGACGGCGCCATGGGCAACGCCGGCCACATCGGCCACATGATCGTCGAGCCCAACGGCCGCCGATGCGGCTGCGGAGCACGTGGCTGCCTCGAAGCCGAGGCCTCGGGCACCGCGATCGCCAACATCACCGGCCGTCCCGCCAGCGAGCCCACCTACGAGATCATGCAGCGCACCGGCCGGCTGGTCGGCACCGCAGTGGCATCGGTATGCAACCTGCTCGACCTCGACTTCGCTGTCGTGGGCGGCTCGGTGGCACTCGGGTTCGGCGCGACGTTCTTCAACTCTGCTCAGGAGGCACTCGACGAGAGCGCCCGGCTCTCGTATGCCCGTGGAGCACGCATCACCCCTGCCCGCCTCGGCGACCACGGACCGCTCGTCGGCGCCGGCGCGGTCGCCATCAGGGGAATGCGGCGGGCCAAGCGCGCCACCGCCTCGCGCATGAGGGTCGAGGCCGACTAGGTATCAGCGAGGGCGTCGCCGCCGACGTCACGGCAAGAAGATGGGCCAGGTGCTGCTAGCTGCGAACCAGCAGCGGTGATCGCTGATCGCTGAATCGTCGGTAGAGCCACTCGAGCGGTCCGAGGCGGGCGACACGCGACCACAGTACGGCCGCGGCGACGGCGACCACCCAGTACGCCGCCGCAAGCGCGAGCGCAGCACCGAGTCCGCTGTTGCCGTCGACGAGTCCCAGCATCCTGACCAGCGTGTTGTAGGCGAACGCATGCAGCACGTACAGCGTGAGCGTGCATCGGCCCGCAACTGCCAGCGCCCGAGTGACCGACGACTGCGACGTTGCACGCGCAATCGCCCCGATCACCACCACGGCCGCCACCGCCGACCCGAGGGCGCTGACCGTGTACAGCACCCCGCGACTGCCCGGATTCGTGCTGAGTACCTGCTCACTGCCGGGAAGGAACTCTCGCAGCGCGTAGGCCGCAGCCACCGCGGCGACACCCCCGAGCGCCGCCAGCGCACGAGACTCGGAGTCGGTCGGCAGTGTCCGCGCCAGCACCATGCCGGCGCAGAAGAACGCCAGCCATGGCAGCAGCGGGTGGGTGCCGCGCACGACCAAGTCGAACAGCAGGTCGCGTGGCGACATCGTGAGCTCGGACGCTCCGCCCACCAGCCATGACAGGTCGCGGCGGGTCGACCACCAGGCGATGAGGGCTGCCGCAAGTGCCGCCGACGTGCCGATCGCCGCGATCCACGCAGTGCGCAGCGTGACGAGCAGTGCCGCCACTGCGAACAGGCCGCCATAGAAGAACAGGATGGTGCCCGGCCAGATCCAGTCGAAGAAATACCCGACAGCGAGCAACAGCACGCCGCGCCGCACCAGCGTGATGCGCGTCTCGCTCACTGCATTCGCTGCTCCGGCAGCCTGCGCAGCAACGGCGCGACGACCCATCATCGCCACGCCCATCCCCGCCACGAGCACGAACGTCGCAGCAAAGCGCGTCGACAGCGGCCCGCTCCACGGATCAAACAGCGAGCCCCAGAACGACGAATCGTCTGCTGCCGCAGCGCCGTTCAGGTAGCCGTGGTAGTTCATCACGCACACGCCGATCAGCGCGATGGCCCGCACCACGTCGAGGTCGACCGAACGCGATGGTGACACCTCGCCAGCCGTCACGGCCGCCACTCGATCTCGTCGCACCGCACGTCGATCAGCGGCTGCTGCACATCGACCATGTCGCCGACCGCAGGACACGGCTCGCCTACCGGCACGAAGCACAGCGACGTGTGCATATGCGGACGCTCGACGAGCGCGAGACGCCGACGGGCGAAGTGGAACGGGCTGCGCCGGGCCGGCTCGGGATGGTCGAGCGGTCGGACGCCGTGCGAGCTGCCGGCGCCGATGCACACCACCGTGCCGTCGGCCGGCGCAACGCCGTCGCGGTAGCCGACGGAGTCGCCGGCCCGCACCGGCTGGAGCTGGAGCACCTGCGCCCCGAGATGGGCGAACTCGCCGCGAGGCACCCCGTGCCACAGCATCGTCCCGACACGGATGCGGATTCGTCGCTGCCCGTGATGCGCTGCGAGCGCGCCGAGAGCGTCGGGTGCGAGGTGGCTCAGCCACAGCTCGCCGGCACCGAGGCCCTGTGGCAGCGCATCGAGATGCTCCAACCAGGCCACCGCCTCGCGACGTCGCGCCGCGTCATCGCCGGCGAGCGGCAGGTGCAGGGCGAAGCCGGCGATGTCGAGATTGGCCGCTGCAACGCGGCGCACCAGCGACTCGAGCCCGTCGGGGCCGACGCCGTATCGGTGCATGCTGCTGCGCAACTTCACCATCACGGCGCCCGCCCAGCCGGCGAGCGCGTCGACATGCGCCTCGCTGCCCACCGTGAGCACGGCTGCGCGGTGGCCCGGACGGTCGGGTGGGGGAGGAGCAAGGACGGGCGTGAGCACCACCGGGCGCAGCGTCGATGGCACGTCGGCAAGTTCGTGCACCGAGCCGACGCAGACATCGTGGCGCCGCAGTTCATCGGACGAGCCCAGACCGTCGCCGACGAGATCGAACAGCACGCTGCGACCGAATCCGTAGCCGTTGCCCTTCACCACCGGCACGAGGGCATCGCCGTACGAGTCGGCGACGTCGTGCACGTGCTGCAGCCAAGCCGTGCGATGCACCGTGAGCCGCACCATGACGGCGACAGTACCCCTGCAGCCCCTCTGGCATGGCACACGCCGCGAACTCGTCGGTGCGTCAGCCCCGGTCGCGGGGCGGCCAGCCACTCACCTCGGGCAGCAGCGCGCCGACCTCGCCGGTGGCAGCGACACCGGCCCATACCCCGTACCCGTAGGCAACGTCGTCGGCAATCGCCGCCGGCAGGTCGCGCACCGGACGAGTCGACCGCAGGCGCAGTGCCTCGATGACCTCGGGCAGCACGAACGCAGCGGCAAGCGCCGGACGGGACCGCCGCGACACGAGCCACACCGCGGCGGCGAGCGGCCACCACACCCGGCGAAGCGCCGACGCAACCTGGCGTCCGGCATGCAGGTGGCCGGTCAGCGCCAGCCGCAGCGCATCGGCACCGGGCAGCACCGAGAGCCGCCGGCGCAGGGCAAACGCCGTGCCCGCAGCGAGCGCAGCACTAGCGACAGGGCGACGCATCACGACGAGCAACCACACGGCGAGGCTCCACGCACTGGCGCGCACGGGAGCGACGGCAGCGTGATGGCGCGCAGCCAGCGGTGCGGCGGATCGCCCGTAGCCGACGCGCTGGCGCAGGAGGTCGGCCCATCGGCTGCGCGGTCGATGGTGCACCACGACATCGGGCTCGTAGCGGACGCGGTGGCCGGCAGCGACAGCGCGCCACACGAGGTCGACATCCTCGCCGAAGCGCAGCCCCTCGTCGAAGCCGCCGAGGTCGCGTACCGCGTCGGTGCGGCACACCATGACCGCAGACGGCACGTACCCGACACGCGTGCCTGGTGCCACTCGTGCCGGCTCGCCTCCCATGTCGATCGGACTGTGCAGTTGCTCGTAGGCAGCAACGCTGCCGATGTCGGCGCGAGATGCCACGCGGGGTGCGACGATGGCCACCCTTGGATCGACGAAGTGGGCAAGCAGCGGCGCAAGCCACTCATCAGCGCTGGCCGGCAGCACGACATCGGTGTCGACGAATGCAACGAGCGGCGTGCGCACCTCGGCGAGGCCGGTGTTGCGCGCCGCCGCAGGCCCGCCGTTCGACTCGCGTCGAATCACGCGCAGCGCTGGTCCCTCGGGTGCCGGCGCCGACCATCCCGGTGAGGCGTCGTCGACGACGACCACATCGACACCCGCAGGCACCGCAGCAGTGAGCCGCCCGCTGTCCGGCGACCAGTGCGGCATCACCACCGTGACATCGGCGAGCGTGAACTCACTGGCATCCGGAATCGGGTGCAGCGCACCGGCATCGACGAAGCGGTCGATGAACTCGCGCACCGCCGCAGTGTCGGACTGCGTGCCCGCCTCGATCTGGGCAGCCACATGGGCGCCTCCGGCTGAGAGCCGAAACAGTCGAAGCGGCGACCCTGCGATCACCACCGACCCGTCGCCCGGCCGTCGCCAGGTGCGATCGAGCCGGTAGCGGATGGCAGCCATGTCGGCATTCTCGCCGCAGCGGCGGCGATGTGCAGTGCCGTGCGGGTCAGCGCCACCACTCGTCGACAGCGGCGCACAGGTCGAAGGTGAGCTTCGTCAGGAGCGTGCGACCGGCCTTTGCCGTTGCCC
>JBJOMQ010000154.1:0-6053 GCA_046052275.1 Actinomycetota bacterium | reverse complement strand
GAGACGTGAACTCCCGCATGCTCGGCGCCGACGGCCGTACTCGCTCGGCACCGTGGTACATGCCGTGCACCACATGCAGGTCGCACTGCACCCCGGCATCGGTGAGCCGCTGGGCATAGCGGATTGACTCGTCGTAGAAGA
The DNA here is from genome assembly GCA_046052275.1 of Actinomycetota bacterium. Taxonomy (GTDB): domain Bacteria; phylum Actinomycetota; class Acidimicrobiia; order Acidimicrobiales; family Ilumatobacteraceae; genus UBA668. The sequence continues at coordinate 5,912 of JBJOMQ010000154.1, read as the reverse complement.
GGTCGGCGGTGCCGATGCCGATCCACGCTGGCGGCAGCCCGCGCATTTCGATGCACCGTGCCGCCGACGCATATCGACGGGACTCGTCGGCATTGACGTCGTGGCCCAAGTAGAGCGACCACGCATAGGCATTCGAGCGCCGCGACCACACGAGGGTCTCGTGCCCACTGCGAAGCGGGCTCTGATCGTCGAGCATCGGATACTGCAGGAGTTGGAAGCAGAGCGCCGGGCCGCCCTCGTCTCGGGAGCGCTGGGCGACGCATGCGGCGAGGCCACCGCCGGCGCTGTCGCCCCCGACGGCAATGCGGGATCGGTCGATGCCGAGCCGATCAGCCTCGCCATCGAGCCAGCGCAGAGCCACCATGCAGTCGTCGAGGCCGGCTGGAAAGGGATGCTCTGGAGCGAGCCGGTAGTCGACACTCGCGACGACGATTCCGAGATCGACGGCGAATTTGCTGCACACATCGTGGTACTGGTCGGCACCGGCCATCACAAGACCGCCTCCATGTATCCACAGCAGGGCACCGGTGTGCTTCTGTCGATCGACTGGCTCGTACACGACGACTCGCACACCACGGCCACCGCGCTCGCCATCGTTATCGCCGGCTGCTGGCACATGCTCCTCGCGCATCACGCAGCCGTCGACAGGTCGTGTCGTGATCGCCACGATCCGCCGGCTGATCCGCAGCGATAGGCGATTCGTGACCCTCGTGGGAATCAGCAGCATCCAGTGGCGCAGTTCGACTGGGATGTCGGCGAGCAGTTGCTTGCGCCGGCGCATGAGCCGAGCCGCGAGGACCACACCGAGCACCACGGCAGCGCCGAGCAGACGGGAAAGAATTTGCGCCAGGAGCTGAACCGATCTGCGCATGGTGACCCTCCTGCGTCGGGAATCCGGAACATCACGTTGGGCTGACGCTATCGGTGCATGCGTGCGACGTCCCGGCGACGATGAGGATCGCGTCTGTTCGCTGCGGCGAGGATGCAACAGCGGCGTCACTTCGTCGCCGGTGAGCGGTGCGAGACTGCGAGTATGAGTGAGGTTGGGCTGCCGTGGAGCGAGGTCGAGCGACAGGCTGCTCCGCTGGCCGCTGCCGTGGCAAGCCGCTTTGCTGCGCACGAGCACCACGTCATGGCGACAGTGCGAAGTGATGGCCGACCGCGGGTGAGCGGCACAAACCTCTACATCACCGAGGGCGTGATGTGGCTCGGCATGATGCCCGCCGCCGCCCGCCAGCGCGACCTCCGCGCCCGACCGTGGTGCTCGGTTCACTCCGCGCCACTCAACGCCCAGCTGCCACCCGGTCATGGTGATGTCCGGCTCGACGCCGATGTACGGTTCGCCGACGAGAGCGAGAGCCGTCGCCTGCTGCATGCCATCGGTCGTGGAGATGAGTCGATGCCAGGAGTGCTTGTCGAGTTGCTGGTCCGGTCGATGTCGCTCGTCGAGGTCGAGGGCAGCGAGCTGGTGGTGACCTCATGGTCGCCATCGAAGGGGACGTCGATTCGTCGCCTTGCCTGACATTCGGCGTGAGGCCGTTCGTCGGTGGGCTGAAAGACCCCTGTCGGGGTGCCTGCGGCGGGAACTCGGGTGCATACTCAGGGGATGATCCGTCGAGTCACCGGTGCAGTGCTGGCAGTGGCACTGCTCGCTGCCTGCACGCCCCGTCGCCCGGATGCCAGCGATGACACCGTCGACACTCTTCCGGCCACCACGGTGGAGGATGGTTCGTTCTACGAGGCGACCATCCGGCGGACCACCGACGGCGTGCCGCACGTCCTGGCGGCCGATCTGAAGGGCGCGTTCTTCGGCCAGGGCTACGCAAGTGCTCAGGACCACGGCTGCTCGCTGGCCGACCAACTGCTGCGCATCCAGGGCCGGCGGTCCGAGTTCCTCGGCGTCGGCGACGGCAATCGATTCCTCGACAGCGACTTCGCATGGCGGTCGATCGGCATCGACGAGATTGCCCGTACCGACTACGAGACGGTCGATCCGCAGATCGTGGAGGAGTTCGAGGCGTTCGCCGCAGGGTGGAACCAGTTCCTCGACGACAACACGGGTCTCACGGGGTGGTGCGCCGCCGAGCCATGGGTGTTCAAGGTGTCGGGTGCCGATGTGTACTCGTATGCACGGGCGATCGCTCTGCAGGCGAGCTCGGCGCAGCTGGTGGGCTATATCGCTGCCGCCCGTCCACCCGATCTGGCCGTCGCCCCGGTGCCGTCGACCGATCCCACGACCACGGCCGACGATGCCAGCGCTGCAGCCTTCGACGACCTCGCTGACGTGCCGCTGGCGAGCAACGGCTGGGCGATCGGTGCGGACCGCACGGCCGGCGGCGAGGGCGGACTGCTGCTGGCGAATCCACACTTCCCCTGGGAGGGCGAGCTGCGTTTCTGGGAGGTGCAGCTCACGGTGCCCGGAGAGCTCGACATTTACGGGGCCCAGTTGCTGGGAGTGCCGGGCGTCGGTATCGGGTTCACCGACCAGTTCGCCTGGACTCATACCGTCTCTGCCGGCAATCGATTCACCGCCTACACGCTGTCGCTCGACCCCGCTGATCCGACGTCGTATCTGGTCGACGGTGAGTCGCGGCCGATGACGTCGACCTTCATCGACCTGCAGGTGCGCCAGCCGGACGGGTCGATGGCAGTGGTGCAGCGCGAGATGTGGCGCAGCGAGTACGGGCCGATCATCGACTTCCCGGGTGTCGGGTGGTCGACATCTACGGTACTCACCTTCCGAGACGCCAATCTGGAGAACGACGAGTTCATCGAGCAGTACGCAGCGATGAACCTTGCCACGTCATTCGACGAGTTCGTCGATGCCCATCGCACGTATCAGGGTGTGCCGCTCTTCAACACCATTGCCGTCAGCGCCGACGGAAGGGCGTGGTATGCGGATACGTCGGCCACGCCGAATCTCAGCGACGAGGCCGAGGCCGCATATCTCGCTGAGGTGGAATCGGGCGGACTCGCCGCCATCGCTGCGCAGAACCGAGTCGTGCTGCTCGACGGCAGCGACAGCCTGTTCCAGTGGGAGGAGTCCTCGGGCGCCCGTGACCCAGGACTCGTTCCCTTCGACGAGATGCCAATGACCGAGCGCTCGGACTACGTGTTCAACGCCAACGACAGCTACTGGCTCAGCAACGCCGAGAATCTGCTCGATGGCGACTACTCGGTGCTGCATGGCCGCGCCGAGGTCGAGCAGAGTTGGCGCACCAGGCAGAACGCAGCAGTGCTGTCGGACGATTCGCCCGCTGGTCCTGCGGGCGACGACGGACTCTTCACGGGCGGCGAGCTTCGGAGCCTGGCATTCGACAACGAAGGGTATGTGGCCCGCGTGCTCCGCGAACCGGTCGTCGAGCGGTGCAGTGGCGAAGAGTTTGTCCGTGTCCCCGACTTTGTCGATGCGAACGGTGAGGTGCTGATTCCGGCGGAGAGCGTGGGCATCGAATATGCCTGCTCCGTGCTGGCAGCGTGGGATGGCCGCTACGACCTCGAGAGCATCGGTGCGGTGCTGTGGCGGGAGTTCATCGGCCAGGCGGATATTGCGTCGTTGTGGGATGTTCCCTTCGATCCGGCGGATCCAGCGAATACCCCGCGTGGGCTCGCCGCCCGCGTGCCGCAGTCGACAGAGTTCGGCGTCGAGCTGACGACCACGGATCCGGTGCTGGTGGCGCTGGCCCGTGCCGTGCAGGTGCTCGGGCAGGCCGGCCGTTCGGTCGACGTCCCGCTCGGCGAGATGCAGTACACCGAGCGGAGCGGCCGTCGCATCGCGTTGCACGGCGGGTTTGGCAGCGACGGCGTCACGAACATTCTGTCGTGGGCCGGTCTGGGCGGCTCGACCGAACCGCAGCCCGAGCGCGGTGCCCGTCTGTTCGACGGCTCGCAGCTCACCGCCGACGGATATCCCGTCAACTACGGCACGAGCTTCATCATGGTGGTCGACTTCTCGGCCGGCTTCCCCGTTGCGTGGAGCATCCTCGTGTACGGCGGCACCGGCGATCGCGGGTCACCGCTGTTCGAGTCGCAGACAGTCCGGTACAGCGAGAAGGACTGGAAGCAGGTGCTCTTTGCCGCCGACGACATCGAGACCGATCCCAACTTCACTTCGATCGACGTCTCAGGTGATGCCTGATGTCGATGCTCGAGCCCGTGCGGGCACTCGTTGCCGACGCGGTGAGGTCGAGAGTGGTCGGCCCGAGCGCCGACAGCCGTGCCGAGGAATTGTTCGAGGCGCCAGGCGAGCGATGGTTTCCCGAGGGCTCGACCATCCGGGTCGTCCATGCCGACACGTGCATGTTCATCGGCGGCCTGCGTGCCCTGCTGCTGCAGTCGCTGCATCCGTTAGCCATGGCCGGCGTTGCCCAGCACAGCGACTATCGGAGTGACCCGTGGGGACGGCTGCAGCGCACCGCCGACTTCCTCGCTGCCACGACGTACGGCCCGGCAAGCGAGGCTCAGCGTGCAGTCGACACCGTGCATCGAGTGCACACGCGAGTGGTGGGAACTGCATCGGACGGCCGCGCCTATTCGGCGAACGATCCGCACCTGCTCGAGTGGGTGCACATCGCCGAGCTCGACAGCTTCCTCTCGGCATACCGCCGTTATGGGGCTCAGCCGCTCAGCGATGCCGACGCTGACGAGTACGTGGCGCAGATGGCGGTCATTGCGAGATCGCTCGGCGTGCCGTCACCGGCGACGAGTGTTGCCGAGCTGCGCCAGCGCATGGCGGCGTATCGACGAGAGCTTCGCAGCACGCCCGAGGCGCGTGAGGCGGCCCGCTACCTGCTCGTGTCGGCTCCGCTGCCTCTGGTGGCGAAGCCGGCCTACGGCGTGCTGGCGGCGGCGGCGGTGAGCCTGCTGCCGCTGTGGGCTCGGATCCCGCTCCGGCTTCCGTGGCTGCCGGTCAGCGAACGCGCCGTGGTGCGTCCGGCAGGTGAGGCGCTGACGCGGGTGCTCCGGTGGGCACTCGCGCCCGACTCCCCGCATCGGTGACGAACGGCTCCTGCGTCGGACGACGCGGTTTCGTACCGTGACAGTGTCGGCGGTGCGGGACCGAGTTCCCCCCGTGCGGTCCCGCACCACCGGCGTTCGTAGACGGGGCAGACGCGATGGAGGCGCCATGACCACCTCGATGACACCGCTGCACCGTGAGCACCGCAAGCTGCTGCCGTACATCGAAGCACTGCGATCCACCGCCGACAGCGTCGGCGAGGCCCCGCTCGAGGTGGTGATTGACGCTGTCGATGCCTCGTACCGCTTCATCACTCGCACGCTCATTCCGCACGCGGCTGCAGAGGACGAGGTGATGTATCCGTTGGTGTCGAGGGCGATGGGCGCCCCGATGGCAACCGCCACCATGCGTCGCGACCATGTCGAGGTGCAGCGCCTGACAGAGGAGCTGGGCGAGCTGCGATGGCGCCTGCATCGCACCGACGTGCTGGCGGTTGACTTGGCGCAGTCGCTGCGGAAGGTGCTGTACGGGTTGTACGTGCTCGTGTCGCTGCACTTTGCCAAGGAGCAGGAGATCTACACGCCGATCCTGGAGAAGTGCCTGTCGACCGAGGAAGCCGATGAGATGTTCGCCAGCCTCACGGCAGCAGAGCTGGCGCACCGATAGGCGGACCGGCCGTCGCAGCGGCAGTGGTGCCGACGGCCGAGGTGATTGCTCGGTATCGGCGAGTTCGATGAACAACGCGAAGAGGGCGCCCCGAAGGGCGCCCTCTCTCGTAGTCGGCCCAGGGAGGAGGGCCGCTAATGGGGTTGGATCAGACCGTGGCGCGGCGGCGGGCGCCGAGCACGATGACCGTGCCCATGGCCAGGAGGCCGAGGGCGATGATGGTCATCGTCAGGTTCGAACCGGTACCGGGCATCTCGCCACCAGTGTCCTCGGCCGGCGGCATGAGCAC
>JBJOMQ010000153.1:0-6141 GCA_046052275.1 Actinomycetota bacterium | reverse complement strand
GAGCATCACTGCCGCATCGACGGTGAGCGCAACACGCACATGGCCGGCACCGCCGGGTCCGAAGCTCTCGCCCGGCATCACCACGACGTCCTCCTCGCGCAGCAACTGCCATGCGAACTCCTCACCCGACAGGCCGGTGGCGCGCACGTCGACGAGGACGAACATGCCACCCTCGGGCATCCGTGCCGTGGCGGACTGCGACCCGGTGAATGCCTGCACCAGTGCCTCGGCGCGTCCACGGAAGGTGTCGCGCAGGCGTACGACCTCGGGGTGCTGCTCGCTGAGCGCTACGGCAAGTGCGTCGGCGAGGAATGGCTGCGAGCCGAACAGCATCGTCTCCGAGACCGACAGCACGCGGTGCGTGGCCTCAGGAGCGCAGGCGATCCAGCCGGTGCGGAAGCCCGGCAGGGCATGCGACTTCGAGATCGAACTGGTGGCGAGCGTGCGGCTACGCAGCTGTGGTCGGTCGAAGGGAGAGGCGAACGGCGAGCCGAAGGTGAGGTCGGCGTACACCTCGTCGCACACGATCCACAGGTCGTGACGGATGCACACCTCGCCGATCGCGTCGATTTCGTCGGCCGACAGCACTGCACCCGTCGGGTTGCTCGGGGTGTTGAGCAGCAGCACCCTGCTGCGCGGCGTGATCCGCGACTCGATTGCCGCAGCGGTGACGTGGAACCCGTCCTCGGGCAGGGTGGGCACCGGCACGAAGGTGGCGCCAGTGGCGGCGACGACACCCTCGTAGGTGGCGTAGTAGGGATCGGGGACGAGCACCTCGTCGCCATGCTCGGCAACGGTGAGCAGCGCCACCGACAGGCCGTTCTGGGTGCCGGCGACGCACACCACCTGGCCGGGGTCGACGTCGAGTCCCGACCGGCGGCTGAGATGCGCGGCGATAGCTCGGCGGGCGGCCGGCTCTCCCTGGCCGTCGGCGTACCGGGTGCGGCCGCCGGTGAGCGACTGCACGGCACGCTCGATGACGCTGGCAGGTGGTGGCAGGTCGGGCTCGCCGATCGAGAGGAACGTGACGGTGTCGCCGGCGACGCGGCGGCGCACGCCCTCCAGGTGGACGGCCCACTTCGCGGCCCCGAGGCCGTCGAGTCGGTCGGATAGTGAGGCGAATCGCATGTGCACAGAGCCCTTGTTGGTGGTCAGGGCAGCGTACTGGCCGACCTCGGCCGGCGGATGGGTGTCAGCCGGCGACCGGCAATCCGGGAATGTCCCACCACAGCGCCGCCAGCTCGCGGGGCGGCGGATCGCGGTGCTCGAGGAACTCGCGCACCTCAGTGTCTCGGTCGGCGGGGAGGCAGAGCCTGATGCGCATGTGCTCGACATCGAGGTCGGTGACCGTGCCGCCGGCGCCGTCTGTTGAGGCGATCGTGAAGCGCTCGTGGCGCACGTCGAGTCCGGCCTCGGTGAGCACGTCGAGTGCATCGTCCACCGTGGGCGTGGTTGGCCGCTCGAGCTGCCAGAAGCGCCGCCATGCATCAGCGAGATGCGTGAGCGGATGCCGGACCGGCATCTCGACGACCACCCTGCGGCGGGCGTGCTGGGTGAGAGCGAGGGCGAACTCGTCGAGGCGGGCGACGTTGTAGAACACGTGGTGGCAGGTGACGACATCGCAGACGGGCGTGATGCGGCTGACCTCGGGCCAGTCGCCGAGCACGGTGCGGCACTCGACGCTGCGCGCTGCTGCCTCGGCGGAGAACACGTCGAGCATCGATTGCTGGTGGTCGACGCCCACCACGCTGGTGGCGGGCGGGACGAGCCCGAACGCAGCCCTGCCGCCGCCGCAGCCGACGTCGAGCACCGTGGGGTGCCGGCCCCCGAGTGCCTCGAGCGCGCGATGACGCGACGGCGTGTCGACGTGCACATCGCCGCTCGGACGAAAGCTGGCGACAGGGTGGATCCACGGCGACTGCGGTGCCTGACGGAGGATCTCGTCGGGAATGCCCCAGCCCTGCAGCGCAGTAGCCCAGTGTTCGACGGCGGTGGTCATCGGCGTCAGCCGTCGATATCGAGGGCGACGTCGAGGTTGGGACTCGAGTTGGTGAGCCGCCCGATGCTGAGCAGGTCGACTCCCGTTGCTGCGATAGCGGCGGCAGTGTCGGGACGGATGCCGCCGGATGCCTCGACGAGGACTCGCCGTCCCGTTCGCTGGGCGTGGTCTCGCACGCGCTGCACGCCGACGCGGAGTTGGTCGAGGTCGAAGTTGTCGAGCATCACGACGTCGATGTCGAGGGTGAGGGCCTCGTCGAGCTGCTCGAGCGTGTCGACCTCGACCTCGATCTTCACGAGGTGTCCGGCGTGCCGCTGGGCGGCGTGCACTGCGGCGGTGATGCCGCCGGCGACGGCGATGTGGTTGTCCTTGATGAGTACGGCGTCGTCGAGGCCGAAGCGATGATTCGAGCCGCCGCCGAGCGTGACGGCCCATTTCTCGAGCGAGCGCAGCCCCGGCGTGGTCTTGCGCGTGTCGACGATGGAGGCGCCTGTGCCGGCGATGGCATCGACGACAGCGCGTGTGGCGGAGGCGATGCCCGACAGGTGGCAGACAATGTTGAGGCAGGTGCGCTCGGCCGAGAGTACGGCTCGGGCAGGCCCGCTGATCGATGCGACACAGGTGCCGGACTCGACGCGGTCGCCGTCGGCGACGTGCTGGACAACCGTGACCGATGGGTCGAGCAGGCCGAATGCGGCAGTGCCGACAGCAATGCCGGCGATCACGCCGGGTTCGCGGGCGATCATCTGCGCCGTGCACGATCGGCCGGGCGGCACGATCGAGTGGGTGGTGATGTCACCGGCGCGGCCCAGGTCGTCGAGCAGCCACTCGCGTACCTGCCCCTCCCACTGGATGCGGTTCATGAGCCCATGACGGCGAGATCGGCGCGGCCTGCGCATTCGAACTCGGTTGCCGTGCCGGTGCCGGCAGCAGGCAGACGGCAGTCGAGGTGGCAGGCCCACGACGGATCCGTGGCGGGGTGGTCGAGGCGCTGGTGGGCGCCTCGGCTCTCGGTGCGCACGAGTGCGGCCTCGGCGATGAGCCGAGCTGCAAGCACCATGTTGCGCGCCTCGTGGGTGAGGTCGGGATGGTCGAGTGCGGCGAGCGAGTTGCAGGCGGAGCGCAGGCCGTCGCCGTCGCGGAGGATGCCGACGTGGCGCCACATCAGGTGTCGCAGCTCGGTGATGGCCGCATGCGAGCGGTCGGCGTCGGGCATGCGATTGGCGAAGTGCAGTTCGGGCCGCCGGCGGCTGAGGCGGGCGCGATGTGCGGGAGCGTCGAGGCGTGACAGGTCGGCGGCGGCATGGCCGGCTCGTGCGCCGAACACGAGCGCTTCGAGCAAGCTGTTGCTGGCGAGCCGGTTGGCGCCGTGGGTGCCGGTGGCGGCCGCCTCGCCGGCGGCGAACAGGCCGTCGATATCGGTGCGTCCGTCGAGATCCGTGGCGATTCCGCCCATGTGGTAGTGCTGCGCCGGGCTGACCGGCATCGGCTCGTGTCGCGGGTCGATGCCGTGAGCGAGGCACGACGCCAGCACGGTGGGGAAGTGCTCGGCGAAGCCGGCTCGCAGCTCGGTGCCGGCGTTCAGGAATGCCTGGTGCCCGTCGAGCCGGTGGCGGGTGATTGCCCTGGCAACGACATCGCGCGGCGCAAGCTCGCCGTCGGGATGCGAGTCGAAGACAAATCGCCGGCCGCTCTCGTCGATGATGTGGGCGCCCTCGCCGCGCAGCGCCTCGGTGAGCAGCGGGAGTGGATCGGCGCCGGCGGCGGCGAGCGCGGTGGGGTGGAACTGCACGAACTCGAGGTCGCGCAACGTGGCACCTGCACGCGCCGCCAGCGCGATGCCGTCGGCGGTGGCCTCGGCCGGATTCGTGGTGAACTCGTAGAGGCGGCCGATGCCGCCGGTGGCGAGCACGACGGTGCGAGCCGGGTACACGGTGAGGTCACCGTCGCCGTGGTCGACGAGCACGCCGGCGATGCTGCCGTCGACGACGTGCAGGTCGACCGCCGTGGCGTGCTCGACGACCGTGATGGCATCGCTGGCGATGACCGCCTCGCGGAGCGTGCGGATGATCTCGACGCCGGTGGCATCGGCCGCATGAAGGATTCGCCGTGTCGAGTGAGCCGCCTCGCGGGTGAGCGCGAGGTGCCCGTCGGCCGCCCGGTCGAAGCGGGCACCCCACGCCAGCAGTTCGCGGACGCGGTCGGGCCCTTCGGTGGTGAGCACGCGGACTGCGTCGGCATCGTTGAGCCCGACCCCGACGGCGATGGTGTCGGCGGCATGCAGTGCGGGCGAGTCGCCCTCGGCAACAGCGGCGGCGACACCGCCCTGTGCCCACGGTGAGTTGCCCGAGCCGAGCACCGACTTGGTGAGCAGCGTCACACGCGATCCGGCGGCAGCGAGCGCCGCCGACTGTCCTGCGGCACCGGAGCCGATGACGATGACGTCTGACTCGGGTGCGGGACGGCTCACCTCGGTGCCGCCGTGATCGACTCGCCGCGACCGACGGCGAGCATGCGGTCGAGTGCCCGCCTCGCCCCAGCAATGACGTCGTCGTCGACGTGCACCTCGTGCTGCATCGAGACGAGGGCATCGCGGATGCCGGTGAGGGTGATGCGCTTCATGTGCGGGCACAGGTTGCACGGCTTCACCCACTCGATCTCGGGGTGGTCGATGGCGAGGTTGTCGGCCATCGAGCACTCGGTGATGAGGGCGACCCGACGGGGCGCATTGGCAGTGAGCCAGCGTCCCATCGCAGAGGTGGAGCCGACGAAGTCGGCCTCGGCGGTGACGTCGGTGGGGCACTCCGGGTGGGCAACGACTGCAACGCCGTCGGGATAGTTGCTGCGCAGGCCGCGGATCTGCACCCCGGTGAACCGCTCGTGCACCTCGCAGGCCCCGGTCTCCCAGGTGATGATCTCGACGTCGGTCTGCTGGGCGACGTTGGCGGCAAGGAAGCGGTCCGGGAGGAGCATCACGGTCGGAGCACCGAGTGACTCGACGACCTGCACGGCATTCGCCGAGGTGCAGCAGACGTCGCTGACAGCCTTCACCGCAGCGGTGGTGTTGACATAGGTGACGACAGGGACGCCTGGGTGCTGGGCGCGAAGCGCCAGTACGTCGCCGGCAGTGATCGAACTGGCGAGGCTGCACCCCGCTCGCAGGTCGGGGATCAGCACGGTCTTGTCGGGCGAGAGGATCTTTGCCGTCTCTGCCATGAAGTGGACACCTGCCATGACGATGACGTCGGCGTCGGTGCGGGCACCCTCCTGCGCAAGGGCGAGGCTGTCACCGCGGATGTCGGCCACCGTGTGGAAGATGTCGGGCGTCATGTAGTTGTGGGCGAGCACGACGGCGTTGCGCTGGCGCTTGAGGAGCTCGATCTCGGCGATCAGCGGCTCGAGCGCTGCCAGTTCCTCAGCGGGAAGTCCCTGTGGCGTCATCGGTGCTCTCCAGTGGTACGGGATGCGTGGTCGCCGTCTGGGTGGATCCGGCCTCGACGACTTATCATCACTCTGACTATAACTCGTACTCTATCGGAGCACAAGGGGCCTTCGCACCTCGGACGGCTCGTACCTCAGCGACGTCCAGGAAGGTTCATGCCCGGTGCCGGGCGTTCGCGCAGCACCCCGCGACGGAACCTGAACAGCTCGGCCGGTCGGCCGGTAAGACCCTCTGCCCGACGACCAGTGCCCTCCACCAGTCCGGCCCCCTCGACGAGGCGGCGGAAATTCTGCTTGTGGAGCGTGACACCGGCGAGGGCCTCGACGACATGCTGCAACTGCAGAAGGGTGAACGTGTCGGGCAGCAGTTCGAACACCACCGGCCGGTAGGTGAGCTTGCCGCGCACCCGGCCGAGGGCACTGGCGAGGATGCGGCGGTGGTCGAGTGCGGCGGCGATGCCGGTGGCCGCGCCGGACGCTGGCGTCGCCGCGCCAGATGAGGCTGCCTCGGCAACGAGGCCTGCCTCGAAGAGCAGCTCGTAGCGCTCGAGGCTCCGTACGGGATCCCACGGTGCCCCGCCCAGCGACCAGCACTGCTCGGCGCGGTCGAGTCGCGAGGGGCGTTCGTCGCCGTTGTCGCCGGCGGCGTCGGCACCGGACCAGGCTCGGATGGCCGACACCATCAACTCGCCGAAGCCCGC